>NZ_JBHSBO010000029.1:0-2526 GCF_042650685.1 Micromonospora sp. GCM10011542
TTCGCCGAGCAGCTACGCTCACTACAACAGCCCGGTGTTGCAACGACCGATTGAACTCGCCCAGTTCCGGTCGAAGAAGTTCGTCAAAGCGTTACGGCGCAACGGATTGACCGGCTCGATGGGCCGCGTCGGAGCCTGCGGCGACAACGCCGCCATGGAGTCGTTCTTCGCCCTGCTGCAACGCAACGTCCTGGACCGGCAGCGCTGGCACACCCGCCACGAACTGCGCCTGGCGATCGTGACCTGGATCGAACGCACCTACCACCGCCGCCGACGCCAACGACGCCTCGGCAAGCTCACCCCGATCGAGTTTGAGACAATCAACAGGCCCGCACACGCGGCCTGAACTGCTCAACCCCGCGAGTCAACCAAACCCGGGGCAGTCCCGATCCGTGCGTACCGACCTGAGCGCGGCAGGCCCTGTCAGCGGTCCGCAGAGCACTCGTCAACTGCGCACCGGGCTGTTCACCTGTAGAGCGGCAGGTCCTGGGTGGGCTCGGCGGGAACCACGTCAAGGCGCGGGTCGGTGGTGAGTTGGGTGATCAGCGCCCGGGTCCCGCCGATCCCGGCCCAGTGCGGATCGACGTCCTTGGCCACGCACCAGGCGTGATCGGCGGGCCAGGCGAATGCCGGCTCGGCGTTGCTGAGACGGCGCTGGCCCGGCCACCCCGCAGCGGTGTCCCAGGTGCCGACGTCGGCTAACGGCCCTCGAAACAACCAGTACGCACGGTTGGGCACCACAACCTTGGGCGCACGCGGTGTCGAGGGCGGGGCAGCGGGTCTGGGTGCCAGTCCCGGCTGGCCGCCGAGCCGCTCGAGCGGGGCGCCTGTGTTCTCTTTGTCGATGTACACGGCGCCGTCGTCGGCTGCGACGTCGGCGTCGCCGAAGCCTTCCCAGACGCAGAAGTAGCAGTCTTCGGGGGTCGTGGTGTGGGTGGCCAGCACCTCGAAAAGGGTGGGCAGCTGGTCAATGGGCCAGTCCGCGTCGACGTCATTTTCGCTTTGGCCGGGGTATGTCGGATCGGGCAGGAACCGAAGCCGCGCGTAGGCGTCGAAGCCGGCAGGGCCGAGTCCCACAAGCTGCTGCCACGGCAGGTCGCTGTGGGCGATCCAGTCGGCGGCCGACAGTTCCCGACAGAAGTTGAGTGTCACCCATACAGAGAACGCCAAGTAACACCCGGAAGGCGGCAGATGCGTACGTTCGTCGTACAGGAAGTCGCGGGGCGCGGGCGCCAGCTCAGGGAAGGTCGGGATCGGGGTGCTCGGCCACGAAACGCTCGCCCGTTTCGTCGTTGACCAGCGAGTTGTCGACCAGCCATTCAACAGCCCGCCGCTTTGCGCGCACGTCGCGGAAGGCGTACCACGCCGGCAGCAGGTGCGGATACTCCTCGTGCAACTCGTTCTTGAACCGGCGGAAGGCGCCCTTGCCCTGGATAGCTCGCGCGAGTCGGCGGCCGGCCGCCGCGTTACTGATCTTCTCGGCGAAGTCGGCCATGTCCTGGTACCAGACGTAGGACGGCAGCGGGTCGATGCCGACCAGGTCGAGGTCGTCAAGGTCGACGGGCGTGTGTCCGTCGATGCCGCCGTCCGTCGTCCAGAACACGGTCTCGCCGGTCTGCGGGTTGATCAGCCATCGGTGCTCGTAGTCGGTCTGGTCTTCGAGCGCGGTGGCGATCTCCTCCAGGTCTAGCCTGCTCAGGTCAAGCATCCGGCCACCATAAACCCGCTGCTAGCCGCGCTTCCACCAGCGACCGCGCGACCAGCGGCATGAGCGTGCACTTGAGTCTCCCAACGCCAGCCAGCGCCATGTGGAGTGCATACCCCACCCAGTCTGGTGGTAGCAGGCGGCCGTAGGGTGTCGTCCCATGCCATCGGTCAAGCAGGTCCAGGTCACCTTCGACTGCATCGAACCCGAGCGCGTCGGTCGGTTCTGGTGCGAGGTGCTGGGGTACGTCGTGACGCCTCTCGAGGGCTTCGGAACGTGGGACGACTTCCAGCACTCGATGCCGCCCGAGGAGCAGGGCTCGTGGTTCGCCTGCGTCGATCCCTCGGGGGTCGGCCCGCGTCTGTACTTCCAGCGCGTGCCCGAAGGCAAGGTGGCCAAGAACCGCGTCCACCTCGACGTGCGGGTCGCCTATGACCTTGAGGGCGAAGAGCGGCTGGCCGCCCTCGAGGCCGAGTGCGCTCGGCTCGTCCCACTCGGCGCGAGACGCGAGCGACTGCTGTACGACGGCACCGACGCGTGCATGGTCATGCAGGACATCGAGGGCAACGAGTTCTGCCTCACCTGAGGACCCGCCGACCGGTCATCGGCAGAGTCGGGCGTCGGCACGCAGATCAGCGCGCGACTCGCGGCAATTGAGCGCGCTTCTGACGCGCAGCGATTTCCCGTACGGCTGGCCGTCAGCCGCGTCCGAAGGCGGTGTAGAAGGCGCTCGGGTCGGCGGCCAGTGACGCCTTGATATGGGCGCTCCACTCGTCGGCGACGACCTCCAGTTTGCGGGCTTCGATGCCGTCGAGAGCGGC
>NZ_JBHSBO010000030.1:0-36388 GCF_042650685.1 Micromonospora sp. GCM10011542
TTCGCCGAGCAGCTACGCTCACTACAACAGCCCGGTGTTGCAACGACCGATTGAACTCGCCCTGTCAGGGACTGCGCGGCGACCGCGCGTGGGCATACCGGCTGGGGCGCGGGCTAGCCCGCTTCTACGTTGCTTTGAACGCAGGGACCGCTACCGTCTGTGCCGTGCTGATGTGGGAGTGGCGCCGGCCGGCCTTGGGGCTGCTGGCCTTCCCGCTGGTCTTGTACATCGTCTCGATCGTCGTCGCGATCATGGCCGCTCGCCAACTGAAGGCGCACCGCGGGGCGACGACGGTCGAGGATCGCGTGCACCACCGATAGGCAATTGCCGGTTACGCAGTGTGCCAGCAGGTCCAGAGAGGCCCTGTCGACTGTCACCCTTCAAGTGAAGCCGATGCGTTACGGATCAACTGGAGCCCGACATCGCGGCAGCCGGCCGTCCCGGTCCGAAAAGCGGGGTAACCGATCGGGCCAGGACCTGCGTGACGCCCGCCGGCTGGCTGGGCACTTGTACGGTCACCGCATCGAATGGAACGATGACGTTCCGCGATATCTCAGAGATCCAGTGCGTAGTGCTGCACCTAGACGCCCCTGAGGTTGCGACCGTTGGGGGTGGCTCGATGCCCATCCCGGTCGTCGAAACGCCCGTTGAACCTGCAACCCCGACCCGGCCGCGCCGCGAGCCCTCAAGGCCAGCGGGTACGTCTCCGCTACTACATCCGCGATCACGGGGTGCGGCACATAATCCGCATTATTGCCGCGTCGCGCTTCGCCGTCACTGCAGACGTGTCGGCGCGACGCGCCCAGGGCGGAATCCGGTAGACCGAGAGCCGTTGCAGCGCGCGAGTCCGTGCTGACCGGCGGCCGCGACCACGTTCCGACTGGGGTGCGGCACTTCCGCGTGCGCAGGCATCAGCCCTTGGGTGGCTGACCACCCCCCGGCGGCTGGCCCGCGACCCCCCGATCCGGTGCTGCCAGAGCGGCCAGGGCCTCGGCACTGCGGCTGCCCGGCTCAGGCGTGCCGACCAGCAGTTGCTGACCGGGAGCATCCAGGACGTCAAAGGTCTGGTAGGTCAGCTCGACCCGCCCTGCCTCGGGGTGGTGTATGACCTTGAACATGCGGGTCAAGCCCTGCACGGTCTGGTCCGCCCAGAGGGCGCCGAACTCCGGCGAGTCCCGTCGCATGTCAGTTACGAGCGCCCGGATCTGGGGATCTTCCGGGAAGAGATCGGCGTTGAGTCGTAGGGCGTGTACGACGTTCTCGGTCAGGGTCGGCCAGTCGGGGAAGACGGTGCGGGCCTGCGGATGCTGGAACAGCACCCGGGCCATGTTGGTCGGGCCCGTGAACGGGGACAGCAGGGCAGCCGCCACGCTGTTGGTGGCCAGCACCTGGAACGCGGGACTGAGCACGTAGGCGGCGGAGGTGGGAAATGCGTCCAGCAGCCGCAGCAGGGCGGGGTGGACGGAGTCCCGGGTGTTGTCCGGGCCGAGGCGAGGATGGAGCCCGGCGAGCCGGAAGAGATGGCCGCGCGCGTCCGGGTCGAGGCGCAGGGCCCGGCCGATCGCGTCGAGCACCTGTGCCGAGGGCTTGCGCTCCCGACCCTGCTCGAGGCGGGCATAGTAGTCGGCGCTCACCCCGGCCAGCACTGCGATCTCCTCGCGGCGCAGCCCCGGTACCCGGCGGTCGCCGCCCCCGTGCAGTCCGGCCTCTTTCGGGTCCACTCGGGCGCGGTTGGCCCGGAGGAATTCCCCGAGCCGGTTTGAATCGGGCATGTCGACCAGCCTAAGACTCCTGGCTGAGATCCCGGGCCAGCTGCCGGCTTCGCTGGCCCGTCCGCTGAATCGCCCCATCCGCAGGTCGAGGCGTACGGGACAGAGCGCCCTGAATCGAATGAAACGTACGTGGTGCCGGGGTGTCGCGCACCCAGGAAGCCTCACCCTTCCCGGGCCCGCGTACCAGCCGCATCGTTGAGCAGCGGCGCTTGGCCGCAGGCCCGAAGCACAACAGGAGGATCAATGGGAGACAGTACCGGCTCGAAGATCATTCTCATCACCGGTGCAAGCAGTGGTATCGGTGCGGCGACCGCCCGCCGGCTGGCCGCCGACGGCCATCACGTCGTGCTGGGTGCCCGGCGCGTCGACCGGCTCGCCGCACTCGTCAACGAACTGGGCGCCGCCGGTGGCACCGCCGAGCACCATGAGCTCGACGTCACGAGCCGTGACAGCGTGCTCTCCTTCGTCGAGGGCGCCCACAACCGGCACGGCCGCATCGACGTACTGGTCAACAACGCCGGCGTGATGGCCCTGTCGACCCTCGACGCGCTGCGGGTCGACGAGTGGGACCAGATGGTCGAGGTGAACCTGCGCGGCACCCTGTACGGCATCGCCGCCGCACTGCCGCTGATGCGGGCCCGCGGCGCAGGGCACATCATCAACATCGGCTCTACCGCCGGGTACCGCGTCGACCCGACGGCCGCGGTCTACTGCGCCACCAAGTACGCGGTCCGGGCGCTTACCGAAGGGCTGCGCCAGGAGAGCCGGGACGTCCGGCTAACCCTGGTGAGCCCCGGCTACACCCACTCGGAACTCACTGAGCGGGGAGGCGACCCTCAGGTGCGTGCTGCCGCCCACGCGGCGGCCGAGGAGCTGGGAATGCCTGCCTCGGCAGTCGCCGACGCGATCGCCTACGCCATCACCCAGCCCGACAGCGTCGACGTCAACGAGATCATCATGCGGTCCACCGTGCAGGGCTGATCGCACACCACGAGGAGGGCACCCATGAGCGAAGCACTCGAGATGACGACGTTCCGGCTCGTCTCCGGCCTCACCGGCGCCGACTTCGTCAACGCCAACGACGACATCAACGAATACCTGCGACGGCAGCCCGGCTTCCGGTGGCGTCGGATCGTGCAGGACGACGACGGCACGATCACCGACATCGTCGCGTGGGACTCCGCCGCCGACGGCCGGCGCAGCGCCTCGGGGATCATGACCGAGATGGCCGGCTCCCCGGTGCACGCCACCATCGACCACGCCACGGTCGACTTCCGGATCGTCCCGGTGCTGCAACACACCAGCTGACCCCGGCGCCCATACGGTCGCCACACCTGGCCGGGCACTGACCGGAACCTGGGCGCGGTGCCCATCGACTACAGCGCCGTCAGCGTCGAGGAGTACGTCGCGACGTACACCGCGGGTCAGGGTTTCGACATCGTCGCCGACAATGTAGGCGGTGCGTCGCTCTCGACGCTTCGTTCGCGGCGGTGCGTACCTACCAGGGACACGTCGTCAGCGCGTTGGGATGGGGATCGCACTCCCTCGCACCGCTGTCGTTTCGCGGGGCGACCTACTCCGGAGTGTTCACCCTGCTGCCCATGCTGACCGGACAGGGCCGGGAGCACCATGGAGAGATCCTGCACGAGGGCGCGGCACTGGCCGATGCCGGCGTGCTGCGTCCACGACTCGACCCGCGCCGCTTCACCCTGGATACGGTCGGGGAGGCGCATGACCTGGTTGCCGGGGCGCCGGGGAGGGCAAGGTCGTCATCGACGTCGACGCCTGAAGGCACCCGGCGAGGAGCAGGGTCAACGCGCGATGTCGCCGCCGGCACGAGACGCCCGTCGGCCGGCCGGCGCCTCATCGCAACCTGACAGACAAGATATCGGTGGTTAGTACTCCAACGTCAGTTCGCCTGTCTGCGCTGGTAGTGGGATCGTCGGGCTCGGGCTTGGGATGTTCGTCGCCAGATCCACCAGTGCAGGGTGTGCGCTGGCGGGAGCGATGCGGCGAGGACGAAGGCGTTGAGGAGTCAGCGGATCTCGGCGACGGTCAACGCGATGATCTCCGGATCAGCGTTGGGCTGCTGCGCGGTGGCGGCGAGGATGGTCAGGACGGCCAGGGGAGCATGGCCCGGGTGATGAAGCGGTGCCAGCCGGTCCAGCCGCGGACCTGGTAGTGGTCCAGGCCGACCTGGCCTTTGCTGGTCTGGAACAGCTCCTCGATGCTCCAGACTGCAAAGAGCCGGCGCACCCCCGACTTCCGTCCAGACGTGCTCGGGCCGCCGGCAAAAGCGAAGCGTCCCGTCGCGGAGGGCATCAGCGAGGACCGCGACCTGTTGCTGCAGGCGATCGAGCTCGTGGTCACCTCGCAGTTCGGCTCCACCTCGATGCTCCAGCGCAGGCTGCGGGTCGGCTTCGCCAAGGCCGGCCGGCTGATGGACCTCATGGAAGCTCGCGGCGTGGTCGGCCCGTCCGAGGGTTCCAAGGCCCGCGACGTGCTGGTGAACCGACGAGTTGGAGCAGGTGCTGGCCGACTCGCGAATGAACTCGGGGTCCGCTGCATCGAGGGGGTGCGGCGGACCCTTACTGCCTGCGGTTGGCACAGTGAGTCCGTTAACGCCGGCCGAACGACCTCAGCCGCGTGCACCGCCGCCGCCCGATGTGATCTGACGCATTAGACAACTTTCGAAAATGTGTCTAGGCTGTCTAGCGTGAGCAACGTGGAGTTCAGCGACGACCCGAAGCGCGCCAGCGTCCTGGCCGCAGCGGTCGGGGTGTTCGGCCGCTACGGATTCCAGAAGACGTCCATGGAGGCGGTCGCCAAGGCGGCCGGCATCTCGCGGCCGGGCCTGTACCTGATGTTCCCCAACAAGGAGCAGCTGTACCGGGCCACCATGCAGGGCGTCATGGAACGCGCCCAGCGGGCCATGGAGGAGCGCTTTGCCGACCAGGCGCTGAGCTTCGACGAGCGAATCGTGGCGGGCCTGGACGCGCTGATGGGTCCGTACATCGACACCCAGGTGGCACGCGACCTCAACGAGCTGCTGGAGAGCAGCGGGCCCCAACTGGGCTCGATGTTCCACGACTACCAGGAGCGGGCCCGCAGCACGCTGAGCGCCCACATCGGCGCTCTCGCCCCACCGGGCCTGCTCGACGCCGAGCTGACCGCGGACGACCTGATGGACCTGCTCTTCTCCGCCGCGCTGACCTGGAAGTCGACCTCGGCCACCCGGGACGACTTCCGCGACCGGATCCGTCGGGCGCTGCGACTGATCCGCCGCACTGCGGTCTGACCCATCCCATCCCACCTCCCCATCGCAGAGTTTTCTGCGCCCTAGGAGTTCCGGAATGTCACGAATCATCACCCCTTTCTCGGCCCAGTCGACCGCCGCCGAGGTGATCGTCGGGGTCGACCTCACCGACCGTCGGGCGGTGGTCACCGGCGGCGCGTCCGGCATCGGCCTGGAGACCGCCCGCGCGCTGGCCAAAGCCGGAGCCGACGTGACGGTGGCCGTCCGCGACACCGCCGCCGGAGAGCGCGCAGCCGCCGACCTCACGGCCGGCGGCACGCCGGGCACCGTCCGGGTCGCCCACCTCGACCTGGCCGACCGCGCCTCCATCGACGCCTTCGTCACCGGCTGGACGGGCCCGCTGCACATCCTGGTCAACAACGCCGGCGTCATGGCCCTGCCGGAGCTGACCAGGACCGCCGAGGGCTGGGAGACGCAGTTCGCCATCAACCACCTCGGTCACGCCGAGCTGACCCTGGGGCTGCACGACGCACTCGCCGCCGCCCACGGCGCCCGGATCGTCGTCGTCAGCTCCTCGGCGCACCAGCAGTCCCCGGTCGTCTTCGACGACATCCACTTCACCGCCCGGCCCTACGAGGCATGGTCGGCCTACGGCCAGTCGAAGACCGCGACGATCCTGTTCACCGTCGCCCTGGCCCACAGGTGGGCCGCCGACGGCATCACCGCCAACGCCCTGCACCCCGGCGGCATCATGACCAACCTGCAGCGACACCTCGACGACGCGCAGCTGCGCTGGGTCGGCGCGGTGGACGAGCAGGGCAACCGCCTGGAGGTGCCGCCGGGCTGGAAGACCCCGCAGCAGGGCGCCGCCACCTCGGTCCTGCTCGCCGCCTCCCCGGAGGTCGACGGCGTCACCGGCCGCTACTTCGAGGACGCCAACGAGGCCCTGGTCATCGCCGAGCGCTCCGACGGCATGAGCGGCGTGCTGCCGCACGCCCTGGACGACAGGGACGCCGACATCCTCTGGGAGGAGACGCTGCGGCTCCTGCGGCGCTGAGCACGGGGCCGACGAAAGTCGCCGGCAGGTCACCCGCGGTCCACCGGGGGCAGGCGTACTGCGTCGCGTGCTGACTCGACCCGGCTACCTCGACGCGCCCAGAGTTGACGTTGCGCCGAAGTGCAACAGGGTGGCACCAATAGTCAACGTGTCAACTGGTTGGTGAATCCAAACTTGGTCTCGGCCAGCAGGACTAGGTGTGCTGTCCAGGGACGTTGGTCAACCTGGTGATGGGTGGTAGGCCGCCGATGGCGGTGTGGGGTCGGTGGTGATTGTAGTGATGCAGGAAGGCCGGTAAGGCCTTCCTGCGGGCTTGTTCGCAGTTGTAGAAGCGGGCGATGGCCCAGCCGTCGGTTAGGGTCCGGTGGAACCGTTCGATGCTCCTATGTTCGTGCCGAGACATCAAGGTAATCGACGTCAACCGGCCCAACCGGCAGGCACGACACCTCGCGGGCAAGAACGACGAACTCGATGCCGAGCCCCCGGGCTCGAACAGGGCGTCACCGGCCTTGAGTATCCGGGGCGGCTGCCCTTCCAGCTCGAAGAGGATCTCGCCCTGCGTGACGTAACCGAAGAGCGGACCGGGGTGTCGGTGCGGCGGTGCGCTGGGGTCGCCGGGCGCCAGGGTGACTCGGATGGTCCTGGCCTCGGCGCCAGCGCAGACCCCGGCGGCGATCCACCACAGGCAGCGGTGCTCGCGCCAGCCCTGCCAGACCAGCCATGCCCCGCCGATTTCGAACAGGGCGGCGACGAGGAACAGCAGGATGGAGCGGGCGACGGTCATTCCCCGCACCGTATCGGCCTGCCCATCGCCCGTGATCATGTCGGTGACCCGGTGGAACATCCGCAGCCGCTTCCGCCGGCGCAGCCGCCGCGGAGACGCCGGCGGCCCACCCACCACCACGCGGTGCCGGCCAGCGCGGCCAGAGCGACGGTGATGCCGGGCATCCACGCACCTGCGACGGCCCATCCGGCGCCGGACAGGACCCCGGCGGCCAGCAGCAGCGGGATGGCGCAGCACGCCGCGCAGGCCAGCCCGGCCAGGCCCGTCAGGCCGGAGGGCAGCACCCGGCGGGCCCGGTGAGGGACCCGGTCAACGGTCTTCGGCAGCGGGGACTCCTGCTACGGCGATGGTGGCGAACGGGATGGGGTAGCACGGCTGACCCGCGCACGCAACGAGGTCGTCGCACCCGGCGTCGACAGCGGCGCCCAGCGTGCCGGCGATGACCTGCAAATCGGCGATCGTCGCCTCGACCTCGGCGATCTTCGCCCGGGCGCGGGCCTGCAGCCCGGCGTCCGGGTGGCGGCCGTGGCGGTGCTGGCCTGCTTCGAGCAGGTCGGCGACCTCGTCGAGGGTGAACCCGAGCCGCTGCGCGGCCTTGATCACCTTCAGCACGGTGACCGCTTCGGCCGGGTAGAGGCGGTGCCCGGCGAGGCTGCGGTCTGGTTCGGCGAGGAGTCCGACGCTCGTAGTAGCGCAGCGTCTGGAGGTTCACCCCGGCTGCGGCGGCGACCTGGCTGCTGCGCAACCCGTTCACGTCGTCATGCGGGCGGCGGCCCGCTGCGCGAGTGCGTCGAGGACGTCAATGTGCGCGGCCGGCACCTGCACGTCGAGGCGCAGCGCGTCCGTGTCGCCGGCGAAGGTGAAGGTGAAGAACGAGCAGCAGGAGCTCTCCCGGCCGGTCAGGTCCCGGGCGGCCGTCTCGGCGTCCCGATCGAGGCGCCACCGCAGTTGGGTGGGAGACAGTTGCTGCTGCTCTAGCAGGGCGGTGGCGAACAGGTCGTCGAACTCGGCCAACCGCAGCGGCCGTTCCACGGTTGGCAAGGTGCACGACTCGGGCACCCAGGCCTGGTCATCGCTGCTCATGCCGGTAACGGTAAGCCTGTACCCAGGTATCGGATGCAAGTCCCACGCGCCGCGATCTCGCCGGCAACTCTCGGAAATCCAACCCTGATCGACACCGAAGTCGGTCGACGTCCCGCCCGCCGAGAGGTGCTCGCTTCCTTTGTGAAGGGCGGCGGCGCTCAGGTGGTGGAACCGCCGTGGTGGTCAAGTCTGGCGCGGGGGGTGTCGGCGAAGGCGTTCGGCCGTAACGAACTGCTCGCGTAGGGCGGTGACGCGGGTGGTGGCGGCGGTGTGGGACATGTCGAGCCGGTCGAGCAGGGCGTCCCGCCCGGTGCCGGTGCCGGTGTCGAGGGCTTCGAGGACGGTGAGGAGGTCGCGCATCTCGTCGAGGGCGATCCCGAGGGGTTTCATCCGTTGACCATGGCGAGGCGGTCGAGGTTGGGTCCGGTGTAGAGCCGGAAGCCGTCCTCGCTTCGAGCGGCGGGAAGGGTCCCCTCCCGAGGAACTCAGCGTGATCCAGCCCTCGTTGCACGGTCTAATGATGGTGTTGCTGCAACGATGCAAGACGTGGGAATTGCGGAAATTACGAAGCCTGCCATCTCGCCCCTTGCGGGTGAGCCGATCGAGCGCGCCGATGCTGAGCGGCTCGCGGGAGTGCTGAAGGCGTTCGCCGACCCAGCCCGGCTGCGACTGCTCAGCCTGATCCAGTCGTCACCGGAGGGCGAGGCGTCCGTGAGTGACCTCACCGCGCCGCTCGGGCTCTCGCAGCCGACCGTGAGTCACCACCTTCGGGTCCTCACCGAGGCTGGGCTGCTCGAGCGCGAGAAGCGGGGCGTATGGGCGTACTACCGGATCGTGCCGGCCGCGATCGCCGCGATCGCCGAGCTGTTGACGCCGCCCCGCAAGCGGGCGACGAAGACCCGCTGAGCCACACCGTCGAAGATCGGCGCCATGCCGGCTGACCCGGCACCTACCTGGCGCATCGGCGTGATCGACCTGCGTCAGATACGGCAAGCAGACGCAAGGTCCGACGAACGTGTCCCTCGCCGCTGGTGATGTGTACGGTCGTCTGGCGCCCCCCGGTTCCCTTGGTGCTGGAGGGTGATCGGACGTCGGCGAACTGACGGGGACACGCGCTTATCTGACCGGACGTGCGTCTCCTTCAGGCCAACTGAAGCCATCGCTCCCCATGGATGGTCTGCTGGACCTGCTGGTATCCGCCCGGATGCACTCGGGCAGAGCGGGCGTGCTGGTCGAGCCGATCTCGCAACTCTGTCTACTGATCAGCAGGGATATCGGCCACCCCGTTGGGCAGCATGGCGCGGGCGGAGCGAACGAGGTCGAGGGACTCCCGCAGGAGCTTGATCTTGCCGTTCTCGGCGACGAGGCGTCCGGCGTACATCTGGCTGAAGGGACGGCCGGTGACGGTCCGGCGCTCTACCGAGTATTCGCCGAAGGCCTGGTCCGGGGTGTCGATGAGGACCTCGACGGTGTCGAAGCCGAAGTCGGGCACCACCTTGAGCAGGCCGACGATGAACGCGCGGATCTCGTCCGGCCCGGCGATGCGCGGTGGCAGTCCGATGGAGGTCAGGTACGGCAGTTCGATCGCGCCGTCGTCGGTGAACAGCGCCCGCCGTGCCGTCCGGATCGGCGATGGTGGCAGCGTAGGCCAGCATCAGTTCGCCTGCGCTTCTCATCTGGTGGTCCTCTCCGGGAAGCGTGCTCTGGTGGTGGCGGCGGCGCGTCCCCGCGCCGGGACCGGCCCGGGTGAGCCGGTCCCGGCGCGACGCCTCGTGGTACGGGCCCAGCCCCGTGGTGCGGGGTTGGCTCAGCCGACCGGGCTGGCGCCGGCCTGGAAGACGTTGATGAAGTTGCCGTCGGTGTCGCGGATGGCGGTGGAGACGCTCCCATCGCCGAGGTCCAGCTGGTCCCAGACGATGGTCACGCCGAGGTCCCGGAACCGGTTGGTGGCGCGGGCGAGGTCGTCCACCCGCAAGACGAGGGCCTTGTTGCCGATCGGTCGGATGTGCTCGGGCGGATCGAGGAACATGTCGGGCACCCGGTAGCCGTTGGCGGGCCTGCTCGGCACCGCCATCATCGCCCCACTGCAGGCCATGATCCTGCACCACGCCGGGAACGCCCCCACCTTCGCCGTCGCGGTCAACGTCGGCGCGCTCAACCTCGGCGCCGCAGCCGGCTCCGTCGGCGGGGGCCTGATCCTCGCCGCCGGCGCGGTGCGCTGGACCGGCCTGGTCGGTGCGGCACTGAGCGTCACCGGGCTGGCCCTGACCTACCTGATCCTTCCGCGCGGCTCGCGCGCCGCCGCACCCGCGGAGGCGCAGCTCGCGTGCGCCGCAGCCTGATCCGCCCGCCGGCGACCCCGTCGCCCGCTCGCCGGCCGGCCAGTTCATGGTCGTCCAAGGCGGGTAAGCGGCGGCGGTGGCCAGGCCGAGGTCCGTTCTGTCAACGATTCCCGGAAGGCCCGTGTCATGACCAATCAGCCCAACCTCGACCTGATCTTTTGGTCTGGATCGGTACGAACCAAGCCGTCCGTCGAGCACGTCCGCGCCGCGCAGGCCGGCGGATTCACCAGCATGCCCATCGCCGCGGACACCCACCGCGCGGCGATCGACTCGGGGCTGTCGCCGCAGGTCGTCATCGGCATGACCGAGGACGCCGGGGCGCCGATCCGGCGCTTCGAGGCCTTCACCGACTGGGCGCCGATCGACCTCGCGGCCGGCGGCGGAGCCCTCAAGGACAAGTCCGACGTCGCCGGTAGGGACTCCTTCGCCATCGCCGAGCGGCTGGGAGTACGTCTCCCAGGCCCCGCCGGTCGACGTACTCACCGTGCGGATCCTGGACGTCGGTGGCGGCCTGGACGAAGGCGCGCACCAGGGGAGTCTCCGCGCCGCTGCGCCACACCGGGGCATACCGCAGAACAGGTCCGTCGGTGATGCGGACGAAGGTGATGTCACCTCGCTGCCGGGTGGCGGAGGCGTCCGCCCCGATCGGGGAAACGACGGTGCCGTCGGCGACCGCCGTGAAGGCCCCCGTCGCGCTGGGCCTCGCCGCCAAGTCGCCCGAGACAGCGGGTCTGGCCGCCGTGCCGCTGGTCATGCTGCCGTTCTTCAGCAGCGCGATCGTCCCGGCGGAGAAGATGGGGCCGGGCCTGCGGCAGTTCGCCGAGTACCAGCCCTTCACGCCGATCATCGAGGCCCTCCGCGGGCTGCTCAACGGCGCGCCGGACACCGGCGACGCGATCATCGCCGTCGTCTGGTGCGTGGGAATCGCCCTCGTCGGGTTCCTGTGGGCGCGTTCCGCCTTCACGAAGCGAGCATGACCTCGGCCAGCTGACCAACTGCCGTCCACGTACCTCCAGCGCTGCCTCGGCGAACGACGTCCGCCGAGGCGGCGCCGCAAGGTCACCCGGCACCGCCCGTGATCCGGTTCACCTGGTCAGCGGCCGGCGTTAAAAGGCCGTCAAGAAACCGTCCGATGGCGTCATGGTTGCGTTAACGCCCCTGTCCGGCCAGGTTCCGAGGCGCTTTGATTGCCCGGCGCGACCGACTGACGGTCGTGGCGAACTCGTTTCCGGTAAGGGGAGTCAGCCGTGTCTGACGTGGTGTTCGTGGTGTTGACGGTGGCGCTGTTCGCAGTGCTCGCCCTGGTGGTGCGGGCGGTGGAGAAGCTGTGAGCGACGTCAACGCCGTGGGCCTGGTGCTGGCGATCGGCCTGGGTGTCCTCATGGTCGTCGCCCTGCTGTTCCCGGAGCGCTTTTGATGACCACGACGACAGCCGGCGTCATCTTCGTTCTGTCCCTGATCGTGGCCCTGGTCGCGGTCTACAAGCCGTTCGGCGACCACATGTTCCGCGCGGTGTCCGGCACCCGGCAGTCCCGGCTGGAGCGGGGCATCTACCGCCTGGTCGGGGTGAACCCGGGCGCCGAGCAGCCCTGGGGCGTCTACGCCCGCAGCGTGCTGGCCTTCTCCGCCGTGTCGATCCTGTTCCTCTACGCCTTCCAGCGGTTGCAGCAGCACCTGTGGCTGTCGCTGGGCTTTCCCGCGGTGGTGCCGCACGGTGCCTGGAACACCGCGGTGTCGTTCGTGACCAACACCAACTGGCAGTCGTACTCCGGTGAGTCGACCATGGGCCACCTGGTGCAGATGGCCGGGCTGGCGGTGCAAAACTTCGTCTCCGCCGCCGTCGGCATCGCCGTCGCGGTCGCTCTGGTCCGCGGCTTCGCCGGCCGCCGCACCGGCGAGCTGGGCAACTTCTGGGTCGACCTGACCCGGATCGTGCTGCGGATCCTGCTGCCGATCGCGGTGCTGGGCGGGCTGGCCCTGATGATCGGCGGCGTGGTGCAGAACCTGTCGGGCGGCGCCGACGTGAGCACCCTGACCGGCGGCACCCAGACGATCACCGGCGGGCCGGTGGCCAGCCAGGAGGTCATCAAGGAGCTGGGCACCAACGGCGGCGGCTTCTACAACGTCAACAGCGCCCACCCGTTCGAGAACCCGACCGCCTGGACGAACTGGCTGGAGATCTTCCTGATCCTGCTGATTCCGTTCAGCCTGCCCCGGGTGTTCGGCCGGATGGTCGGCCAGAACCGGCAGGGTTACGCGATCGCCGCGGTGATGGCGATCCTGGCACTGGCCAGCATCACCCTGACCAACGTCTTCGAGCTGTCCGGGCACGGCACCGTGCCGCAGGCGGTCGGCGCGGCGCTTGAGGGCAAGGAGGTCCGCTTCGACGTGTCGAACTCGGCCACCTTTGCCGCTGGCACGACGCTCACCTCCACCGGCGCGGTCAACTCGTTCCACGACTCGTACACCCCGCTCGGCGGCATGATGACGATGGTCAACATGATGTTCGGCGAGGTCGCCCCCGGTGGCGTCGGCTCCGGCCTCTACGGCCTGCTCATCCTCGCGGTGGTCACGGTCTTCGTGGCCGGCCTGATGGTCGGGCGCACCCCGGAGTACGTGGGCAAGAAGATCGGCTCCCGCGAGATCAAGTTCGCCTCGCTGTACTTCCTGGTCACCCCGGCGCTGGTGCTGACCGGCACGGCCGCCGCGTTCGCGACCGGCAACGCCTCGACCGCGCTCAACGTCGGGCCGCACGGCCTGTCCGAGGTGCTGTACGCGTTCACCTCGGCGAGCAACAACAACGGCTCCGCCTTCGCCGGCATCACCGTCAACACCACCTGGTGGGACACCGCGCTCGGGCTGTGCATGCTGCTCGGCCGGTTCCTGCCGATCATCTTCGTCCTCGCCCTGGCCGGTTCGCTGGCCCGCCAGGCACCCACCCCCGCGTCCGAGGGCACCCTGCCCACCCACCGGCCGCTGTTCGTCGGCATGGTCGTCGGCGTCACGGTCGTCCTCGTCGCGCTGACCTTCCTGCCCGCCCTCGCCCTCGGCCCGCTGGCCGAAGGGCTGTGACCACCATGAGAGAGAAGGACATGACCACGTCCACGCCGGCACCGCACGGCACCGCCGACGCGGCGACCGCCGGCACCCCGGCCACCCAAGGCAACCGGGCCGGCGGTGGCCTGCTCGACCCCGAGCAGATGTTCCGCGCCCTGCCCGACGCCCTGCGCAAGCTCGACCCGCGCACCCTGTGGCGCAACCCGGTGATGCTGATCGTCGAGATCGGTGCCGTGTTCACCACCGTGCTCGCCGTCGCCGATCCGTCGGTGTTCGCGATCGCGATCGCGATCTGGCTCTGGCTGACCGTGCTCTTCGCCAACCTCGCCGAGGCGGTCGCCGAGGGGCGCGGCAAGGCGCAGGCGGCCACCCTGCGGCAGGCGAAGAAGGACACCATCGCCACCCGCCTGGTCGGCTGGACGCGGGGTGCCGCCGCGAACGCCTACCGGGACGAGGCCGTCGCGGCGCCGGAGCTCAAACAGGGCGACATCGTGCTGGTCGAGGCCGGTCAGATCATCCCTGGCGACGGCGACGTGGTGGAGGGCATCGCCAGCGTCGACGAGTCGGCCATCACCGGCGAGTCCGCGCCGGTGATCCGGGAGTCCGGCGGGGACCGCAGCGCGGTCACCGGCGGCACCCGGGTCCTCTCCGACCGGATCATCGTGAAGATCACCCAGAAGCCGGGGGAGAGCTTCATCGACCGGATGATCGCGCTGGTCGAGGGAGCGAATCGGCAGAAGACACCGAACGAGATCGCGCTGAACATCCTGCTCGCCGCGCTCACGATCATCTTCCTGCTCGCGGTGGTCTCCCTGCAGCCGCTGGCGATCTTCTCGAAGGGCTACCAGGCCGCCGCGCCGAACTCGGGGGCGATCACCGACGCCGGGGTTACCGGGGTGGTGCTGGTCTCGCTGCTGGTCTGCCTGATCCCCACCACCATCGGTGCGCTGCTCTCGGCGATCGGCATCGCCGGTATGGACCGCCTCGTGCAGCGCAACGTCCTCGCGATGAGCGGCCGCGCCGTGGAGGCGGCCGGCGACGTCAACACCCTGCTGCTGGACAAGACCGGGACCATCACCCTGGGCAACCGGCAGGCCGCCGAGTTCCTGCCCGTCGAGACGGTCACCGCCGCCGAGGTGGCCGACGCCGCGCAGCTGTCCAGCCTCGCCGACGAGACCCCCGAGGGCCGCTCGGTCGTCGTCCTGGCCAAGAACGAGTTCGGGCTGCGCGAGCGGGAACCGGGACTCATCCCGCACGCCACCTTCGTGCCGTTCACCGCACAGACCCGGATGAGCGGCGTCGACCTCACCCCCGATGCCGGTGAAAGCCCGGCCCGCCGGGTCCGCAAAGGCGCCGCAGCGGCGGTGATGAAGTGGGTACGCGACAACGGCGGGCATCCCACCGCCCACGTCGGGGAACTCGTGGACGCGATCAGCGGCACCGGCGGCACCCCGCTGGTCGTAGCCGAGCACGTCGAGGGTCAGCCGGCCCGCGCGCTGGGGGTGATCCACCTCAAGGACGTGGTGAAGGCCGGCATGCGAGAACGGTTCGACGAGATGCGCGCGATGGGCATCCGCACCGTGATGATCACCGGCGACAACCCTCGTACCGCCAAGGCCATCGCCGACGAAGCCGGCGTCGACGACTTCCTCGCCGAGGCCACCCCGGAGGACAAGCTCGCCCTGATCCGCAAGGAGCAGGAGGGCGGCCGGCTGGTCGCCATGACCGGCGACGGCACCAACGACGCCCCGGCGCTCGCCCAGGCCGACGTCGGCGTGGCCATGAACACCGGCACCTCGGCCGCCAAGGAGGCCGGCAACATGGTCGACCTCGACTCCGACCCGACCAAGCTGATCGAGATCGTGGAAATCGGCAAGCAGTTGCTGATCACCCGCGGCGCGCTGACCACGTTCAGCATCGCCAACGACATCGCCAAGTACTTCGCGATCATCCCGGCCATGTTCGCCGGCCTCTACCCGAGCCTGGACACGCTGAACATCATGCGGCTGTCCAGCCCCGAGTCGGCGATCCTCGCCGCGGTCATCTTCAACGCCCTGGTCATCGTGGCGCTGATCCCGCTCGCCCTGCGCGGCGTGCGGTACCGGCCGGCCGCCGCGTCGAAGTTGCTCAGCCGCAACCTGCTCATCTACGGCCTCGGCGGCATCATCGTGCCGTTCATCGGCATCAAGCTCATCGACCTGCTCATCCAGTTCATCCCAGGGATCTCGTGATGCGCCTACCCACCTGGCTCGCCCAGCACCTCGCCGCCCTACGCGCGCTGCTGGTCTTCACCGTCCTGCTCGGCCTGGCCTACCCCCTTGCCCTCGTCGCCGCCGGTCGGTTGCCCGGCCTCGACCACAGGACCGACGGCTCGCTGGTCGAGGCCAGCGGAAAGGCGGTCGGCAGCTCGTTGATCGGACAGTCCTTCACCGACGCGGCCGGCAACCCCGTCCCGCGCTACTTCCAGTCCCGCCCCTCCGCCGCCGGCGACGGCTACGACCCCACCGCCACCGCTGCCAGCAACCTGGGCCCGGAGAGCGTCGTCGACACCATCGCCACCGACCCGCAGGAGTCGACGCGGAGCCTGCTCACCCAGGTCTGCGCGCGCAGCAAGGCCGTCGGTGACCTCGACGGCGTCGACGGGCGGCGCCCATACTGCACGGCGGACGGGGTCGGTGCGGTGCTCGCGGTGTTCCGCACCGACGGGTTCACCGGCCGGATCACCCGGGTGGTCAGCGTCAACCAGGCCGCCCCGGCCACGCCGTTCCTGACCACGTACCAGGGGGTGCCGGTGGAGCCGGCGAAGCCGGGTGAGGACTACGTGGCCGCCGGTGGGATCGTCACCCCGATCCGCGGCGACGCCCCCGCCGAGCCGGCGGTGCCCGCCGACGCCGTCACCGCCAGCGGCAGCGGCCTCGACCCGCACATCTCCCCGGCGTACGCGGAAATCCAGGTGGCCCGGGTGGCGCGGGAGCGTGGCACGGACCCGGCGGCGGTCCGTCGCTTGGTCGACCAGCACACCACCGCCCGGTCGCTGGGCTTCATGGGCGAACCGGGGGTCAACGTCCTGGAACTCAACCTCGCCCTCGACGAGCGGTTCCCCGCCCGCTGACACCCTGCGCTCGGGCCGGGCCGGCCCAGGGTCGGCCAGGCCCGAGGGGCAGGTCGTTCCGCCCGGTGACGCGCTGTTCCAGACCACTTCGCCAGCGGCCCCCCGACCAGGAAGGATCGTCTGCGTGTCCCGCGGAGAACTTCGCATCTACCTGGGGGCCGCCCCCGGCGTGGGCAAGACCTACGCCATGCTGGAGGAGGCCCAGCGCCGCGCCGAGCGCGGCACGGACGTGGTGATCGGTTTCGTCGAGACCCATGGCCGCCGGCACACCGCGGCCATGATCGGCGATCTGGAGCAGGTTCCCCGCCGCACGATCACCTACCGGGACGCCGAGTTCACCGAGATGGACCTCGACGCCGTACTCGCCCGCCGGCCCGAGGTGGTGGTGGTCGACGAGCTGGCGCACACCAACGTGCCCGGCTCCCGGCACGACAAGCGCTGGCGGGACGTCCAGGAACTGCTCGACGCCGGCATCAGCGTGCTGTCGACGGTCAACGTCCAGCACCTGGAGTCGATCAACGACGTCGTCGCGCAGATCACCGGCACCACGCAGCGGGAGACCGTGCCCGATGAGATCGTGCGCGCCGCCGAGCAGGTCGAACTGGTCGACATGACCCCGGAGGCGCTGCGCCGGCGGATGGCGCACGGCAACATCTACCGCCCGGACAAGATCGACGCTGCGCTGGGCAACTACTTCCGCGTCGGTAACCTCACCGCGCTGCGCGAGCTGGCGTTGCTCTGGCTGGCCGACAAGGTCGACGAGCAGCTCGACCGGTACCGCGCCCAGCAGGGCATCTCGGCCACCTGGGAGGCCCGCGAACGGGTCGTCGTGGCGCTCACCGGCGGCCCCGAGGGGGAGACACTCATCCGCCGCGCGGGCCGCATCGCCGCCCGCAGCAAGGGTGCCGACCTGCTCGCCGTCCACGTGGCCCGCAGTGACGGCCTGGCCGGCGCCGACCCCGCCCAACTCGCCCGGCAGCGGGTCCTCACCGAGAGCCTCGGCGGCACCTACCACCAAGTCCTCGGCACCGACATCCCGGCCGCGCTGCTGGAGTTCGCCCGCGGGGTGAACGCCACCCAACTCGTGCTGGGCGCCAGCCGCCGGGGTCGCTTCGCCCAACTGTTCGCCCGAGGGGTCGGGGTCACCACCACCGCCCTGTCCGGTGCCATCGACGTACACCTGGTCACCCATCCCCAGGCGGGTCGGGGCCGGCGGACGACCGGTGTGCCGGCGGCGCTGTCGCGCCGACGCCGGCTGCTCGGGTTCGCCCTCGCCGGACTGGGCATGCCGCTGCTCACGTCGCTGCTACGGGCGCTGCCGGACCTCACGCTGACCAACGACATCCTGCTCTTCCTCGCCGGCGTCGTCGGGGTGGCGCTGGTCGGTGGCCTGTGGCCGGCGCTGGTCGCCGCGCTCGGCGGCTCCCTGCTGCTCAACTGGTTCTTCACCCCGCCGTACTACACGCTGACCATCGCCGAGGCGGACAACCTGCTCGCCCTCGGTGTCTTCGTCGGCGTGGCCGTCGCGGTGAGCTGGGTGGTCGACGTGGCCGCCCGGCGTACCCGGGAGGCGGCGCGGGCGTCCGCCGACGCGCAGACCCTCGCCACGGTGGCCGGCGGCGTGCTCCGCGGGGAACGGCCGCTGCCGGCGCTGCTGGACCGGCTGCGGGAGACGTTCGGCCTGCGCGCGGTGAGCGTGCTCGAGCTGACCCCCGAGGCCGAGGGGCGCCCCGCCCGCGCCCGGGAGGAGAGCGCGTGGCGGGTCGTGGCCAGCGTCGGCGACGCTCCACCCTGCAGTCCCAGCGCGGGGGAGACCGCCGTGCCGGTCGACGACCGGCTCACCGTCGTGCTGTCCGGGCGGCGGCTGGAGGCCGCCGACCGGCGGGTGGTCGAGGCGTTCGCCGCCCAGGCCGCGCTCGCGCTGCGCCAGGAACGCCTCGCCGAGGAGGCCGCCACCGCCCGGCCCCTCGCGGAGGCCGACCGGATGCGCACCGCGCTGCTCGCCGCGGTGAGCCACGACCTGCGTACGCCGCTCGCCTCCGCGAAGGCCGCCGTGTCCAGCCTGCGCAGCCCCGACGTCGAGTTCGATGCCGACGACCGCGAGGAACTGCTCGCCACGGCCGACGAGTCGCTGGACCGCCTCGGCCGCCTGGTGGCGAACCTGCTGGACATGAGCCGGCTACAGACCGGCGCGCTCGGCGTGACCCGGACCGCGATCGGACTGGAGGACGCCGTACCCCGAGCCCTGGACGAGCTGGGCCCCGTCGCGGCGGACGTGACCACGGACATCCCGGCCGACCTGCCGGCGGCACTGGCCGACCCGGGGCTGCTGGAACGGGTCCTGGTCAACATCGTCGCCAACGCACTGCGCCACACCGCACCCGGCCAGCCGCCGCGTATAACCGCCAGCGCCCACGCCGGGCACGTCGAGCTGCGGATCATCGACACCGGCCCCGGCATCCCCGCCGACCAGTGGGAACACGTCTTCCTGCCGTTCCAGCGCCTCGGCGACCGGGACAACACCACCGGCGTCGGGCTCGGCCTCGCGCTGTCCCGCGGCCTCACCGAGGCGATGGGTGGCAGCATCACCCCCGAGACCACCCCCGGCGGCGGCCTGACCATGGTGCTCCGCCTACCCGCCGCCGCACCGACCAGCGCGGAAGGGCCGCAGGAATGATCCGCATCCTCGTCGTCGACGACGAACCGCAGATCCTGCGCGCCCTGCGGATCAACCTGCGCGCCCGCGGCTACGACGTCCAGGTCGCCGACACCGGCACCGCCGCCCTCAAGGCCGCGGCCAGCCACCCACCGGACCTGGTGGTACTCGACCTGGGCCTGCCCGACATCGACGGCGTCGACGTCATCCGGGGACTGCGCGGGTGGACCACCGTGCCGATCATCGTGCTGTCCGGGCGGGCCGGCAGCCAGGACAAGGTCGCCGCCCTCGACGCCGGCGCCGACGACTACGTCACCAAACCCTTCGGCATCGACGAACTCCTCGCCCGTGTCCGCGCCGTAACGCGTCGCCTCGCCGCGACAACGGCCGATGCCGCCCCCGTGGTTGTGGCCCCCAAAGTGGGTCGGCACACCGTCAACCTGGTCGACCGGACCGTCACCCGCGACGACGGCGTCGGGGTCAAGCTGACCCCCACCCAGTGGGCCATGCTCGAGAAGCTGCTACGCAACCCCGGCAAGTTGATCAGCCAGCGGCAGCTGCTGCACGACGTGTGGGGACCCGAGTACCAGAACGAGACCAATTACCTGCGGCAGTACATGGCGCAACTGCGGCGCAAGCTCGAAGATGACCCCGCCCGCCCCCGCCACCTCATCACCGAACCAGGCATGGGCTATCGGTTCCAACCCTGACGTTGAGATCACGGGTGGGCAATGCCCGCGTGCGGACACCGCGGGGACTGGCCGCGTTGCCCAACAGCCATCGCGGACGGAAGTGTCGCGAGGCTGTGGTAGCAGTGCGCGCCCGGAACTGCAACAGCGCCTCCGCGACGCCGAGCAGGCTCAGCTCGTCGATTGACAGGCGGGTGAGCACTTACGTTCCGGTCTGCCCCGGTCGGGCGGATCGAGTCCGGTGGCGGGTAGGTACTGTGTCGGCTGCTTGCGCGATCCACGCCGCACCAGGCGGGATAACGGCGAGGCGGTCAGGCGGGGATGGAGCCAACATGAACAGCGAACGGGGATCCGCCGCGAGAGCGCGACGCAAGCCAGGCGGCACACCGCGGCCCCGCGGCCAGCAGCACCGCGACAGCCACTCACCTGTCAAAGCCCTGCCCGACAGCGTCGACGCGCCTGCGACGACGCGCCCCGCGTCCAAGCCGATCACCCGATGGTTACTTCAGCACCGGGTGCAGCCGGCGGGCCCGGAGGCCGGAAAGTCGCACGCCACGCCGCATGCCTGGTGGAAGGTGATGTGCCTGACCGGCGTGGACTACTTCTCCACCCTGTCCTACCTGCCCGGCATTGCGGCCCTCGCGGCCGGGGCGCTGTCACCGCTGGCCACCCTGCTGATCGTGGCGCTGACCCTGTTCGGGGTGCTGCCGATGTACCGGCGAGTCGCTCGGGAGAGCCCGAACGGGCAGGGTTCGGTGGCGATGCTGGAGCGGCTGCTGCCGTTCTGGAAGGGCAAGCTGTTCGTCCTGGTGCTGCTCGGGTTCGTGGCCACCTCGTGGATCATCACGATCACCCTGTCGTCGGCGGACGCCACGGTGCACCTGCTGGAGAACCCGCTGCTACCCGACGGCTTCCCACACGGCACCACCGCCGCGGTGACGGTGACGGTGGTGCTACTGCTGATCCTGGGCGGGGTGTTCCTGCTCGGCTTCAGCGAAGCCGTCGGCATCGCGATTCCCCTGGTAGCGGTGTTCCTGGCACTCAACGCCGCGATCGTCGCCGTCGGCCTGGTCGACATCGCCCGCGAGCCGGCGCTGATGAGCGGCTGGACCGATGCCCTCACCACCGGCACCGGGGGCATCGGCGACATTGTCGGCCCGGCGGTCATCGCCTTCCCGCTACTGGTGCTCGGCCTGTCTGGCTTCGAAACCGGAGTCAGCATGATGCCACTGGTCAAGGGCGACGGCACGAACGACGCCCACCGCTTGGCCGCGCGGATCCGCAACACCAAGAAGCTGCTCACCGCCGCCGCTGTGATCATGTCCGGCTACCTTCTCACCACCACATTCGTCACCACCGTGCTCATCCCAGCTGAGGAGTTCCAGCCCGGCGGGGAGGCCAACGGCCGCGCGTTGGCCTACCTGGCCCACGAACGACTCGGCGAAGCCTTCGGCACGGTCTACGACGTCAGCAGCGTGCTTATCCTGTGGTTCGCCGGCGCGTCGGCGATGGCCGGCCTGATCAACATCGTGCCCCGCTACCTGCCCTCATACGGCATGGCTCCCGAGTGGGGACGCGCCGTGCGCCCCGTGGTCATCGTCTACACCCTGATCAGCATCGCCATCACGATCGCCTTTGCCGCGGACGTCGACGCCCAGGCCGGCGCCTATGCCACCGGCATCCTGGCGATGATGGTGTCCGGGGCCGTCGCGGTCACCATCTCCGCGCTGGGCCGCCGCCAACGCGCCGCCACCGCTGGGTTCGCCGCGCTGACGGCCGTGCTGGCATACGCGCTGGTCGAGAACGTCATCGAGAAGCCCGACGGGATCGCGATCTCTGGGCTGTTCATCGCTGGGATCATCACCGTCTCGCTCATCTCTCGCGTCTCCCGCACCACCGAACTGCGCGCCGAGCGCGTCGAGTTCGACGAGATCGCCCGCCGGTTCGTCACCGAGTCCCTCACCCACGACGGGCGGCTACACCTGATCGCTCACCGCCGCGACACCGGCGCAGTCTCGGAGTACCGGCGTAAGGAAGCGGGCCAACGCGGCATCAACCCCGTCCCTGGCGCCGCCGACGTGCTCTTCCTCGAAATCGACGTCGTCGACCCCTCGGAGTTCAGCGGCGTCCTGCACGTCAGCGGCGTCGAGGTCGGCGGGCACCGCGTCCTGCGTGCCGCCGCCCCCGCCGCACCCAACGCCATCGCCGCGATCCTTCTCGCGCTGCGCGACGCCACCGGCGTACGACCCCACGCCCACTTCGAGTGGTCCGAGGGAAACCCGGTGGCGCACCTGCTGCGCTACCTCCTGCTTGGCCGCGGCGACACCCCACCCGTCGTGCGGGAGATCATCCGCAAGGTCGAACCCGACCCGGCTCGCCGGCCCGGCATCCACGTCGGCGGCTGAGGCACCGACCATGCCGGGCAGGCCCCGAGGATTGAGACGACGGCTTCGACCGGATGACCTGTTGGTCGGGTGTTATTCGGAGGGCCGGTGCCGTGGCGGAGTTCAGACTGGGACTTCGGCGCTGAGGACGATGGTGAGTTCCTCCGGCAGGTGCAGGAACTCGGCGTGGCTGGCGGCGTTGTGGGCTAGGGCGATGAACAGCCGCTTACGCCAGGTGGCCATTCCCGGGCTCCGGGTGCAGCGCAGCGTGATCCGCGAGACGAAATAGGAGACCTGGTCGCAGTCGATTCCTTCGGCGAGGGGGTGGGTGGCGCAGCGGCGCAGGACCTCGGGGAAGTCGGTGGGGTCCTGGAAGCCGAAGACGGCGGTGATGTGGATGATGCCGTCGTCCGGGTCGCCGAGATCGTCGATGGTCAGGCGCTGATCCCACGGGATGTGGGGGACGTTTGCGGTGCTACCCGTGACAATGACGATCTTCTCGTGGCGTACGTGGTTGTGCGCGACGTTCGCCCGCAGCGCCAGGGGAGTGGTCTCCTTGTTCGGGTGGGGGAACACGGCGGTGCCCGGCACCCGCAGGGTGTTCGCGGCGTGCAGGCCGTCGATGAAGTCCCGCAGGGGGCCTTCGCGCTCGATGCGCCGGGCGGTGACCAGTTTGGCTCCGCGCCGCCAGGTCAGCAGGAGCGTGAACAGGACGATCGCGATGAGCAGCGTCAGCCAACCGCCGTGGGTGACCTTGGCGAGGTTCGCGGTGAAGAAGGTCAGCTCGAGGATGCCGAAGACGACCCCGAACAGCACCAGCCGCCGCGCGCTCCAGTGCCACTGGACCCGCGCGACGACGAGGAACAAGGTCGTGGTGATCAGGAACGTGCCGGTGACCGCCACCCCGTACGCGGCGGCGAGGTTCGTGGATGAGCCGAACGCAAACACCACCAGCAGGACTGCCGCGAACAGGGCCCAGTTCACCCCGGGCGCGTAGATCTGCCCGTACTGATGAGGCGAGGTCTGCCGGATGCGCAGGCGCGGCAGGAAGCCCAGCCGCATGGCCTCCCGGGACACCGAGAACGCCCCGGAGATCACCGACTGGGACGCGATGACGGTGGCCACGGTGGCCAGGACGACCATCGGCAGCTGCGCCCAGTCTGGTAGCAGCAGGAAGAACGGGTTCTCCCGACTGGCGGGTGAGCGGAGGATCAACGCGCCCTGGCCGAGGTAGTTGAGCGTCAGGGCGGGAAACACGATCGCGAACCAGGCCCGGCGGATCGGGGCGCGACCG
Source organism: Micromonospora sp. GCM10011542 (assembly GCF_042650685.1). Classification (NCBI taxonomy): domain Bacteria; kingdom Bacillati; phylum Actinomycetota; class Actinomycetes; order Micromonosporales; family Micromonosporaceae; genus Micromonospora; species Micromonospora sp. GCM10011542. Next base: position 23,487 of record NZ_JBHSBO010000030.1, read on the forward strand.
AAGTGTCCCATGTCGGCGTAGAGCGCTTCGGCGCCGGTGATCGCCAGCACCACGGCGCCCATCGCGATGAACGCGACGACGGGGTGGTCCACGAAGAACAGGACCGCATAGCTGGGAGACAGTCCGGCCAGCACCCCCGGATGACGGATCACCTCGGCCGCGCCGGCGACGCCCAGACTGGCGAACCAGAGCAGCATGATCGGCCCGAACACCGACCCCACCCGTCCGGTGCCCCATCGCTGGATGGCGAACAGGAGGGTGAGGATCACCGCGGACACCGGGAGCACCACCACCGCCCACGCGGGGGAGATGACCTCAAGACCCTCCACCGCCGACAGCACCGAGATCGCCGGAGTGATCACACTGTCGCCGTAGAACAGCGCCGCCCCCAGAGCCCCGAGCGCCAGCACGGTGGCGGCGCGCCTCTCGCTGCTCTTGACCAGCACTCTGCCGGCAAGCGCGGCCAGGGCTATCACCCCGCCCTCGCCCTCGTTGTCGGCACGCAGGATGAAGATCACGTACTTGACCGACACGACCAGGATGATCGACCAGAACACCAGCGAGATCACCCCGAACACGTCCGGCGCGGTCGGCACCAGGCCACGGTCGAGGGTGAACACCGTCTTCAACGCGTACAGCGGGCTGGTCCCAATATCGCCATACACCACACCCAACGCGCCCAGCGTCAGGCCGAGCCCCGCCGTCCGACGACCCGCAGACGCTGCCCGGGACGCCGGTTCGCCACTCTTCGCCGGCCCCTGGTCCAGGCTGGGCTGTTCGTCGTCCGCTAGCTCCGCCACCCCACAGGCATACCAACCCACACGCAACCGCCTAGGCGGTATGTCGTAATCGCCCGCGACGGGCGCCGACCTGCCACACCAGCAGGGACAGCAACGCCGCCAAGGCTTCCGCTACGCCGATGGCGGCCTCACAGCAGAAGGTTCTACACCCGGACAGGCGGCACCAGCCGGAGCCAGCGGCAGCCGGCGTTGCGCGGGTTGCGCTCGAATGTCTGGTCGGCGGCAGGGCGAACGCCGCGCGGCGTGTACGGGCAACGCGGTCAGGGTGACGCGACGGTGTAGGCGTCCGGCCGCCCCGCACGCAGTGGCGGCCGGACAGCAGCGGTTCAGCTGCCAACCCGTGCGGTGACAGCGGCACACCGCTCGCGCTCCTGGCGGGGCTTGACCTTGACGCAGCGTCAACCCTGCATGCTGACGCCCATGTCCAACGATTCTCAGCAGAAAGCCGGGCCGGTGATCCAGGTCCAGGGCTTGGAGAAGTCATACAAGCAGCTGCACGTGTTGCGCGGTGTGGACTTCGACGTGACGCGGGGCAGCATCTTCGCCCTGCTCGGCTCGAACGGGGCGGGCAAGACCACGGTCGTGAGGATCCTGTCCACGCTGCTCAGGCCGGATGCGGGGACGGCCAAGGTCAACGGCGTCGACGTCGCTACGCACGCGGCGAGGGTGCGGGAGTCCGTCAGCCTGACGGGACAGTTCGCGGCCGTCGACGAGATCCTCAGCGGGCGGGAGAACCTGCTGCTGGTCGCCCGGTTGCGGCACCTACGGGATCCGGGCCGGATCGCGGACGACCTGTTGGCCCGCTTCGCGCTGACTGACGCGGCCACCCGGAAGGTGTCGACGTACTCGGGCGGCATGCGCCGCCGCCTCGACATCGCGATGAGCCTCATCGGGAACCCACCGGTGATCTTCCTCGACGAACCGACGACCGGACTCGACCCGCAGGCGCGCCTCGAGGTGTGGCAGGCCGTCAGGGAACTCGCCCGGCAGGGCACGACAGTGCTGCTCACCACGCAGTACCTCGACGAGGCCGAACAGCTCGCCGACCGGATCGCGATCCTGCACCATGGGCGCATCATCGCCAACGGAACTCTCGGCGAACTCAAGCAGCTGCTTCCGGCGGCCACGGTCGAGTACGTCGAGAAGCAGCCGACCCTCGAGGACGTCTTCCTCGCCATCGTCGGCGACGACGGCACAGCAGGCGTCCCCAGCCAGACGGCACAAGCAGTTAAGGACCCTCGATGAACAGGCACTTCTTCGGCGACACCGCCGTCCTGCTGGGGCGGTCCCTGCGCCACATCAGCCGCAGCCCGGACACCATCATCACCACCGCGATCATGCCAATCGCCTTCATGCTGCTGTTCGTCTACGTGCTCGGCGGCGCGATCCAGACCGGCTCGGACAGCTACGTCAACTACCTGCTGCCCGGCATCCTGCTCATCACCGTCGCCTCGGGCATCTCCTACACCGCGTACCGGCTCTTCCTGGACATGAAGAGCGGGATCTTCGAGCGGTTCCAATCCATGCCGGTCGCACGCTCGTCCGTGCTGTGGGCGCACGTGCTGACCTCGCTGGTCGCCAACCTCATCTCCCTGGTGGTGGTGGTGCTGGTCGCCCTGGCCATGGGCTTCCGTTCGGGCGCCGGCGCGCTGGCCTGGCTCGCGGTCGCCGGCATCGTGATGCTCTTCACGCTGGCCCTGACCTGGCTCGCCGTGATCCCGGGCCTCACCGCGAAGTCCGTGGACGGTGCGAGCGCATTTTCCTACCCGCTAATCTTCCTGCCGTTCATCAGCTCGGCCTTCGTCCCCACGCAGAGCATGCCCGGCCCGGTACGCGCCTTCGCCGAGAACCAGCCGGTGACCGCCATCGTCAACACGATCCGCGACCTGTTCGCCGAGCAGCAGGTCGCTGGCGACATATGGGTCGCCCTCGCCTGGTGCGCCGGCCTCCTCGTCGTCGCATACGGCGTAGCCATGAGCATCTACCGCCGCGTCGTCAGTTGACGATGGGTCTCCGTCGTGCAGGCATGAAGCCATGCTGACCATCGGACAGCTGGCCTCCTACGCCGGGGTGACCATCCGCGCGGTGCGCCACTACCACCAGATCGGGCTGCTGCGGGAGCCGGAGCGTGACGCCTCCGGCTACCGCAGCTACAACGCGGCGGCCGTCGTGCGACTCATCCGGATCCGGACCCTCGCCGAGGCCGGCGTCCCGCTGGCCCGCGTCAGCGAACTCCTCGACGCCGACCCGGCGACGTTCGCCGCCGCGACCACGGAGATCGACCGTCGGTTGCGTACGCAGATCCGCGAGCTGGAGGAGCACCGGCGACGTATCGCGCGGCTCGTCGGCGGCGACTCACTGGCTATCCCCGCGGAGGTGGTCGACTACCTCGACCGCCTTCGCGCCACCGGAGCGCCTCCTGCCCTCATTGAGGCCGAGCGCGACGCGTGGATCCTCATGGCAGCGCGGTGGCCGGAGGCGATCCCGGAACTCATGGTCGACAAGGTCGCCCAGCTGGCCAACCCGAAGGTCATCCGGCTCTACCAGCTCCTTGCTCGGATCTCGGACGACTGGAAGGACGACGACCTGCTACGCGAGACCGCCGACCTGATGAGCGAGCTGTTCGAACAGGCCGCCGCCAACGGGGAGCTCGACCTGCAGGACGAGTTCACGCCCGACGCGGCGTTCGTGCACCTGATGGACTCGTTCGCCAACGCCGCCCACCCGGCCGTCGCGCGGCTACGGGAGCTGGTCGCCGAGCGCGGTTGGACCGGATGGACCCGGATCGAAAGGCGCAAGCCCTGAGGCGCCCAGCCCTGCCCGGCACCCGCGGATCCAGGCACACCATCGCATGCATCGACGAGTCCTCGGAGTAGTCGTGGTAGGTCACCGAACCCGCCACCTTCCTGTCGAACCAAGCTGCCCGACCCCGGCTCGTCCGTGCTTTAGGCGGGACGAAGCTCCCGGTAGGGACAGCAGTCGACCAAGAACGACCCTGCTGCACTGCTCTAGCCCTGCGAGAAGCGCACCTGATCGATGATGGGCTCACAGGGACACGTCGAGGCGACTTCGTCTATCAGCCCGAAGATCCGGACGCTCAGGATGACGAGCAGCAGGACGCCGACCGCCATGCCGCCGAGCAGCCCCGCCGCCATCCTCGCGCGGTGCTGCAGTCGTAGCCGCCGGACCGTTACCGATATGACCACCGACGCGACCAGCGCCACGAGGTACGCCAGCGCGATTCCGGTCGCAAGCTGGTCTCCCGGATCGGCGCCGCCGGCGAGAATCCCGAGGCATCCGAAAGCGACGAGCGCGATGAGGTAGCCGAACAGCCCGAGCATGAAACCTGTGCCCCGCGCCTGGTCCCGAGGCAGCCTCTCCGCAGGAGCCGCAGGCTCGATCGCCTTGGTCGCGTCCACATCGTGAGGTTATGTGTCAGTCCGGGGTGGTCACGCTGGTGTGCTCAGGCAGCCGGTGATTCGGATGGCTCGGGTCTGCCTGTCGACCCGTAGCCGAACTCGACGATCCGGCGGGCGGAGGCGGTGTAGGCGTCCTGGCCGTCGGGCGCGAAGGTGCCGAGGCCATCGACGTACCGGTTGTACATGCTGAACGCGGCGGCGATCAGGACGGTGTCGTGGATCTCCACGTCGGTGGCGCCTTGGGCGCGAGCGTTGGCGACCATCTCGGTGGTGACGCTGCGCCCGTCGACCTGTACCGCGCCCGCGATGCGCAGCAGCGACAGCGGGTAATGGGTGAGCATTTGGCCCTACTCCCTGGTTTCCATCCGGGCCAGTCTCCGACCGACCGACGGGCGCCGCCGCGCTGTTGTCGACTCCCGACAAGCCTGCTGCGAGGCTCGGCGCCCGGGTTGTCCGTGACGCATCGGACAGGCGTCACGCAACCCAGCATCGCGGAGAATGAGTGCGCCCAACCAGCTGCCGTCAGGAGCCGCCGCATGGCCACCCCGCCCGCAACGTCCACACACGAACGACGGATAGTAGCCGTCGTCTCAGCCGTCCTCACCGCGGCGATCGCCGCCTGGTGCATGTTCTTCGTCGCCTACATTACGTGGAACATGCCTGAGCAAGTCCACGCCACGAACACGGGCACCCGCATCGCCTACATCGTCCTTTTCGCCGTCGCACCCAGCCTGACCGCCTGGCGGTGGGTGCGAACCCCCGCCGGGCGGAGGTGGGCGCAGAACTGGCCGCTGCTGGCCGTCGCCGCCCTCACCATCATCGCGTATACGCTTGCCTGCTACGACGACTTCACCGCCCGCAACACCCCTAGCCCGCTGTTCGGGGCGCTGTTCTACACCGGGCTCGCCCTGTGCGGGCCGCTCACGATCGCCGTGCATCTCAGCACCTACACGACGCGCCGCGATGGCTAGAGGACCGCACACCTACCAGCCGTTGCAGCCGGACCGGGTCTGTGGATCTAAAGAAGCGGCCTCGGCCGTCGGCTGAGGCGAAAGCCGCTGCCGAGCTGGTCCGGCGCGAAGGAACAGGGTCTGTCGCTGACCGGCCCGGATGGGCTGCTCAAGTAGCTGACCAAGACGGTCCTGGAGACCGCGCTCAACGAGGAGTTGACCGACCACTTCGGCTACGAGAAACACGGTGCGGCTGGTGCCGGGTCGGGCAACATCCGCAACGACACCAGGTCGAAGACGGTGCCGACCCGGACAAGGTCAGCGCTGCCGTCCTGGTCAACCGCTGCACCGCACTCACCGTCAACCTCACCCGGCTCAACGATCCGGAACAGGCCACCGCCCCGCGTTCAGGGGGTCAACTCACTCCGATCCAGGCGCTGACGCCACGGCGGGGGAGTGGCTGACCGTGGGCGGTCCGCGCAGGTTGGCGATCCCCCGACGTACAACTAACAGCCCGCGCCCGCCACCCAGACCAGCAGCAGATCGAAGCCGCCGTGCCCTACCCGAAAACCGATCCCCGATCCCGCCGGAATACCAGCACGAAACCAACTACCTGCGCCAGTACATGGCCCAGCTGCGGCGCAAGCTCGAAGACGACCCCGCCCGTCCCCGGCACCTGATCACCGAGCCGGGCATGGGTTACCGCTACCGGCCCTGACCAGTCGCGGTGACGCGTGGAGGCCGAATCGAATCTGCGGCGCGGGCTTGACCCTGACGCTGCGTCAGCCCTCCATGCTGGCTGCCATGAGTATTCCGGCAACACATCTGGCCCACGAGCCGGCCATCCACGTGCGGGGCCTGGAGAAGTCGTTCAGGGATCTGAAGGTGCTCCGTGGTGTAGATCTTGACGTGGGCCGGGGCAGCATCTTCGCCCTGCTCGGCTCGAACGGGGCGGGCAAGACCACGGTGGTGAAGATCCTGTCCACGCTGCTCACGGCCGACGCCGGGACAACCCGGGTCAACGGCTTCGACGTCGCGACGCAAGCCACCGACGTACGCGAGTCCATCAGCCTGACCGGGCAGTTCGCGGCGGTCGACGAGATCCTCACCGGGCGGGAGAACCTCGTCTTGGTCGCCCGGCTGAGGCATCTCAAGGACCCGGGCCTGATCGCGGACGACCTGCTGCGGCGCTTCTCGCTGACCGAGGCGGGCGCCCGGAGGGTGGCGACGTACTCCGGTGGCATGCGCCGCCGCCTGGACATCGCGATGAGTCTCATCGGCGATCCGCCGGTCATCTTCCTCGACGAGCCGACGACCGGGCTCGACCCGGAGGGGCGCCTCGAGGTGTGGCAGGCCGTCAAGGAATTCGCCGCGCAAGGCACAACGGTGCTGCTCACCACGCAGTACCTGGACGAGGCGGAACAGCTCGCCGACCGGATCGCCGTCCTCCACGAGGGCCGGATCATCGTGAACGGCACCCTGCACGAACTCAAGCAACTCCTGCCACCCGCCAAGGTCGAGTACGTCGAGAAGCAGCCGACCCTCGAGGACGTCTTCCTCACCGTCGTTGGCGCCCGAACCGAGAAGGAAAACCGATGAACAAGCACTTCCTCAGCGACACCACCGTCCTCCTGGGCCGATCGCTGCGCCACATCGCCCGCAGCCCGGACACCATCATCACGACCGCGATCATGCCGATCGCCTTCATGCTGCTCTTCGTCTACGTCTTCGGCGGCGCGATCGAGACCGGGTCCGACTCGTACGTGAACTACCTGCTGCCCGGCATCCTGATCATCACGATCGCGTCGGGCATCTCCTACACCGCCATTAGGCTCTTCCTGGACATCCAAGGCGGCATCTTCGAACGGTTCCAGTCCATGCCGATCGCACGCTCCGCCGTGCTGTGGGCGCACGTCCTGACATCGCTGGTCGCCAACCTGATCTCGCTCGTGGTCGTCCTCGGCGTCGCCCTGGCCATGGGCTTCCGCACGGGAGCGGGCGCACTGGGATGGCTCGCCGTCGCCGGCATCCTGGCCCTGTTCACCCTGGCGCTGACCTGGCTCGCCGTCCTCCCCGGCCTCACCGCGAAGTCGCTGGACGGCGCGAGCGCCTTCGCCTACCCGCTCATCTTCCTGCCGTTCGTCAGCTCGGCCTTCGTACCCACCGAGTCCATGCCCGGCCCGGTGCGCGCCTTCGCCGAACACCAGCCGGTAACCGCCATCGTCAACGGAATCCGAGCCCTGTTCACCCAGCAACCGGTCGGCACCGACATCTGGACCGCCCTCGCCTGGTGCGTCGGCATCCTCGTCGTCGCCTACCTGTTCGCCACCATCTCCTACCGGCGCAGGATCTTCTGAGCCGGTGCCGACCGGGTCCGGGCGAGTGAAGGCAGGATCTACCGCATGCTGACGATCGGGCAACTGGCCTCGTATGCCGGGGTCACCGTGCGAGCGGTGCGGCACTACCACCAGATCGGGCTGCTGCCCGAGCCCGAACGGGACGCCTCGGGCTACCGGCGGTACGGCGCCACGGCAGTCGTGTCCCTCATCAGGATCCGCACCCTCGCCGACGCCGGCGTACCGCTGTCGCAGATCAGCCGGATGCTCGAAGCCGACGCGGGAACCTTCGCCGAAGCGGTGCGGCGGATCGACCGAAATCTGTGCGATGAGATCGGACGGCTGGAGACCAGCCGCAAGCAGATCGCGCAACTCACCGCCGGGGACAGTCTGGCGCTTCCCCCGCAAGTGGCCGCGTACCTCGATCGGCTTCGGGACATCGGGGCGTCGAAGCGGATGGTGGAGGCCGAACGGGACGGGTGGATCCTGGTCGCCGCCCGCTGGCCCGAGCGCGTCATCGAGTGGATGCCGGCGAAACTCGCCCAGCTCGACGACCCGGACGTCGTTCGGCTCTATCGGGTCCTGTCAGAGATCTTCGACAGCGACACAGGCGGGGACACGCTGCTGGAGGAAGCCGCCGACATCATGGCCGCCCTGGCCGAGCAGGCCCACCGCTCCGGAGACCTCGTCGCCGACCAGGAAGCGCAAGACGATCTGCCGGACCTGCTGGACGCGCTGGCCATCGAAAAGGACCCGAGAACGGTGCGACTGCGGGACCTGATGCACGAGCGTGGCTGGTCCGGTTGGACCCGGATGGAACGGCTGGCGGAGCCGCCCGCCCGAGCGCCGACAGTCACATCGACGGCGTCGCAACCGCCGACGTCGCCGGACGGGCCGGCGGTCAGCGGGTGAGGTAGGCGGCCAGGCCGCCGAGTCCCTCACTGGCGATGAACACCGACCGTCCGTTGCGGATGGCTTCCTCGACGGAGCCTCACAGCCCCATGCCGCATCGCCTCACGAATCGGTGACCTTGATCCTGGCCGGTGCGATACACCCTTGGGCGCCGCCGCGCTGGCAGTGCTCGGACGCGGGCTGGCGGCCTGTGCGGCCGCGGCGGCGTGCATCCGTTCGGCGAGAGCCGCGGCGGCGGCGCGTACCACCAGCGCTGTACCCCCAACGCTGTCTGCACGCCGCGCTCTGCGCGGCGGCAGGGCGGTTGATCGACGGCGACACCGGGCGGGCAGACTGGACCACCATGTCGCCGTTCATGTCCACCCTCCGGTTGCACGATCGGTACGTCCTGCGCGAGCGCATCGGGCTCGGCGGGATGTCGGAGGTGTGGCGGGCCGACGACGAGGTGCTCGGCCGACCCGTCGCGGTCAAGGCACTCGCCGGACAGTTCGCCGTCGACCCGCAGCTACGGGCCGCCATCCAGCGCGAGGCCCGCGCGGCCGCCCGACTGACCCACCCGCACGTCACCCAGGTGTACGACTACGCCGAGGCGACCCTGCCCGGCGGCACGGTCGTGCCGTACCTGGTGATGGAGCTGGTTGACGGGCACAACCTGGCCGACCGACTCACCGGAGGCGGGCCGCTGGCCTGGCCGGAAGCGGTCCGGGTGGCCGGACAGGTGGCAGCGGCGCTGGCCGCCGCGCACCGGATCGGCGTGGTGCACCGCGACATCAAGCCGGGCAACGTCATGCTCACCGAGACCGGCGCCAAGGTGCTCGACTTCGGCATCGCCGCGCTCGCCGGCCCGCACCACCCGCTGGCCGGGCAGACCGGCGAGCTGCTCATGGGCACCCCCGCCTACTTCGCCCCGGAGCGGCTGGCCGCCGGCCCGCCCAACCCGGCCAGCGACGTCTACGCCCTCGGCGTGCTGCTCTACCGCACCCTCACCGGACTGGCCCCGGTGCCCGTGCAGACCTGGGAGGACGCGCTGAAGGCGCACGCCCAGCGCACCCCGGTGCCACCGCTGCGGATCCCCGGCCTGCCGACCGACATCGCCGAACTCACCCTCGCCTGCCTGGCCGCCGAACCGGCCCGCCGGCCCACGGCGGCGCAGCTCGCCAGCCGGTTCGGCGCCGGCCCACCGGCCGACCCACCCACCGCGATCCTGCCCACCCTGCCGGCCGGCCCGACCGCCGTCGCGCCGGCCCATTCGCCCACGCTGATCGACCGCCCCCCGATGGCACGGCCGCACCGACCGGGACTTCCAGCCGGCTCATCACGCCAGTCGAACCGACTACTCGGCACGCTCGTCGCGGCCGGCCTCGCCCTCGTCGTGGGTGTGGTCGGCGTACTCGCCCTCGGCGACAGATCGGACACTCCGCCCGCAGCAAGACCGTCCAGCGTCACACCCGCCGAGCAGCCGACGTCGGAAACGGCGCGCCCGCCTTCTGGGCCAGCTACCGCAGCGCCACGGGCTGAAGGGATCACTCCGGTCACCCTGCGGCAGCTGGCCGCCCAGCTGGTGGCGGAGATCGACAATGCGGAGCGCCGAGGCGATATCGACCCGAAGACGGCCGAGGAGTTGCGGGACAAGCTCACCGCGCTGGATCGGGGCAAGCCCAAGGACCGGGCCAAGCGGATCGGGGAGCTGAGCGAGCGGATTGGTGAGGCGGCCGAGCACAGCCGGATCAGCGCGGACACCGCGAACCGCCTGCAGGACCTGCTCGACGGGTATTCCCAGGAGCGCGGCGCAGACGACGACTGACAGTTGGTTGAGCACGCGGTGCATCTGGCAGGGGCCGAACGTGTGTCGGCCGGCTTACAGTGTGGACATGTGGGAGTCGATTGCTGCGCCGGTGGCGAGCCTGCTGACCGCCGTGGCTGCGGCTGCCCCGACGCCGCCACCGTCCCCTCAGGTGGACGCCGCGCCGGTGCTGACGTCGACACCGTTCGGTGCACTTCCCGGGCAACAGGTGACCCACACCGTCACGATCTCCGGTAGCGGCACCCTCACGGCGGCCCGGGTCACGTTCACCACGACAGTTGATCTCGACGGCATCACTGCCCGCGCCGAGCCAGGTCGGTGTGCGGCTGCCCCTCGTACGGTCGTCTGCGACCTCGGTGACCTGCGTCTGGGCGCCGCTGAAACTATCCCGCACATGACGATCACCGGACGTGTCCGCGCGGGTGCGGCGCCGGGCACACTGGTCCGCAACCTGGTCGCTGTCACCTCGGTGGAGATCCCCGCGACGAGCGCCCAAACCGCCAGCAACGCGTATCTGCTCCCGGGGTCGACACCGACCGATCGGCCACTGGGTCCGCCCGCCCTGGCGAGCGAGGTCACGCCGCCCGAGCGGTCGATGCGGGTGCCAGCCGTCGCGGCGGTGGTGGCCGCCGTGGTCGCGGCGGCTGCGCTACTGACGCGTCGGCGGCTGCGGCGGCGTCACGGCCCGCCGCCGCTCGACCGGCTGTAACGGACAGGCACCCGGTGCCGATGTAGCAGAGGAACCGGGACACGCCGGCGGGCAGGAGTGCATAATGGACCAGAAGTGGTGGAGGCAAGCCATGCTGGCGACCGTCGCCGGGGCGGCGGTGCTGATGATGACATCGTTCTGCCTGGACGCCGGGGCGGCGCCCGCCGCGGCACAGATCTCAACGCAGGGGCCACTGCCCCTGCCGACTCTGCCGGCTCTCCCGACCCTGCCGACTCTGCCGAACCCGTCGCTGTCGGTGTCGCTGCCACCGGTGAAACCGCCGAAGGTCACGCTGCCGCCCATCAAGCCGCCCACGGTGAAGCCGCCGCCTGTCCCGTCGGCCACTGCGTCGGCCGGACCGACGGCGCCGCCCGCGACCAGCCCGCCGACATCCCGCAAGCCACCGCAGGTGGGCGGCCTCCCGGCACCGAGCAGCGCGGGTCCGGTCGTAGGCCCCGGATCGGCCCCCGCGCTCATCGCTGGTGATCCCGGTGCCGACCTGTATCCGCAGCCGCCGGTGGACGCCGCCGTCACGCCGCAGGCCCGCCGAGTCGCCGCTCTCAGCGACGTCCAGCACCGGATCCAGTACCTGGAGAACATCCTCGCCCGGACCCGTGCAGACTTCAACAAAGTGCAACGCGGAACGGATCCGGTGCTGCAACTGCTGACCGCGCTGACCGCCGGCGGGGACGTGGACGCGGCCTCGCCCTTCGCCGTGGCGGACTCCGCGGACGTCGTGGACACCCCCACTGGCCGCGCCATCGCCCTGTCCGGCGCGATCACCTCCGGCCAGGCCGAACTCACCCTCCGGCGGCAGGAGGAGGCGCGGCTCCGGCAGGAGATCAAACGTCGCGTACCCACCGCGCCTGCCGCGGCGGCACCGGATCGCAGTGTCGCGAAGGTCGGTCGGGGCCGGCTTGGCCGTCCGCTGTCGGGCCGGCTCACCAGCCAGTTCGGCACCCGCTTCGATCCGTACTATAAAGTGTGGCAGTTGCACGCCGGTGTGGATATCGCCGCCCCGATCGGCACGCCGATCCGCGCGGCCGCCGACGGCCGCGTCTCACGGGCCGGCTGGTACGGCGGCTATGGCAACTACACCTGCATCGACCACGGGAACACGGATCGGCAGAGGATATCCACCTGCTACGGCCACCAGTCCAAACTGCTGGTGTCGCCCGGGGACCGGGTCCGCGCCGGCCAGGTGATCGGACTGGTCGGATCGACCGGCGCCTCCACCGGTCCCCACCTGCACTTCGAGGTACGTCTCGGCGGCCGCCCAGTCGACCCGCTGCCCTGGATTTAAGCCGCACCATCCCCCGGCGCGTGATGTCACGTCGCCGGCTGGGCCCAGGACCACCGAGGGAACCGCCGAGGGTCTGGCGCGGCGCCTGCCAAGCCAGTGCGCAAGCCTGACGAGCTGCACCTTCCCGACGAGCGCGAAGGCCGCCGCGTCTTCAGAAACACCGACTTGCCGACGAAGCCACCAGCACGGAGATCTCACCAACCGGCTGGGTGGGCTGTCGTCCGACCAGACCGTGTTGGACACCGAAGGACGCCGTCAACCCCTGCCGTGACTTCAAGGGTCATCGACCTCCTGTCTCACCTGGTTGCTACCTGACGTCACCGCGGCACGCCCTCGTCGGTAGGAACGGACGGGCTGGTCGTCGCCACCTCGCCAACCTCGCAGCCCACCGGGCCGGCCAAGTAGTCCCGCTGCTCAACTCTGAGGTCATTGCGTTTCATATGGCTGCTCGAATGCCGGGAACCTACGGATCAGAAGGTGCAGGTCCGAAACCCTTCGGGCGCGCAAGGTCATGCTGAGCAGGTACTGCCTGATGGTGGGGGATCCGGTCAGGCGGTAGGGCGATAGGTCGCGATGATCACGCCGGTCGTCGTCGGCACGGTCTCAACTAGTGCGGTGTCCACTAACGTTCACCGGGTTTGCGGTGGGTGTTGTGGATCCTCGCCGTGT
>NZ_JBHSBO010000031.1:0-121312 GCF_042650685.1 Micromonospora sp. GCM10011542
TTACCGCGTCCCATCGCAAACCTCCGTGATCAAGGTGTTGCGACGACCAGTTGAATCCGCCCAGGCAACGCCGGTCGCAATGGCGAACAGGAACGACGCGACGATGTCCCCGAGCCAGATCCCCGTGCCGACGGTGTGGCCGACTGCCGAGATGAGCAGCAAGTGGACCGGTCCAAGGAGTGGCCCGAGGTTCAAGATCGTGAGCACCCACAGGGCTCCACGAAGCAGCACCGATCCGACCAACCCGATCAGCAACCAGGTGCCGGCCGACTCGTTTTTGAACACGTTCAGATTCTGCCTCATCCCTTTGCCATGCATGCAGGCAGCCCGCCAGCGCTGGGGGCGCCAGCCACACAGGCCGTGTCCGGCCTGCTCAAGGCCCGTGTAACGCGTCAAGTGAAGCCCCCACGTAACGCATCAACGGAGTCGGAAAGGCCGGCTGCCGCGATGCCTGGTCTCGCCTGATGGTTGACGGAACGGCGTCGGAGGATGCTTGACGCCAGGTCGAGATCGATAGGTTCTGGTGCCTGGGTCGATGGTGGGGCGAGGCTGTCCCTGAGGGACGGTTCGCCTCTCTGGTTTCCGGCCGCCCGATGGCACGATGCGTGCTGTGGGTCGACACTTGCTGGTGACGCCCCTGCACACCGCAGCCGCAGACGGTGGACTCGAGGTCGTAGTGGACGACCGAGTCCTGCACGCTCAGGCCCGGCAGTGTGGGGTCAGTGGGCCGAGTGCCATCGATTCCAGCGGAATAGGATCGAGTCGTGGCATTGGCGGAGACCAGGCTGGTCTTGATTGGGTCACCTGGTGCGGACACGGCTGAGGTGGCCGATCATCTCGCCGCCCGGCTCGGGCTTCCCTCGATCTCCATTCGGGACGCGATTCAGTCAGCGGTGCGGGCGGGATCGGAGCTCGGCGACGATCTGCGTCGGTTCATGAACGCCGAGCAGCTGCCACCGCCCGAGCTCATCGCCGCGATCGTGCAGCGCCGGCTTGGCGAACCCGACGCGGTCGACGGCTTCGTGTACTGGACGGAGTTCCCAACGCTGGCGGTGATGCGGTCGATGGAGACGTTGGGGATTCAAGCGGTCGAGCTTGTCCTGGCCGATGCCGAGGCAACGCGGCGTTTGACTGGACGCCGCACGTGCCGGGGCTGCGGGAAGATCTGGCACATCAAGTCGTTACCGACGCTCGTCGAAGGTGTCTGCGACCGGTGCGGTAGCAAGTTGTTCCATCGTGACGACGACGCCCCTGCCGCCGTCGCCCATCAATTGAGCGTCTACCACAAGCACAGTGCCCCCGTCCTGGCCCATTACCGCGCCGCGGGTCTTTTGATCAGCGTCGACGCCACCCGCCCAACAGAAGAGATCGTGACCGAGCTGACCAGTCGACTTGAGCGGAGTTGAGCACACAAGTGGGTCCAACCGAGCCGGCGAACACCCGTCCGGGCGACTGGTGCCGACAGCATCGGTGACAGCAACGAGAACGGACTCGGGAGGCCGTGGCCAGCGAGCGACGGACAGCTCCCCGAGGACGCAGACGGAGACGGACCCGGGCGGGCAAGGCGCCCAGAACTTGCACGCGACGCGTCAGTGAACCGCCCCGGATCTTGTAGAGACTTCCCCGCTTGGGAAGGATCGAGAGATGGCAGGGACGAAGCCGTATCCGCAGGAGTTGCGTGATCGGGCGGTGCGGATGGTCGCGGAGGTGCGGCCGAACTACGAGTCGGACTGGGCGGCGATCACGGCGGTGGCGGGCCGGCTGGGGATCGGCACGGCCGAGACGTTGCGGAAGTGGGTCCGTCAGGCGCAGGTCGATGACGGGCAGCGGTCGGGGGTGACGTCGGATGAGTCGGCGGAGTTGAGGCGGCTGCGGCGGGAGAACGCCGAGTTGCGGCGGGCGAATGAGATCTTGAAGGCCGCGTCGGCTTTCTTCGCGGCCGAGCTCGACCGTGCGCCGCCAGGGGCATCCGACGGCCCGGTGGCACGGTCGAGCGGTTGATGTGTGACGCCGGCCTGACCGGCGTCGTGCGGGGCAAGAAGATCCGCACCACCACCGCTGATCCTGGACATGAACGGGCCGGCGACTTGCTCAACCGGGACTTCACCGCCGCCCGGCCGAATCGGTGCTGGGTCGCGGACTTCACCCATGTGGCCGCCTGGTCCGGCGTGGTTTACGTGGCGTTCGTCGTCGACGTCTACTCCAGGGCGATCGTGGGTTGGTCCGCGGCGACGAACAAACGAACCCGGCTGGTCCTGGCCGCCCTGGACATGGGGCTGTGGCGCCGTGATCGCGCCGGGCAGCCGGTCGGGGCGGGCCTCGTGCATCACAGCGATGCGGGCAGTACCCGTCGTTCCGGTTCACCACTCACCTGCTCGATGCCGGTATCGACACCTCGATCGGCAGCGTCGGCGATGCCCTGGACAACGCGTTGATGGAGTCCACCATCGGCCTCTACAAGACTGAGCTGATCAAGCCCCAAGGTCCGTGGCGCAGCCTCGCCCAGGTCGAACTGGCCACCGCGGAGTGGGTCGACTGGTACAACAACCAGCGTCTGCACTCCGCCATCGGACACATCCCACCCACCGAATACGAATCGATGTTCTACGCTCAACCCCAGCCCCGCGAGGTGGTTGGAGCCAACAGCTGAGGTCTCCACAGAACCCGGGGCGGTTCAACCGCTGCTAACGAGCGGCCGAGTCTACGACTGGTCGTTCACCGCACTGCCGCACGCCGCCGACAGCCACGGCGGGCATCACTGGCTGCTGATCCGCCGCCATCGCACCACCGGCCTGCTGGCCTACTACCGCTGCTGGTCGCCCGAACCCGTGCCGCTGAATCGTCTGATCACGGTGACTGGTCGCCGCTGGAAGATCGAAGAATCGTTCCAAGCTGCGAAGACCGGCCTCGGCCTGGACCAGCACCAGAACCGCCGCTGGACGTCCTGGCACCGCTGGACCACCCTGGTGATCCTTGCCCACGCCTTCCTCGCCGCGACCGCCAGCCACCGCCGCCGTCACCACCCGGCCGGGCTGATCCCGCTGACCGTCAACGAACTACGCCACCTGTTCAACATCCTGATCATCTAGCCCACCCGCCGTCACAGCGACCCGTTCCTCTGGTCCATCCGCCGACGCCGCCACCAAGCACACGCCATGATTAGCCACTACGCCCGACTAGCCCTCACCGAGCCATGATTACAACCCCCGGCTGGGTACGAGGGTGCGCGCCCGCACTGCATCTCAACTTGTGAAACGATCTGCCGGTGACCGACGCGGCGCGCCGAATCCTTGGAGACACCGACTGGTCGGGTCTGGAGCACGCCCACGGTCCGGCGTATCCGGAGACGCCGATCAAGCTCGCCGCGGCCTGGCGTCAGGCGACCCCGACGCGGTGAGAATCGCCCTCAACACCTTTGGGACGATCCTCGCCCTCCAAGCGCCGAAACGCACGCCATCCACGATGAGAATGGCTCACTTAGGGCTCTTTCTTATCCTCCGTCAGGGACGGCTTGCCGTCATCGCCGCGTTCCGGCCGCACCTGGATGCTCTCGGCCAGATGGCCGGTCTGCGGTAGCCCTGCCCGCCTGCGCTGGCGACGCCTCCGAGCCGCCGCGAAACTGCCTGGTTGGCCCCGGTGCGGCGGTGGCACCAGGAACTTTGGCCGACCCGTGGCCTCGACAAACCAGTTCAATGGCACGAGCACCACATTGGTCAGCAGCATCACCACACCAACAGCCAAAATGTGCCCTGGCCATCTAGCGCTCGTGATTCCTCCAAGCGTCAATGCGATGCCAATGCCACCCAAGGCGAAGCTCCCGGTCATCGCGCCGACGCACAGCAGAGCGCTCGGGTAGGTACGTGGTTTCACGGCGACGACCCACCCGAAATCCATCAGCGGCATTCGGGAGGTGTCTCCCCGCCAAATTCTCCCAGCCAACCTCACGTAGTCGAACAGAACCGCGATGGCCATACTCGCCACCGCGAGTCCTCCCACGAGGTACCGCATCACGTCCGGAGCGTATCTGCGCCGTCCTCCTCCCGCACCGCACGCGCCGACCGGCGCGATGCCCCGCCGGGTCAACCTGAGCATCTATTCCGGCCGTGACAAGACGTTTCGTCTGCAACGGGGTCTTGGATCTAACGGCACCTCTCTGTGTCAAGGCGTTGGCGCTGATCCTCGACGCGGTCGGCATGGCCATCCAGCACCGTCGGCCCGCCCGCGATCAGGTCATTCATCACTCGGATCGACCCAGTACACGTCGTTCGAGTTCGGCCGCGCCCTGCGCTTCTGCGGCGTCCTCGCCTCGATGAGCTCAGTCGCCGACTGCTACGACAACGCCCTCGCCGAGACGTTCTTCGCCACCCTCAAGACCGAGCTGGTCTACACCCATGCATGGCCAAGCCGGCACGAGCTGGGAGTGGAAGTCTTCTCCTACATCGAAGGCTTCTACAACCCTCGCCGACGGCACAGCCGTCTGGGTAACGTCAGCCCCGACACCTACGAGCCCGTCGCTGACGACTGCTGCGGATGGGGTTCGTTGAGCACTTCCGCCGCGGGCCCGTTGTCGAGGCCCATGATCTGCCGGGCACGAGTAGAGAACTCGGTGTCGGCGTAGTTAGGGGCGTAATGGTGGTACGTGCGCGTCAGTCCGGTACGGTCACCCGCTGCTCCGGGGTCGGCTTGCCGGCGCCCGGGAAGTGCACCTCGGTGTCGAAGGCGAGCACCCCGTAGTAACCGCCCGAGGTGTACCCGCTGAATCGGATCGTGTAAGCGTCGCTGCCCGTCGTCGGGGTGACCGCGTGCGGGACCAGCCGGCCGCAGGACGCGGTGTGCCCGGGCCCGTTCCCGCTCGGTGAGGTGGCGGTGAGGGAGTAGTCCTGTTCGCCGGCGTGGCTGACCCGGCAGGTGATGGTCAAGCTCAGCGGCTCACGCGAGTCCGGGGTCCATCGGCCGTCGTCGTAGAAGGGCTCGACGAAGACGTACGGGTTGAGGTGGTAGGCGCCTGTGTCGTTCTTGCGTAGCCGCTGGGTGCAGAAGCGGAAGTTTCCCTTCGTCTTGCCGCTGAGCGAGACGTACACTTGATTGCCGGCCTGAAGGGTGCAGGTCTGCGACAGCAGGGTGTAGCCGCGGGGGAATTCCGGGGCCGGGGTGGCCCTACCGGCGGGGGCCGGGGCGGCGGCCGAGCCGACCCGCGCTGTCGCCGACGTGCGCGGCTTGGGCGTTGGGGAGGCGCTCGCGGGCAGGTTGCTGGGCGTGGGGGTCACCGCCGTGGCGGCACTCGTCGTCGCCGCCGCGGTGGGCGCCGTCGCCACGACGGTGGGCGCCGTCGCCACGACGGTAGGCCCCGGGGTGGCCCAGACGGCTCCGGCAGCACCGGATTCGCCGCAGCCGGCAGCGCCCGTGGCGAGCAGCAGCGGCGCCAGTACGCCGTAGCGGAGGAGCGGACGGCGCCGCTGGACGGGTGCGCTCATCGCTGCAGCGTCGCGGTTGCGTAGCCGTCCGGGTAGAACTGCCAGTAGTCGCGGTACCGGACCGTGAAGGTGGTGGTGCCGCGTGGCAGCGAGTAGGTGAGGGTGTATTTGCCGCTGGCGTCCAGCTTGCTGCGCCAGAACTCCCGCTCGGCCCCGCCGTTGGTCGACGCGGTGATCCACCAGTAGTTGTCGTCACCGATGGGGGAGCTCCAGGTCACGGTGAGCTGCGCGGTCTGCTTGTCCTTGCCGGTCCCGACCTGGGCGGTGACGGCCAGGTCGGTGATCGGCGGCTTCGGCGGGTGCGCCGGCCCGAAGGAGTGCAGCAGCTGCGTTTCCTGGTAGGGGTCGGTCGAGCTGACCGCCCAGGCCCGGGTGCCGTCCCGGTTGACCAGCAGCGTGCCCTCCCAGAGGCTGTCGCCGTTGCGGAAGTCGACGGCGTACGTCGGGACCGTGCTGCCCTTGGCGTAGAGGTAGACGTCGGCGTCACCGGTGCCGGTCGAGGCGCGGCCGATGGCGACGGTGGAGCTGTCCCCGGACCAGGCGGCGTCCTGCGGATAGACGCCGCTGGGATAGACGGTGGCGTCGGCGAGATCCGGCAGCCGGTACGAGTGATGTTCGTACGGGTAGCCGACCGTCTCCACCACCTCGGTGCCGTCGGGGCTCACGGCGTAGTCGATGAGGTTGCTGCCGGTGTTGTCGCGCCGGGCGACGATCGTCGGGCTGTCGCCGGAGACGTCGATGACGTACGTGGTGGCGGGCGAATACCCGGTGTCGCCGGCGACGAGGAGGCCGGGCGCGCCAGGGCTGGCGTCAATGATCGGGTGGTAGTTGGGGCCCCCGGTGTAGACCACCGGCGGGGTGCCGGGCGCGGACCAAATCAGCAGACCGCCGGAGCCAATGCCGGCGTCGATGAACCCGCCGATGACCTTCTCGCCGCTCGGTTCGACCGTGTACAGGTGGGCGCCGGGGGGTGCGGGGTAGCTTGCGATGATGGTGAGCGTGGCGGCGTCCAACGCGATGATCCGGTTGAAGCCCTGGGCCACGTACAGGATGCGTCCGTCGTCGCTGAGGACGAGGTCGGAGATGTCAGCGACGGCGGTGATCCGGGACAGCAGCCGGCCGTCGAGGTCGGTCACCACCAGCGGCAGTCCGCCACCGACCCCCTGGGCGAGGTAGAGGCGGCCGCGCGCCTCGTCGAGCTCGATCGCCCGCAGGTCGTCCACCGGCAGCTGAACGCCGACGCTTCTCAGCGGGGCCGCCGCGGCGGCGGCCGGCGCTGCTCTCAGTAGCTCCCCGGCACTGAGCCCGATGGCCGCGGTTACCCCGGACGCCAGCAGTTGACGACGCCGCATGACACCTCCCCGTCTCGGCCAGCCGCGGTACCGACGGCCGGGCGAGATCCTAGTACCGGGCTCGCCACTGGCGCTGTACCCCACCGCCCGCCCCGCTCTTGATCTAAGTCCCGTCCACCCGCGGTGGACGATGGGGCGCACGAGCCTCCGCACCGCCTCGGCCGCCTGCCAGCTCCGCGGATTTCATCAGCGCGGCTTCGGCACCTGCCGGTTGAAGCGGGGATTGAGGGCCAGGACCAGGGCCTCCTTCGTACCCTCCGGGTTGTCGGTCTCCTGCCAGCGGACCTCGCAGCGACCCAGCCAGCCGGCGATGTCCTGCGCTGTCGCCACCGGGCCCTGCTCGTCGAGGAGCTGGCCGACCCCGGCAGCTGCTGCAGACCCGACACCGCGAGAACTGTCTGCCTGGCATGCGACCGCCAGGTAGCGGGTTGCAGGCGGGCCTGCGCCATGGTGGTCCGGCGAGCGATGGTCAGGTGAGGGTGCGGGCCCCAACCCAGTTGCCACCACGAGTCCTTCAGCAGCACAAAGACCGTCCCAGCCGGCGACAACCAACGCGCCGTTGATTGTGATCTTGATCGTGTAGTAGGTCGGGCGCCGGTCGAGCAGGCATGCCTGCACCCGGGTCAACACTTCGGCATGATCGCTGCCGCGACGGCGCTGCGCCCCTGGCCGCACTTGGGCGATGGTCGAATCGATGCTGCTCACGATTCGTCCCGGCACGCTCAGTACGCCGCCGGGGTCTGGAGCAAACGCTTTCCTCAGCCTACTCCGCCACGCGTACGGCATACCTGAACGGCGCGACCAAACGCCCGGCCGGACGGAGTAGGCGGACGACGGCTCCGAGAGCTCGGCCCTGGCGTGGTCATTTGGCAGAGGTCGGCTGCCGGCCGCGTTCCTGTGAGCGTCTGATCTCCGCCTCAGCTTCGGTCCGGCCGGCCCAGATCTCGCGTTCGATGTCGACGCTTTTGCCCGGCTCCAAGGCCTTGTACACCTCGAAGAAGTGTTGGATCTCCAGCTTGTGGAAGTGTTCCAGATCCGTGATGTCGCCGAGGTACGCAAGGCGGGGGTCAGCCGTGGGCACGCACAGCACCTTCGGGTCGGGCCCCTTCTCGTCCCGCATGCGGAACATGCCGATGGCCCGGCATCGGATGAGGCAGCCGGGAAAGGTCGGTTCCTGTACCAGTACCAGCGCGTCGAGGGGGTCGGTGTCTTCGCCGAGGGTGTCTTCGATGAATCCGTAGTCGGCCGGGTACTGGGTAGCGGTGAAAAGGGTGCGGTCCAGCCGGATCCGACCAGTCTGGCGATCCATCTCGTACTTGTTGCGTTTTCCCTTGGGGATCTCGATGGTGACGTCGAACTCCATGCGATTGCTCCGCTCTTCGGACCTTCAGTTGGTGCCCGGCTATCGGCCTGGTCGGTGAGAACACGGCGATCGCGCTGCCGGCCGAGGGTCAAACATCGACAACGACACGGGCCGGCAGCTGTAACGGCTGGTTCGGCGGCTCGGCGCTGTTGCGTTGAGGGATCGCCGAGATCACTTGTCGCAAGACTTCCTGCAAGATCGAACTTGGGGCCTGCAAGTCGGTCTACAGGACTGGGACAAAAGGTGTCCTATTGGCTGCCGTATCCAGCGACTCTTAGACGAGCAGGGGCTCGAAGAGTTCGCGGCCCAGCGTGATGGCCTGGTCCTGGTCGAGGACGATGGCGGTGCGGGTGGGATGGGCGGTGATCCACGCCTGGGCGTTTTCGGCTGAGGTGAAGAAGTTGATGGTGGAGCAGCAGGTGTCTACCGAGCGGCCGGCCGCACGGCTCGCCGCGTACACGACCACCGCTTCCGGCGGCTGGTAGGTGGCGGCGCCTTCGGCGACGGTGACCTGGATGGGTTTGCCGGTGTGCGGGTCTGCGGAGGTGATGAGCGCGTCGGTGTCGAGCATGAACGGCATGCCCAGCGCGTCGATGGCGCACATCGCGAACACGTCGACGTCACCGAGCGACACCGTATGCGGTGTCGGCACCGGGGAGAACGGGTAGGCGGCGATCAGCCGCCCGCCGTCGTCGACAGCGAGCAGATCCACGGCACTAAGTTGCCGTAGGGCGGCTGCCGCATCGAGGCCGACCGCGTCGGCGGCCGAGCTGATCTCGGTATGGCTGGGGGCGGTCCCGGTGGCGGCGAAATGGCGCAGGACCGCCCGATACACCTGACGCAAACCATCCGGCAGCTGCGCCGCGCGGCGGGGCCGGTCGACCCGGATAGCGTTGCCCGGCTGGGCGCAGTAATCCACCGCTTGCAGGCCCGCCCCAGCCGGGTCCGCCAATGGTTCCGACGTCATAGCCTGTTGCAGGGCTGTCCGAAGGTGCTCGGCGGTCGGGAGGTCGAGCCGGCACGCCGCCCCGTCGTCAACAACCCCGCCCATCACATCCACGTTGTTGACCAGCACCGAGGGCGACGGATAGTCCCCCACCACCTCGGTCACGTTGGCTGGAAGCCCGAGGGCGGCCAACGACGTGTACAGCGCCTCCCTGACCGGGGCGAGATTGGGGCAGTCCGGCACTGAGCGAAGTTCGACGATCACCCCACCAGTGTGAACCCCGTATCTGACTGGGGACCAGGTCGGTCAGTGTGCGCGTGCTCGGGGCAGGGATTGCAGGGTCAGGCCGATGCGGGCCAGGCTGACCGGAATCGCCACGAGCATGGGCCACACCAGGGTCGGGGCGACAAGCAGAACGGCGGCCACCATCGCCACGTCCAGGGCGACAAGGCCGAGACCGCCGGCGTCCCCCAGGCGAGCGCGCCGATAGCTACGCCGGCTGGTCGCCGCAGTGATCAACGCGGCGACGACGGCCACCAGCGTGAGCCCGAACACGGCTGCAGCCGGAGCGGGAACTGGCCAGCTCCAGACGTGGGCGGCGACGAGGGAGGTGCCCCAGCAGGCACCGACGAGGGGGCCGGTGGCCAGCAGCATCCGGGCGGTCCGTCGGCTCGGGGAGTGCACGACGAACGCGTCGGTGATCTGGTCGACGCTGCCGAATTCGGCGATTGCGGCGCGGGCCGCGTCCGCCGGCGGCAGCCCGGCGGCGAGGTGGTGGTGCCAGGTCTCGGTGAGCCCGTCGGCGAGTTCGTCGACCGCGTCGGCGGGCAGGCGGCGGGCCAGGACGCCGAGGTGGGCGTCGATCAGCTGGTGGCTGGCCACGGCTTGCTCCCCAGCAGTGTGGTGATGGCGGTGGCGAACTCGCGCCAGTTGTTGCGGTCGGCGTGCAGCCGCCGCTCGCCGGCCGGGGTGAGCTGGTAGGTGCGTCGGCGCCGGCCGTCCATGCTCGACCAGGACCCGGCGATCAGACCGGCGGTTTCCAGGCGGTGCAGGGCCGGGTAGATGGTGCCGGTGGGCAGGTCGAACCGGCCGCCGCTGCCTTCCCGCAGGGCTTCCTTGACCGCGTACCCGTGCCGCGGGCCGTCCTCCAACGCGGCGAGGAGCAGCACGTCCAGATGGCCCTTGAGCTCCTGCGCACCCACCTTCATGAGCGGAGCCTATCCCCTGCATAGGTAGTTATGCTACTGTCCGGCCCATAGGTAGTAATCCTAGCTATTGGCGGGGTGGTCCAGATGGCTGAACGGCCGGCGGTCGAGGCGCAGGGTCTGGTCAAACGGTTCGGTGAGGTGCCCGCCCTGGCCGGTGTGGACCTGCAGGTGCCGACCGGCGGGGTGCTCGGACTGCTCGGCCCGAACGGAGCGGGCAAAACCACTGCGGTGCGGATCCTGACCACGCTGCTGCCCCCGGACGCCGGGCGGGCCAGGGTGATGGGATTGGACGTCGTACGTCAGGCCGACGCGGTGCGACGAGTCATCGGCCTGTCCGGCCAGTACGCCGCCGTGGACCCCTACCTGACCGGTGGGGAGAACCTGCGGATGATAAGTCGGCTGTCCGGGCTGCGCCGGGCGGCGGCCCGTCATCGAGCCGATCACCTCCTGGAACTGTTCGACCTCTCCGACGCGGCCGGCCGCACCGCCCGGACCTACTCGGGCGGAATGCGCCGCCGCCTCGACGTGGCCGCGAGCCTGGTCGCCGCGCCTGCCGTGCTGTTCCTGGACGAGCCCACCACCGGTCTGGACCCGCGCGGGCGCCTCGGGCTGTGGCGACTGCTCGGTGAGCTGACCACGCAGGGCACCAGCATCGTCTTGACCACCCAGTACCTGGAGGAGGCCGACCGGCTCGCCGACACCATCGTGGTCCTCAACCATGGCCGGGTCATCGCCAGCGGCAGCGCCGACGAACTGAAGACCCAGGTTGGCGGTGACCGCCTCGAACTGCAGGTACTCCCTGGCACCAACCCGCACCCGCTCGCTGCGGCGATGGCCAGCCTGGGCTCGGCGCCACCCACCGTGGACGTCGAAACCGGCCGCGTCGTCGTTCCGGTCGCCGACGGGCCGGGCATCCTGCCGGAGGTCGCCTCTCGCCTCGCCACGGGTGGACTGCGGATCTCGGACCTCGCCCTGCGCCGGCCCACCCTCGACGACGTGTTCCTCGCCCTCACCGGGAAGCCCACGACCGCACGTGCGGTAGCAGACACCACTACGGCTGAGAGAGTCCGATGATCGCGAGCATCACGCCGGGCAGTGTGGTGCAAACCAGTGGGCCGGGCTGGCTGCTGTCGAACATTGCCACGGTCACCAATCGCAACCTGCACCGACTGGTGCGGGTACCGACGCTGATCGCGTTCGCCACCGTCCAGCCGGTGCTGTTCGTCCTGTTGTTCACCTACTCCTGGGGCGGCGCCATCCACCCGCCCGGCGTCACCCGCTACATCGACTACGCGCTGCCCGGCATCTGGGTCCTCGCCATCGCGTTCGGCGCCTCCCAGACCGGCGTCGCCCTCGCCGACGATCTGACCACCGGCATGATCGACCGGTTCCGGGCACTGCCGATGGCCCGCTCCGCCGTCCTGGCCGGCCGCGTCGCCGCAGACGCCACCCGCAACCTGTTCGTCCTCGCCCTGATGACCGGCGTCGGCTACGGGATCGGATTCCGGTTCCACGCCGGGCCAGCCGCCGCGCTGGCCGCGATCGGGCTCGCCCTCGCGGTCGGGATAGCCTTCTCGTGGATCTTCGCCCTGCTCGGAATGCTCGTCCGCGACCCCGAGTCGGCCGGTATCGGCGGACTCTTGGCCGTCATCCCGCTGATCTTCACCAGCTCCACGTTCGTCCCGGTGGCCACCTTCCCCGGCTGGCTACAAGCCTTCGCCAACGTCAACCCGATCACCGTCACCGTCGACGCGCTGCGGGCGCTGTGCCTGGGCGGCCCAACCACCACCCACGTGTGGCAAGCCCTGCTCTGGATCGGCGGGCTGCTCGCCGCGGCCATACCCGCAGCTGTCTTCCGCTACCGCCGCACCACCGCCACATGAACACCCAGCCGGCGCGGCAGCCAACCACACGAGGCAGATCACGACGGACCGCATGAGAGAGGTGCTCGTGGTCGGCGCCGAACCCACCGGGCTGACCCACGCCGCTTCACTGGCCTCCTTCGGTGTCGGGCCACGCCTCGTCGACCGCGGCCCCGACCAGGTTCACGAGTCCCGGGCCGTGGCTATCCAGCCGCGAACCCTGGAGGCCCTCGAGCGTCGTCGTCGAGAGAGCGTCAAACCTGTCAACTTGGACAACCGCGCCGAGTCCAGGTCGACGATCTCGCGAATGGGGTGAGAGCCGGCATGCCCAGCCGGCTGGCCCGACGATCGCTCCCAATCGGCCCGTTGATCGGTCCGTGTATCCGCCTCGGCCTGCGGAGGCTTCCGCTTGGCGTCATGCTCCGGCCGAACGACGGTTCTGATCATCGGTTGTCTATGCGACCGTCGAGGTTCGTCCGGTGCGGGGGTGTGGGGGCCGGACGCCGCAGCGGTAGGGAGAGGGCACATCGTGGTGTCTCCAAAACTCAGACGGGCGCTGGCTGCGACGGCGGTCGCGACTTTGGTGGGGTCGCTGACGCTGGTCAACCCGGCGCGGGCTGATCCCACCAACAACTCGGCGAAGAAGCTCACCAAGGCGGTGACGCTGCAGGGGGTGCTCCGCCACCTCGACGCGTTCCAGGCAATCGCCGACGACAACGGCGGCAACCGCGGGTCCGGCCTGCCGGGGTACGACGCGAGCGCTGGTTACGTGGCCGGGCTGCTGGAGGACGCGGGCTACCGCGTGACCCGGCAGCCGTTCGACTTCAACTTCTTTGAGGAGTTCGGGTCGAGTTTCGCCCGGATCTCCCCGCCTCCGGCGACCGCGTACGTGGCCGGCACCGACTACGACCTGATGGACTTCTCAGGAGCTGGGGACGTCACGGGTCTCGTCGTACCGGTCGACCTCGCCCTCACCCCGCCGCGGGCCTCCACGTCGGGCTGTGAGACGACGGACTTCTCGGCGGCCGTGGCCGGAAAGATCGCGCTCCTGCAGCGCGGGGGCTGTCCGTTCGGGCAGAAGGTGTCCAATGCCGAGGCCGCCGGGGCGATTGGCGCGATTTTGATGAACCAGGGTGACGGCGACCCGGTCACCAACGCGGACCGGTACGCGTTGTTCGCCGGCACGCTCGGCGCGCCGGTGGGCATCCCGGCGGTGTCGGTGTCGTATTTCCTCGGCGCGCAGTTCGCCGCCACGCCTGGCCTGACCGTAAGGATCACCGCCAACACGACCTCCGAGGTTCGTTCGACCGAGAACGTCATCGCGGAGAGCACCACGGGTCGCGGCGACAACGTGGTGATGGCTGGGGCGCACCTGGACTCCGAACCGGACACGGCGGGCATCAACGACAACGGCAGCGGCAGCGCCGCCCTCCTCGAGGTCGCGCTGCAGATGGCGAAGGTCAAGCCCAACAACCGGCTCCGGTTCGCGTGGTGGGGCGCCGAGGAGGCCAACCTGGTGGGGTCGACCTTCTACGTCAACAGCCTGGAAGACGAGCAGGTCGAGGACATCGGCCTTTACCTCAACTTCGACATGGTCGGCTCGCCCAACTACGTGTTCGGCGTCTACGACGGCGACGACTCCGCGCAGTCCGGCTCCGGCCCCGGCCCGGCCGGCTCCGCTCAGGTCGAGGACGTGTTCGAGGGGTTCTTTGCCAGCCGCGGGCTGCCCACCAACGCGGCCGACTTCACCGGCCGGTCCGACTACGGCCCGTTCATCGCCGTCGGCATCCCGGCGGGTGGTCTGTTCACCGGCGCCGAGGTGCTCAAGACCGCCGAGGACGTGGCCAAGTACGGCGGGGTGCAGGGCGCGCAATACGACCCGTGCTACCACGAGCCGTGTGACAGCCTGGACCCGGTCGCGGACGGCGGTAACGCCGCCCTCTACGCGCAACTGGAGGCGGAGTACGACCTCTATGGCAACGTCAATACGTACGCGCTCGACGTCAACGCCGACGCCATCGCCACCGCGTTGATCACGTTCGCGTACGACACCTCCATCGTGAACGGGATGCCGCGATCGCCCGGTAAGTCCCACGGCGCGGGCAGCAGCGAGGACGCCCACGGCAACGCTCTTCAGTAAGCACCGGCGAGCCCGGGCCAGTCTGCAGTGTCACTGACCCGGGCTCGCCTCTATCCCCGACGGAGCCACTCCGCCCTTCGGCGCCGCGCTCGGGTTTGGACCTGAGGGCGTCCGCCTGCTGCCGTGGATGTCAGCAGCAGATTCTGGATGGTCTTGACCCGCTCCGGAAGGCGCCGGGGCCACTCAGGCGTCGCACGCCTACCCACCGACTCGCTCCCACTCCGGCCCGCGCTGCCTGCACCGGAACGGCAACGTCAACATTGCCGGTGGCCGGTCGGCTTGCGAACTTACAGCCCAGTGGGGAATGCGTCGCTTGACGGCGGGTTGGCCTGTTGGGCCGGAGTGCCGTACACGAGCGCGATCTCGTCATGCGCCTGCAAGATCATGCCTGCGGGATCGTCCTGAGTGCCCATCTGGTCGACCCCGTCAACGTCCGCGCTCGCTGCCGGCTCGTGGCCCCTCGCCTGTAAGGCGGTTTCGGCAAGACCCGTAGCGTCCACCCACGTCCGTGCCGTCCGCGTTGCGCCTCTTTGCGGTGCGCTGGCGTTCGCCCGTGTCTGCGGCGGTTGATGTCAGGAACAGATCTCAGGCACGGCAACCGCGTGAGCTGGTCAAGGCCGTCGGCGTTCGTCGTCGCCGGCCGCCACCGCTTCGACGGCCCGGCGACCGGGGGGACGTGCAGGGAGAAGGAATGTTCGAGGTAGCGGGACCCGTAGCGACTGATGCTGGCATGCAGGTGCTCTGGAACCCCGAGCGCTTCGCCTCTGTCGTCGACTACGACTCATGGGAAGACTCGTTGCTCGAAGACGAGGACATCCTCCAGCACGTCCTGGCCGGCATGCTCGTGCCGATCAACCTGGGGGATTCAGCCTTCCAGTTCGTGGTCCGTGTCGGCGACTCCGACCAGACCGCAAACCTGACAGAGCGCGAGCGGGCGCGACTGGTCGTCACATCGGATCCCTACCTCATCACGTCAGCCGGAGTGCTGTACCTGAGCGGGCTGGAAGACGTGTCAGCGGACGCGGACGAAGAGGTCCTCCACGTGGCGGCACCCGCCGGCCGTTACTCGGTGACCGTCAACCTCATCGACTGGGAGAGCGAGCAGGGCTCACGGACACCGGCTGGAGATCCATCACCGAACGCGTTGCCGGACTTCGTCCTTCTATTGAACCGGACCACATGGCCGGAACCGGGCTTCCGCCAAAGCTTGCAGACGCTCCCTCCACCGCCGGAAGCTTCGGCCTAAAGCCGCGCGTGTGGTCGCCGCGGCCGTCGGCCATCCCGCCTGCCAATGCCGTTGGTCGCCCGTGTGGCTGCGGGTAGGTATCGGGAGTGGCGGCTACTTCGGTGTGAACGCCGTGCGCTGGCATCAACAGGTGTCAGCTCGTGTCAACTGGTGCTCGTCGTAGCACCCGGCCGCCCGTTCCGTGTCGTCCCTCGCCATCGGCTATTGGCGCGTTCGCTGCCTTCTGGCTGCTCTAGCTTCGCGGTGGCGACGGATCGCAGCCTCGACCGCGCTGGTATCTGACTCACTCAAAGTTCGACGGTGGAGGACGATACCGAGGTGCCCGGGCGCTGGAAAGAAGAACGCGTGAGGCGTGACCACCACGTCGTATATCGCAACCCACCGAACGAGGCGGCGGGACGCCGCCGTCTCCATCTCTACGCCGTCTTCCGAGATGCGGAAGGTGGTTGGACCGTAGGTCGAAGGCGGCAGCCTACGAACCTCCAGCTCGACGCGCCACCATCTGTAGGTCCAAGCGGTTACGACCCCGATGCAACAGATACCCGCAACGACCGGGAGTTCGGAGCAGAGTGCAAGTACGCCGGCCAGCGCCGCGACTGCCCCGGCCACACGCAACCAGGCGATCTTGCGCTGGTAGATGGCGCACAGCGTTCGACGAAAGTCCCGCCGGTTGGACTGAACCGTAACCTCAACGGTATTCAGCGGCTGCTGTTGCACCGGCGCAGTGTGTCAAGATCCCAAGACCTCGTCAATCCGCGCGTAAGCGCGCACGAACCCGACAAGACATGGCGCACTTGACCCCCGGCAACGATTCCGCTTCGTTGAGCTGGCGTTGCTGAGCCTCTGACCTGCGTGATCGGTGCGCCGACGTCCGTGGTTGTGCGGCCGTGTTCGCACCCGTAGTCACTCAGTTAGACACTCACCTTGACCGCCAGCCTGGCTGCCATCGCGAAAGTCTCGACCCCTCGTTTGTAAGTTCTGGGCAGCCTTCGGACCGGGTCCATCCCAGGCCGGCCAGTCCCCGTCCGACTCGCTAGGAGCACGTGATCGTGCGCCGTCGTCCGTCATCGTTGCTACAGGCGCTGCTACGCGGCATCCTGCGGACGAGCGGATCGAAGAGGACACCCGCTGCTCTTTGTTCAGCGGTCACCACCGCGTCCGACGGTTTCCGTACCGGTTATCCCCCAGTTCGTCACCCACTATCCGGCGGCTCGTACACCTCATAACCGGGTGTGACGGCGCGATCTAATGGGGCAGGATCATCGACCGTGACCCTCGTCCTACCGCCGCGCCTGACAGCCTCGGCCCAAAGACTGCGCGACGCTGCTCACCGACGCGGGCTCCGCACCATCCAGCTACCCACCTTCGAAGTACCCGCCGGCACGCACGCTGATCACCTCCATGCAGGGCCCAGCTTCGCCGACGCCGTCGCACCGCTGCTCGGGATCGCGCCACTGGAGGCTGGGCCCGACTGGCTGACCAGACTCCCCCGGGAACTTACGCGCCGCGAGGTCACCCTGGTCACGATCAGCGAAGCATACGAGCTCCGTCGCCCGGCCTTCATCAAGTCACCAAACGACAAGAGCATCCCGGCCATGATCTACACCGACGGCTCCCGCCTACCGGGGCCCGACGCGATCGACCGGCGGACTCCGGTGCTCGTCAGCGACATCGTCGACTTCACCGCCGAATACCGGTTACACCTGCTCGACGGTGCCGTCTGCGCAGGCAGTCAGTACGCCGAGCACAGCCAGCTGCGCCTCGGCCCCCCGTCGACCGACGCACTGGCCTTCGGCACCGACCTGCTCGCCGGATTCGGACACACGCTGCCCAGCGCCATCGTCGTAGACGTAGGCACCATCGACGGGCGCTGGGCCGTGATCGAGGCAAATGCCGCCTGGGCCAGCGGCGCCTACGTCGCGGATCCGGACATGGTGCTCGACGTCGTCCTCCTCGCGGCCGGCCCCGCAGCCTCAGTCAACGCCCGGGACCGCCAGTTCATCCGACGGTCTCAGCCACCCGTCCTTGCCCCTCAGAGCTCTTCGGTGTGAACGTCAATCTCGGCTGCCGCCACGGGTCAACCGATGCCATCCGATGCCACCACGTGCGGTGTGGCTACCTTCAAGGGCCGGCCAGAGGCGACCGACGCCGGATCTCTTGCTGACGACTTGCTGACGCCGCAATCCGACCGTGCCCGGGCACCGGACGGTCCGCCCAGTGCCGCGTTTCCCGCTGCAATGGGCAAGCGCCGAACCGTCAACGCGACGCAGGATTGCGTGTGCTGCCTGCACGAGCTGGGGGACGCGCTAAAGCACGCAACCGTGGACCTAGAGGAGGCGCTGAAGGTTGTTCGCAGGACGGCGGTCGCACTGGTGGACCTGCACCAAATCCTGAACCGGATCCAATGATGGCCCACCGGCCCCTGCTACCCACGAGGCGTGACTGGCCGTCGATGATGGAGTTTGCCACCGAGGTCGGCAACCTCATCGAGCCGATCAACCGCCTGTTCGACCCGTCGGACGACGGGGTTGAGGTCCTACGCTGACCGGCCGGGCGGGCGGGTAGGTCCAGCCCGCCCGGTGGTCATCGCGCTCTGATCCGCGCCAACCACAACCGCACCCGCGCCCACCAGCCAGCCTGCCGAAACGGCTCGGGTTCGTTCAGTCGCCACGACACGCGGCCAGCCTACGGCGAAGCGCCCGCACGCCGACCCGGATGCGGGCGCCTCTTCCTTGGCGTGTCAGAGGGGAATGACCGGGCCGCCGCCGGCGATCCCGCCGTACAGGCCGGGCTGGCCGGTGAGCACGCTGCAGGCCAGGTCGATCGCGGCGAGCACCGCGGTGGCGGCGTCGACCCGGCCGACCGTATCGAGGGTGACCGCGAGGGCCTCCCAGCTGTCCGGCGGCGGTGAGAGGATCTCGGCGATCGGGTGGTTGACGAGCAGCTGGAGGCGGTCCTTATCGACGAGGACCCTGGCGGCTTCGGCCACGCACAGCACGGGCAACCCGAACACGCAGTTCTCTTCGTCGGCGACCTCGGCGATCACCTCACCGACGTCGATCGACCCTCGTGCGAAGGCGATGATCGCGGAGGTGTCGAGGACGACCCGGACGGCCGGTTCGGTCACGCGGCGCGGGCCGGCAGGCCGAGCTGTGCACGCGCGGCCGCGTCGAGGTCCGGCGTCCACCGGGCCTGGGCCTCGTCAAGGCGGCGGCGGGCGCGGGCCTTCCCCTCGTCGGAGACGACGATGCCGGCGGCGGCGAGGACGTCCTCGCCGCGGGCGCCGGTGTCGGGGCTGCTGTCGGCCATGACCGCAGGATACCTCCTGGTAGGGGCGGGAGTCACCAGCAACGCGGTCGCCGCAGCCAGCGCAATGCATGACTGCCGGTGCTGGTGGGGCAGGTGAGGG
Organism: Micromonospora sp. GCM10011542; assembly: GCF_042650685.1. Lineage (NCBI taxonomy): Bacteria > Bacillati > Actinomycetota > Actinomycetes > Micromonosporales > Micromonosporaceae > Micromonospora > Micromonospora sp. GCM10011542. Next base: position 19,001 of record NZ_JBHSBO010000031.1, read on the forward strand.
CGTCGGACACTCTGCGTCATGGCGTTCACCGAGCGGTTCGCTGCCACCGCCGCTGCCGCGACTCCGGTCTTCGCCTTGGCCGTCGCCGTCGAGCAGAACACCCTGGGCCGCCGGTTCGAGACCGAAGGCCGGCGCGGGCTCCGCCTTCGGCCGGAGGGGTTCTCGCGAATGCCCGGCATCGATTGAGATCGGTGGCGCAACTGGCGCACATCATCATTTGATGATCATGGCGATGTTGAGCTGCGTTAGCGAGGTTCACTGCCTGCAGGTACTGGCGGGCGTCACGGCCGAGCGGATAGTCAACGAGCGTTTCGTAACCGTCCTGATCACCCTGCAGATGGCCTACCTGGCACTTCTACCCCTCTACGGAGATCGGCTCGTGTTGGTGGTTATCCAACTGCCGTGGCCCGCGACGGCAACGACGACCTGGATCTTGCCAACCCGCAACCGCTGACGTACAGCGCGCCATCGGAGCCGAGAATGACCTCGCTGACGCTGGCCTCCAGGCCCCTGCGACCGAGGCCGACGATGTTCGTCCAGACCCAAATGTTCAACAAGATCCGGTTGCTCGGTGCGCAATCCTCCGGCGGGACCTACCCCTTTCAGACGAGGAGGGTCTGGCCGATTGGTTGCTGTCTGACTGCCGGATCAGTCATTCGACTGTCCTGTCAGTCGACTGAGTGCGGGCTCAATTAGCGAAATTCGGTTCCGCGTTGGCCTTTTGCATCATGCCGGTCAGGGACCTCTGCTAGCTTCGTGAAGCCTTGTCGGTATTGCGGCATTCGTAGGCGTTTCAGCCACTGCTGTGATCTTCGCTCGTCCGACCCGTCGGCGTCACCTTCTGGATGACCGACCGGGGTCGAACGCGCTTGCCCGCATGGCACAGGTGGTTCGAGCTTGGTCGGCGCAGGAGGTTGCGTTTCCGTGGAGCAGGTCGGGTACATCAGCGTGTCCGCAGCACCCGTGCGATGGGAGCGCGGTGCAGAGGCGGATGCGGAGACGGGCATCGTCATCGGTGCGCCGGTCGCTGATTCGACGGGCGGGCCAGGCGACGAGGGTTACGTCACGAGAACTCGGCGTCTGCACCACGTGTTCGAGTCCGCCTGCGACAGAGATCCCTCTGCCATTGCACTCGAGTGCGGCGACGAGCGGCTGACCTACCGGGAGCTCGACGAGCGCGCGAACCGGCTGGCCCACCACCTGCGTTCCTTCGGCGTCGTGGGTGGCGCGCGGGTGGCCATCCTGCTGCAGCGTTCGGTCGACACGTACGTGGCGTTGCTCGGCGTGGGCAAGGCCGGGGCGGCCTTCGTGCCGATCGACCCCGAGTCCCCCGCCGACCGGGTGGCCTACATCGCCGAGGACTCCGACGTCGACCTGGTGCTGACCTGCGCGGCACTCGCCGCCCGGGTCGGTGACCAGCGCGCTGTCGTCATCGACGAGAGCGTCGTCGAACTCGCCGCGGCGCCGAGCGACCGACCGGACCTCGACCGTGACGGAGTGCCGGACCCCAGCGCCTACGTGATCTACACCTCCGGATCCAGCGGCCGCCCCAAGGGTGTCGAGGTCGCGCAGTCGAGCATCTGCAATTTCCTGGACGTGGTGCCCCGCTTGTACGACGTGCGCCCGAGCGACCGGGTGTACCAGGGCATGACGATCGCGTTCGACTTCGCGATCGAGGAGATCTGGCCGACCTGGTCGGTCGGCGCGACGCTGGTGGCCGGGCCGACAGACTCCCGCCGCCTCGGGGCGGAACTGGCGGACTTCCTGGACGAGGCCCGCGTCACCGTCTTCTACTGCGTGCCGACCCTGCTGGCCACCATTCCCCGCGATCTGCCTCGGATCCGAAATCTGCTCGTCGGCGGCGAGGCGTGCCCGGGTCAGCTGGTCGAGCGGTGGAGCCGGCCCGGCCGGCGGATCCTCAACACCTACGGGCCGACCGAGGCCACGGTCACCGCGACCTGGGCTGAGCTGCTCCCCGGGCGGATCGTCACCATCGGTCGACCCCTGCCGACGTACTCGGTGGTGCTGCTCGACGAGCAGCGCCAGCCGGTGGCCGACGGAGACATCGGCGAGATCTGCATCGGCGGACCGGGGGTGGCGCGCGGGTACGTCGGACGCCCCCAACTGACCGCCGACCGGTTCATCGAGCACCCGTTGGCGCCGCCCGGCAGTCGCCTGTACCGCACGGGGGACCTGGGCCGGCTCACCGAGGACGGCGAGATCGAGTACCTCGGCCGGGCGGACTCCGAGGTCAAGATCCGCGGGCACCGGGTGGACCTCGGCGAGATCGAGAGCGTGCTGCTCGAGGACGAGGACGTAGCCGAGGCAGTCGCGGCGCTCGTCGCCGTCGCCGACGGCCCGGACGCTCCTCGGGAGCTGGCCGCCTACGTCGTAGCACACGACGGCGCGCAGGAGCGCTCGGAGCAGTTGGTCGATCGGCTTTGCCAGAGCCTGCAGACCCGGCTTCCCGGCTACATGGTGCCCGCCTTCCTCGACGTCGTCACCACGCTGCCGACCATGCCCAGCGGAAAGGTCGACCGCAAGCGGCTGCCCGCGCCGAGGTGTCGGCTGACCCGCGCCACCGGCCCGCTCGTGGACGCCGAGAGCGTTCTGGAGGAGCAGGTGCGGGCGGCCTGGGCCGAGGCGTTCGGCATCGAGCCTGAGGGGCTTTCGGTCGAGGCGGACTTCTTCACCGACCTCGGTGGACATTCGCTGCTCGCGGCGCGGGTGGTGTCCCTGCTGCGCGCCCGCGAGGTCGGCGCCAGCCCCGCGGTCCGCGACCTTTACGCCCACCCCACGGTGCGCGGCATGGCCGCTCACCTTGGCACCGCAGGGCGGGTCGGACCGAGCGCTGCGCCCCGCCTGGCCCCGCTGCGGCACAGCAGCCGTCGGATCGCATTCGCCGGGTTCGGCCAGGCAGCGGTGATCTACCTGCTGTTGCTGGCCGTCACGCTGCCGGTCTCCTACGTCTACACCCGCAACGACGGCTTTGTTTCAGTTCGTGTCCTCGCGGAATTGTTGGTCGCGATCCTGCTGAGCTACCTCGGTGTGCGGTGGGTGCTGCCGGTGCTGCTGGCCCGGCCGCTGGCCGCCGGCATCCGACCCGGTCGTTACCGACTGTGGGGACTGACCTACGTCCGCCTCTGGGCGCTGAACACGCTGCTGGCGGTGGGACCGATGTCGGTGCTCAGCGGGTCTCCGCTGATGGCGACCTACCTGCGGCTGCTCGGTGCCCGGATCGGCCGTCGGACCACGATCGCGACCAGCGCGATCAGCCTTCCGACCCTGCTTTCCATCGGTCCGGAGGCCTCCATCGGGTACGGCGTGTCGCTGCGACCGTGGCGGGCGGAGGACGGTTGGGTCGTCGTCGGGCCGATCACCATCGGGGAGGGCGCCTTCGTCGGCGCGAACGGGGTTCTTGAGCCGGGCGCCTCGGTCGGCGCGTTCGCCGCCGTTGGCGAACAGTCCGTCCTGGTCGGTGGGGAGGCGGTGCCGCCCGGAGCGCGCTGGTCGGGTTCTCCGCCGACGGCGACCCGCCGGTTGAGCACCACCATTGAGGCAATGATCAGCTATCGACGGCTGCGGCGCGGCTGGCGCCTGCACCACGTCGCCGCGGCGCTGGTCGGCCTGATCGGCCTGGAACTCGGGGCGATCGCGATGGTCCTGCCCAGCGTGGCACTGGTCTGGTGGGTACTGCTGACCCAGGGGCTGGTAGCCGGGCTCGTCGCGACCATCCCCGCCGGTGTCGTGTACGTGCTCACCGTCTGCGCGATGGTCGCCATCGGCAAGCGCCTCGTGCTGCCGCGGGTACCCGTCGGTGTCCACCACCGGGTGCACTCGATGCTCGGCGTCCGAAAGTGGATCGCCGACAAACTCCTCGAGTTCAGCCTGACGTTCACCAACTCGCTCTACGCGACGCTCTACACCGGGCCCTGGCTGCGACTGCTCGGTGCCCGGGTGGGCCGCGGCGCCGAGGTGTCCACCGCCGCGCACCTGGACCCCGACCTGCTCACCCTGGGACCGGAGAGCTTCGTGGCCGACATGGCCAGCCTCGGCGCTGCGACGTTCGCCAATGGCCGCGTGGCATTCCTGCCCACCACGATCGGCAGTCGGGCGTTCGTCGGAAACGCCGCATTCGTACCGGCCGGCACGGTGTTGGGCAACGGCTGCCTGCTCGGCGTCGGCACACTGCCGCCCGACAAGCAGGTCCCGGAGGGCACCTCCTGGTTGGGATCACCAGCGATGCACCTGCCGGTACGCCAGAGCAGCGGCTCCTTCTCCGAGGAGCAGACCTTCCGCCCGCGGCGCGCGGTCGTGGCCCATCGGCTGTTCGTCGAGTTCTTTCGTGCCACCCTGCCCGCATCGGTGCTCGGCGCCAGCTTCTACCTCTACCTCCTGGCGCTGTCCTGGCTCGCCAACGGCCGGGATCTGCTCGTGCCGGCACTGGTCTCACCCTTCGTCGCGATCGCGTCGAGCATCGCGGTGATCCTGTTCTGCGCGGCGACCAAACGCAACATCATCGGCGCCTACCGACCTCGGGTGGAACCGCTGTGGAGCGGCTTCGTGCGCCGTACCGAGTTCGTGACCGGCCTCTACGAGGCTGCGGCGGTCCCTGTCGGCGTCGGGCTACTCGTCGGCACGCCGTTTCTGCCGCCGGTGCTGCGCTGGTTCGGGGTCCGCGTCGGCAGACGCACCTGGATCGGGACCACCTACCTCACCGAGTTCGATCTGGTTCGGATCGGAAACGACGCGACCGTGGGCACTGAGGTGTCGCTGCAGACCCACCTGTTCGAGGACCGAGTGATGAAGATGTCCGTCGTCACCGTCGGCGCGGGCGCCACCATCGGTACTCGCGCGATTGTGCTCTACGACGCCGTCGTCGGCGCCGGCGTCAGCCTGGATTCGCTCTCCCTGCTCATGAAGGGCGAACACCTCACCCCCGGGACCCGATGGCGCGGCATTCCCGCCCAGGGGGTGCTCACCCGCGATCCCGTCCAACAACGGGCGGCGTGACGCCGCTGCGTACTGCTGTGGCCGCCACGAGTCTGGCCGCAACCCAATCCCGTCGTTCTCCATCCACGAGAGGAAGAACCGCTCAATGAACAAGGCACTGCTGGTGTCCGACGCCGCCTACTTCCGGGTCGAGTATGAGATCAACCCGTACATGCACACCGAGGTGCAGCCCGATCATGCGACGGCGGTGGTCGAGCACCTGAACATCGTCGTCGCGCACCGAGCGGCGGGCCGGCGCATCGAGTACGTGCCGTCCTCACCAGAGTGCCCGGACATGGTCTTCACCGCCAACGCCGCACTGGTGCGGGGCAACCGGGCCGTCCTCGGCGCACCGCCACCGGAGCGCAAGGCCGAGATGCCGTACTTCCAGGACTGGCTGATCAACCACGATTTCGACGTTGTGGAGGCGCCGTACGCGTTCAGCGGCCAGGGCGACGCCCTGGCCTGCGGCGACCTGCTGCTCGCCGGGCACGGCCAGCGGACCGACCGGCGGATGCACGCAATCCTCGCGCGAGAGCTGGGCTACGAGGTGGTGCCGCTGCAGACGGTGAGCCCCCGGTGGTACGACCTTGACCTGGCGGTCGCGGTCGTCGAGCCCGGGCGGGCGCTCGCCTACTGCCCCGAGGCCCTCGATGAGCCGAGCTGCCGGCGGCTGAGCGGTCTCGGCATGGACCTGATCGAGGTCAACGTCGAGGAGGCGACCCGCTTCGCGCTCAACCTGATCAGCGACGGCGTCACCGTGACCATGACCAAGGGAGCCCCGCAGTTGGCCGCCGCGCTTCGCGCCCACGGCCTGCGAGTCGTCGAACTCGACACGACCGAACTCGCCAAGGGCGGGGGTGGAGTGCGCTGCACGGCGCTGACCCTCGACAACCCCCTCCCGTCGAAGTCGTAATGCTCACGGGAGCCTTCGGTCGCCTGCTCGCCGCCGGCGGGCAGGCGCTCACCGGCCATGGCCTGACGGCCCGTTCACCGAAGCCAACTAACGCACCGGTCGCGCTGGTCTACCGGGGACCGGCGACGCTGCCCGGCTGCCCGGAGGCCGTGAGGGCACTTCTCAAGTCCAGCCAGTGGGGTTTCGACATCCGCTACGTCGGGCCCGACGAGGACCTGCCGCTGAGCCAGCGGGCGCTGGCCGGGGCCGCGCTCTACATCCAACCCGGCGGCGGCAGCCTCAAGCGCGGCTACCGGCACCTGAAGGGCCACCGCGATGAAATACGGCAGTTCGTCCACTCCGGCGGGAGGTACCTGGGGATCTGCCTGGGCGGCTACCTCGCCGGGGCCACGCCCGGCTTCGCCCTCCTGCCGGGTGACACCGACCAGTACATCACCTCCTTGGGTGCCACCGTCGACTCGCAGAAGAGCACCGTCGCCCCGGTCTTGTGGCGCGGCCGGCGGCGAACGCTGTTCTTCCAGGACGGCCCGTACTTCTGGCTGCAGCCCAACGCCGAGGCCGACATCCTCGCGACCTACCTCAACGGCATGACCGCCGCGATGGTCACCGGCTTCGGTGCCGGCCGGGTCGCCGTGGTGGGCCCTCACCCCGAGGCCACCGACGACTGGTACATCGACGCCGGGTTGCCCGCCGCCGACCGGCTCGGCGCGGATCTCGGCCTGGACCTGATCGACGCGGTGATGAGGCCATGATTGAGACCGCGAAGCTCAGTTGGCAGGATCTCGACCGGGCCGCTGAGGCGAACAGACGCGCCGCCGAAGCCCGGCGAGCCGCCGTTGCACCTGCGAGAACGGACCCGCCGCTCGGGCGATCCCGGCTGCTCGGCGTGGACGCCGCCCGCGGAGCCGCGATGCTCGCCATGATCGCCGTGCATTCGTTGCCCCAATTCGATGCCTCGGGGCAACCCACCTGGTGGTTCACGGCCTTCGCCGGACGAGCGGCTGCGGCGTTCGCGGTCCTGGCCGGGGTCGGCATCGCGTTCCTGACGCAGCGACAGCGGGTCCGACCGGCCGCCAGCTCGGGGCTCGTCGCGGCGCTGATCGTCCGGGCCCTGGTCATCGGCGCGATCGGATTGGCACTGGGCTACACCGACGCGTCCCTGGCGGCGGTGATCCTGCCCTACTACGCGGTGATGTTCCTGTTGGCGACCCCGTTGGTGTTCCTGCCGACCTGGCTGGTGGCGTTCACTGGCGTGGTCGTGGCCGCCGGCGCTTCGGCTCTGCTTCACGTCCTGCCGCCACTGCCGCAGCCGAGTCTTGACAACGCCGCGTTCGCGCATCTCCTCGACAACCCGGTCGCGCTGCTCACCGAACTGTCGCTCACCGGGGAGTATCCGGCCGTGGCGTGGATGGCGTACCTGTGTGCCGGCCTGGTCATCGGGCGGCTGACCCTGACCCGGATGAGGACCATCCTCGGGATGCTCGTCGCCGGAATCACCCTCGCCGCCACGGCATCAGTGGCGTCGTCGGTCCTGCTCAACCGCTACGGGGGCCTGCAACAGATCACGCTCACCCAGCCGAAGAGCGGGCTGGACACGACCGCGACGACGGAGCTGCTCACGTTCGGCGGGGACGGCACCACGCCGACCTCGACGTGGTGGTGGCTCGCGGTCGACGCGCCACACACCAGCACACCGCTGGACCTGCTCGGCACCATCGGGAGCGCGATCGCCCTGATCGCCCTCATGCTGCTCGCCGGCCGAGTGACACCGACCTGGCCGCGGCGGGCGATCTCCGTGCTGCTGGTGCCCCTGGCTGCGGCCGGCGGCATGGCACTGACGGTCTACACCGGGCACATCATGTTCATCAACTCCGACCTCGATTCTTTCGCGCCCGCGACCGGATACCTCGCGCAGGTCGTGGTCATCCTGGTGTTCGCAGCCGCATGGTGGGCCACCGCGGGCCGTGGCCCGCTCGAAGGGGTCGTGACGGCAGCCTCCCGCGGCGCTCGTCGCCTGGCCACTTGGAACGGTCGGCGACGGCACGGCCGCATCGGAATGTCGATGTACACGGCAGCGGCCGCCCCCGCCCGCCCGTTAGAGGCCCCCGCGATGGGACTGCGCCGCGGCTGAGCGGGAGGAATCGACATGAGGCAGGACAGGTTGGGCCTGCTCATCGGCGAAGGGCCCAGGTTCAGCCGGCGACGTCTCCTGGTGGGCGTGGGCGCCGCCGGCACCCTGGCCGCGCTCGGCTGGGCCGGGGCCTCGGCGATCTCCGCAAACCGGCCCTTGGCACTGGTCTACCGGGGTCCAGCAGCCTGCTCCGGCTGCGCGGAGGCGGTGGCGGCACTCCTGGGCAGCGCACCGGCCGGGTTCCACACCGAGTACTGCGGCCCCGACGAAAAGCGGCAGATATCGCGCAGCACGCTGTCCGAAGCGGCGGTCTACGCCCAGCCCGGAGGCGGCAACGTCAACCCGGCCTGGCGCAGGATGCGTGACTATGCCGAGGAGATCCGGGGCTTCGTCCACGACGGCGGGCACTACCTCGGCTTCTGTCTGGGTGGGTACCTCGCCGCCGACAATCCGGGCTTCGGTCTGATCAACGCGAAGGTCGGCCAGTACATCAGCACCGACGGAGCGAGCGTCGACAGCACCGACGACGTGGTAATCGCGGTGCGGTGGCGTGGCCGCGTCCGGCACATGTACTTCCAGGACGGGCCGACGTTCGCGCTGCGATCCGGAGCGCCGGGCACCGTGCTCGCCACCTACGACACCGGCGCCGCCGCCGCCGTCGTCACCACCTTCGGCGCCGGACGGGTCGGCCTCGTCGGACCACACCCCGAGGCTGACCGCTCGTGGTACGCGGACGCTGGGCTGAGCAACCCCGACGGCATCCGCTTCGATCTGGGCCATGACCTCGTCGAGAGCACCACGGACGGAACCGGCCTGCACAGTGCGAGCTGAGCGGTGAATTCGCCGATGCTCCTCGGCCGGCGAAGGACAATCATCCAAACCAGCTTGCCACCCCGGGGCCTGCCAAACCGACGTGTAACTCGGGTCGCCCTCTGGGTGTGGCCCTACCGAGCACGAACCAGCCCACCGGGCCAGATCCCTGCCGGGCTCAGCATGTGCTCGGCGTGCCCCGCGACGTCGACGTATGCCTCGGCTCTGCTCCCAGGCATACCCGAACTGCCAGGGCACCTTCGTGCTCCGGGCTACGGGGGCTACGGGACCGAGCTCGATTCGCCATCATGTCCGCCGGCAAGCCCAGCCAGCAGGCAAGCACACCATCTCGTTCGTCGCCGTACGACCGCAGCCAGGTGTCGGTGCAGTCCCAGAGTGCCATCAGGCCGCGTAGGGCTGTTACAACCAGGAAGGCGTCTGATCCTTTCTGTTGAGAGTCCCTGTTTGGAGGAATACATGAGCGCTGAGCACGCACACCTGCCCCCAGGCGTTGAAGTAATCACGACCCTGCCGGAGGCGACGGCCCTGATCCCGGCTGGCGCCGAGGCCAGGACCATCCGAGTCACCCTGGCGCCCGGCGACCCCGGCGCGCCGCCGCACCGACACCCCGGGCCGCTCTTCGGCTACGTCACGCAGGGCGAGATCCTCTTCGAGCTGGAAGGGCAGCCGCCCCGGATACTCAAGGCCGGTGACGCCCTGTTCGAGCCCGGGGGCGACGTCATCCACTACCAGGGCGCCAACAACCTTCCGGACGCACAGTCGCAGCTGGTGGTGACCATGTTCGCGCCACCCGGAACTCCGATTCTGACCGTGGTCAGCGAAGAGGAACTGGCCGAACGACGACATCTGCGAGTCACCCAGCCATGATGACCACCAGCATTCCAGATCGTGGCCGTCGACCCCTCACTTGTAAGCTCTGAGCGCCTCGTCTGGTGGGGGTCCGTCCGCATCGTCGACCCGGCGACTGTCCTCGTCGCGGCCCGCTGCTGATAACAGTCGCCGGGTCGGTCGCGGCAGGCTCGGGTTCGGTAGCAGCTGGCGGGTGAGCACTCCCCGTTGCAGGACGCGTGGCAGTCCTAGTGCGCCGTCCATGAACGTTCACCGGGTCGGTGACACGCCGTGGCGTCCGCTCGCAGCGGCCGGTGGGGGCTCACTCTCGACGGCGGTGTGTTGGCTGCCGAGAATGGGGTTGGCGGGTTGGCCGAGCCGGTACGGGCACGGCGGTTGACGCAGGACGAGGGCCGCGGGCTGCAGCAACTGGTGCGGCGGGGCAAGCAGGTTTCGGTGCGGGTCCGCCGGGCGTTGATCATCATGGTCGGCGTCGGGGACGCCGGTGTCGGCGATCGCCAGGCTGGTCGCCGCGCACGAGGAAACGGTGCGCGATGTGATCCATGCGTTCAACGCGATAGGTCTTCAAACTTTCTCGGCCTATGGCACGAAGAACTCGGCGGTGAGGGCACTGCCAAACTGCCACTCGCACCAGTTGAGGAACGTGCCTCCGGCGGCCGAGCCGGTGGGCCGGTGCGCAACCAGGCCGAGCAGTTCCGCGTGGTGCTGCACCGGATACGGCAGCCACTGGTGGCGCACCAGGGCACTGACGCTGCGCTCGTGGAGGATCCAGCCACCGGGCGCCATCACCTCGTCGAGCGCCTGCCAGAATCGGGGCTCCCGGCTGAAGAAGACCTGCCCACCGTGCACGGCCGTCAGCCCGACCGGCGTGTTGACCTGCGAGGGCAGCGGCAAGGTCCTGAATCCTCATCCCCGGCAGCCAAGGCACCATGTCCAACCCACGCACGTCGGCATGTACCTCGGCGAAGGACTCATCATCCACGCTCCGAGAACCGGCGACGTCGTCAAGATCACCGAGTTGAGCGGTTGGATCGACGAGATCGCAGCGATTCGCCGCATCGAGGTTGGCTGATCGCGTGGGGGTCTGGCTCGTGCAGCCTCACCGCGCACGACGGCTCAGCCAGTCCATGTCGTCGGTGGTCGCGAACAGCGCCGGCCCGAAGACGCCGTATCCGATGCGCTGCTGTAGGAGCGGCCGCTGCGGTAGGCCTCGTCGGAGGCGACGAGGCTGGTGTCGAGGTCGCCGTTGCCGTCGCCGTCGGCCTGGCGCAGCCCGCCGCGCCAGGTGACGTCCTCGGTGGCGAGGTACTCGTCCCGCTCGCCCGGCAGGGCACGGCGAACAAAAGTCATGGGACCACAGGCGCGACCGTCGCAGAAACCGGTTACAGTGCTCGAACCTGACCACTCCACACCCCTGGAGGTGCCCCGGTGACGAGCACCAGCGACCACCAGCCGGCAGACGCACGATCCGACTGGGAGGCCCGCATCGCGCTGCGCAGCGATGAGGCGGGCACGACGAGCGGGATCCCACTGCTCGCCCCGCCCGGTGACCTGGCGGCCACCGCCGGGGTCGGCCACGTTCGACTGTCCTGGTCGCCCGTCTCCGGCGCCGTCGGCTACCTGGTGCACCGCGCACCGCTGCGCGACGGCGTACCCATCGGTGAACTCACCCCGGTCGACCACCTCGGCGGCGACGTCCTCTCGGTGCCCGACACCTGGTACGTCGACACCACCGGCGAGCCCGGCACGCCGTACGCCTACGCGGTGGCCGCCGTCCCCGAGGTCACCGTGACCGGTCCGCTCAGCGCCCCGATCCACGCCGCCGCGCTGCCGGCCGAGGGCAACGCCCCGACCGTCACGCTGCGGGTCGACGCCGCCGACGAGGGCGTGCCACTGCCCCGGCCGTGGCAACCGATGATCGGCAGCGAGCGGCTGTCCCAACTGCTCTGCACGGACACCTCCGGCGGCCGGGAGATCGGCCGTGAGCTGCTCGCCGCGCTGCGCCGCATCCGGGAGGAGATCGGCGTGGAGACGGTCCGCGCCCACTCGATCCTCCATGACGACCTGGGCGTCTACCGGGAGGTGGACGGCGCGCCGGTGATCGACTTCACCGGCGTCGACCGGGTCTACGACCTGGTGCTCTCCATCGGCCTGCGGCCGGTCGTCGAGATCGGCTTCATGCCCCGCGACCTGGCCAGCGACCCCGATCGGACGGTCTTCGAGTACCGCGGCGTCATCTCCCCGCCCAAGGACTGGGACCGCTGGGCCGAGCTGGTCCGGGCACTCGTCGCGCACCTGCTGGAGCGGTACGGCGAGACGGTGCTGAGCTGGGACTTCGAGGTGTGGAACGAGGCCAACCTGGAGGTGTTCTGGTCCGGCACCCGGGACGAGTGGATGCGGCTCTACGACGTCACCGCCAAGGCGGTCAAGGACGTCGACTCGCGGATCCCCGTCGGTGGGCCGTCGTCGGCCGCCGCCGGCTGGGTGGACGCGTTGCTGGAGCACGCCAACCGCTCGGGCGCGCCGGTCGACTTCGTCTCCACCCACACCTACGGCAGCCCGCCGCTGGACCTGCGCCCGACCCTGCACCGGCTGGGCTTTTCGGACGCGCGGATCCTGTGGACCGAGTGGGGCGTAACGCCCACCCACTTCCACCCGGTCAACGACGGCACCTCGGCGGCGACCTTCCTGCTCAGCGGGATGCGCTCGGCCGCCGGTCGGGTCGAGGCGCTCTCCTACTGGGTCGCCAGCGACCACTTCGAGGAGTTGGGCCGCCCGCCCCGGCTGCTGCACGGCGGCTTCGGTCTCATCACCGTCGGCGGCATCGCCAAGCCCCGCTACCACGCCCTGCGGATGCTCGCCCAGCTGGGCGAGACCGAGCTGAGCGTCCGGGCCTCCGGAGACGGCGCGGACGGGCTGGTGCAGAGCTGGGCCAGCCGGCGCGCCGACGGCAGCCTCGCCATCCTGCTCTGGGCCTCCACCCTCGACCAGTCCAAGCGCGATGGTGACCCGGCGCTGGCCCGGCAGATCCGGCTGGCCGTCGACGGGGCCGCCGGCCGGACGGTGACGGTGACCCGGCTCGACCGCGAGCACGGCGACGTCACCACGCTGGCCGAGCAGCTCGGCGTGGCCGACTGGCCCGTCGGGGAGCAGTGGGACGCGTTGCGCGCCGCCGACTCGCTGCCGGTCGAGAAGGTCGACACCCGCGCTCGGGGCGGGGCCGCGGTGGTGGAGCTACACCTGCCCCAGCCGGGGGCGGTGCTGATCGAGGTCGCCGGGAGCTGAGCGTGACCTTCCCCTCCGAGGCGTCCGCAGGCGACGGGTCACACGGACCGCGGGTGTGGGCCGGGCGCGGTCAGGTGAGCGTCGACTGGGACCGGCTGCCCGACGCCGTGGGCTACCTGGTGCACCGCGCCGACGGCGACGACCCGTACCAGGTGATCGATCATCGCGGCGGCGACCTGCTGGCGGTGCCCGGTCCGCCGTACGCGGACACCACAGTTGAGCCCGGGCGGACCGTGCGGTACGCGGTTCGCCCGGTGTTCGACGCGGACCGGCCCGGCGACGGCGCTCTCGGGCCGCCGTCGGTGCCGGTCGCCGCCCGGGCCGACGGCGACGGTGTGGTCGAGGTGACCGTCGACGCCGGTTGCCCGCTCGGGCCGGTGCACCGCCCGTGGCGGGACATGATCGGTTCCGAACATCTGAGCCTGCTGCTCAGCGCCGACCGGGTCGGCGGCGAGGAGATGGGCGCGGGGCTCGCCGCCGCGCTCGGGCGCGTGCACCGCGAGCTGGGGGTCGAGCGGGTCCGGGCGCACGGCATCCTCGGCGACGACCTCGGCGTCTACCGCGAGGTCGACGGCCGCCCGCTGCACGACTTCACCGGCATCGACGCGGTGCTCGACGCGCTGGCACCGACCGGGCTGCGGCCGGTGCTGGAGCTGTCGTTCACGCCCCGGGCGCTGGCCCGCGACCCGTCACGGGTGGTCACCGCCGCGGGCGTGTCCAGCCCACCGCGCGACTGGGACCGGTGGGCGGCGCTGGTCGGGAACCTGATCCGGCACCTGCGCGCCCGCGTCGGCGACGCCGAGCTGCGCCGCTGGGCGGTCGAGGTGTGGAACGAGCCCGACCTGGAGTGCTTCTGGACCGGCAGTCGGGAGGACTACCTGCGGATGTACGACGTCACCGCCCGCGCGGTGCGGGAGGCCTGTCCCGGCCTGCCGATCGGCGGGCCGGCGACCGCCGCGACGAAGTGGATCGAGCCGTTCCTCGACCACATCGACGCCTCCGGCGCCCCGCTGGACTTCCTCTCCACCCACGTCTACGGCAGCCCACCGTTGGACCTGCGCACGACGCTGGCCCGGCACGGCCGGGCCGGCACTCCGCTGCACTGGACCGAGTGGGGCCCCTCCCCCACCCACTTCGCCCCGATCAACGATTCGGTGCTCTCGGCTGCCTTCGTGGCCACCGGGATGCAGGAGGCGGCCGGCCGGGTGGCGTCACTCGCCTGCTGGGTGGCCAGCGACCACTTCGAGGAGCTGGGCCGACCGACCGCGCTGCTGCACGGCGGGTTCGGGCTGCTGTCGGTGGGCGGCCTGGCCAAGCCGCGCTACTGGGCGCTGTGGATGCTGGAGCAACTCGCCCCGGTACAGCTCGCCGCCCGGCTCGCCGGTGACGGCGCCGGCGCGCTGGTGCGGGCGTGGCCCTCGCTCGACCCCGACACCGGCCGGATCGCCGTCGTGCTCTGGAACGGCACCCTCGACCAGGGCGTGCTCGACCGGCCCGACCAACGCGCCCGGCTACAGCGGTCGGTGCGGTTGCGCATCGACGGGCTGCCGCACGGCGCGTACGAGGTGCGGCACCGGCGGCTCGACGATCAGACGTCCAACCTCTCCGCCACCGCGCGGCGCCTGGGCGTCGACGGGTGGCCGACCGACGCGCAGTGGGCCGCGCTGCGGGCCGCCGACCGGCTCGCCGACGCAACCCCACCCGTGACCCGCACGCCGGATCGCGGCACCCTCGAGCTGCCGGTGACCCTGCCCCTGCCGTCGATCTCCTTGCTGGAGCTGACCCCGCGATGACCGGCACCGGACCCTGGTGGCGCGAGGCCGTCACCTACGAGGTCTACCTGCGCTCCTTCGCCGACGCCGACGGCGACGGCCTCGGCGACCTGGCCGGCGCCCGGTCCCGACTGCCCTACCTGGCCGGCCTCGGCGTCGACGCGGTCTGGCTGACCCCGTTCTATCCCAGCCCGGACCACGACGGCGGCTACGACGTGTCCGACCACCGCGCCGTCGACCCCCGCATGGGAACGCTCGCCGAGCTCGACGGGCTGATCGCCGACGCCCACCGGCTCGGCCTGCGGGTGGTGGTCGACCTGGTCCTCAACCACGTCTCCAGCGCTCATCCGTGGTTCATCGCGGCCCGCGCGGCCGGGCCCGGCGCACCGGAGCGGGACCGGTTCCACGTCCGGCCCGGCCGGGGCGTCGCCGGGGAGCTGCCACCGAACGGCTGGCGGTCCATCTTCGGCGGGCCGGCGTGGGCGCCGTTCGGCGACGGCGAGTGGTACCTGCACCTGTTCGACGTGGAGCAGCCCGACCTGCGCCACGCGCATCCCGAGGTGGCCGCGGACGCGGCGGCCACGCTGCGGTTCTGGCTCGACCGCGGCGTCGACGGGGTGCGCTTCGACGCCGCGGGCTCGCTGGTGAAGGACCCGGCCTACCCGGAGCTGCCCGCCGGCTGGCGGGCCGGTGACCCGTCGCCGTACAGCGATCGCGACGAGGTGCACGAGATCTACCGCCGGTGGGCGCGGCAGCTCGCCGCCTATCCGGGTGACCGGCTCGGTGTGGCCGAGACCTGGGGCGGGCCGGAGGTGATCGGGCCGTACCTGCGCCCGGACGAGTTGGGACAGGCCTTCGCGATGGACCCGCTCTACTGGCCGCTGCGGCCGGAGCCCTGGCGGGCGGGGGTGGACGCGCTGCTCGCGGCCACCACCCGGCACGGCCGGCTGCCGGCCTGGGTGCACGGCAGTCACGACGTGAGCCGGGCGGCGCAGCGGTGGGGCCGCGACGGTGCCCGGGCCATGCTGTTGGTGATGCTCGCGTTGCCCGGCGCGGTGTACCTCTACGCCGGCGACGAGCTGGGCCTGCCCGAGGTGGCGCTGGCCGACGACGACATCCGCGACCCGGTGTTCCGCCGCTCCGGCGGCGCCGAGCGTGGCCGCGACGGCGCCCGGGTGCCGCTGCCGTGGACCGACGGGCCCGCGCCGTACGGCTTCGGGCCGGTCGGCTCGACGCCGTGGCTGCCGCAGCCGGCCGGCTGGGGTGGCTTCTCGGCGGCTCGGCAGGCCGATGATCCGACGTCGGCGCTGGCGCTGACCCGGGCGGCGCTGCGGCTGCGCGAGCGGTGCTGGCGGGGCCGGCCGGCGCAGGTGGTGTGGCTGGACGCGCCGCCGGGCTGCCTCGCGTTTCGCCGGGGCGCCGACGGTCCCACCTGCCTGGTCAACCTCGGTGACACGCCCGTCGACCATCGACCGTACGGGTCGGTGCTGCTCGCCAGCGCACCGGTGGACGGGCCGAGGCTGCCCGCCCGGTCGGCGGCCTGGCTGGGTTGACCCCTCCCGGCGTCGCTACGAGCGGGCGGCCTTGGCGAAGGGGTTGGGGATCGAGTCGAGCAGCAGCCGGGTGTAGTCGTCCTGGGCCGCCCCGATCACCTCCCGGGTGGGGCCACGCTCCACCAGCACGCCCTGGTTGAGCACCAGCACCTCGTCGGCGAGCAGCCGGGCGCTGAGCAGGTCGTGGGTGATGTAGAGCATCGCGAGCCGCCGGTTGCGGACCAGCTCGCCGAGCAGCTCCAGGATCTCGGCGCGGATCGAGACGTCCAGCATCGAGATGGGTTCGTCGGCGATCAGCACCCGCGGGTCGGGGGCGAGGGCCCGGGCGGTCACCACCCGCTGGCGCTGCCCGCCGGAGAGCTGGTGCGGCAGCTTGTCGAGGAACTGTCCGGCCGGGGAGAGTCCGACGCTCTCCAGCAGTTGCGCCGAGCGTTCCCGGATCGCGGGGCCGCGCAGGCCGGCGAAGTTGACCAGCGGGCGGGACAGCGCGTACGCCACCGTCCGGGTCGGGTTGAGGGCGCTGAACGGGTCCTGGAAGACCATCTGGACGTGCCGGCGGTAGTCGACCAGTCTCCGTCCGCGCAGCCGGTCCACGCGGACCTGCGCGCCCGGGCCTTCGCTGAAGCGCACCTCGCCGGCGGTGGGGCGTTCAACGCCGGTGATCAGTCGGGCGATCGTCGATTTGCCGCTGCCGCTCTGCCCGACCAGGGCGGTGACCCGGCCGGGGTGCAGGGTGAGCGACACGTCGCGAACGGCATCGACGCTGCTGGTGCGCAGCCCATGCCGGCTGGTGTAGCGCTTGCTGACCCGGTCGACGGACAGGACGGCCTCGGCCGCCGCGTCGGGGGTGTCGGCGGGGTCGGTCAGGGCGCCGGTGGCCGGGAAGTGGCTGCCGATCGTGGCGGCGGCGTCCGCCGCGCCGAGCTGCACCACGGGCAGCCGGTTCTCCTGGGCCACCAGACAGCGGACCAGCCCGCCGTGGTCGGGCAGCAACTCGGGATGGACCTGACGGCAGGCGTCCTCGGCGTGCGGGCAGCGTGGGGTGAACAGGCAGCCGACCTGCGGCCGGGACAGATCCGGTGGCCGGCCCGGGATGTAGGTGACCTGCACGTCGGGCAGGCGCGGGTCGGCGTACGAGCCGAGCAGGCCCCGGGTGTACGGGTGCCGCGGCTCGTGCAGCATGCCGGCCGCCGGGCGGTTCTCGACGATCTCGCCGCCGTACATCACCATCACCCGGTCGGCCATCTCCAGCACCGTGCCCAGGTCGTGGCTGATGAAGAGCACGGCGAAGCCCAGCTCGCGGCGCAGTTCGGCCAGTCGGGTGAGGATGCTGCGCTGCACGACCACGTCGAGTCCGGTGGTCGGCTCGTCGAGCAGCACGAGCTTGGGGCGCAGGGCGAGCGCCAGGGCCAGCGCCACGCGTTGCTTCATGCCGCCGGAGAGTTCGTGCGGGTACGCCTTGAGCACCCGGGAGTCCAGCGAGACCAGGTCGAGCAGCTCGGTGGCCCGCGCGGTGACGTCACCGGGAATCTTGTGCGCGGCGAAGGTGTCGGCGAACTGCGCCTGCACCCGGATCACCGGATTGAGCGAGTTCATGCTGCTCTGGAAGACCGTGGACAGGTTGGTCCAGCGCAGCTCGCGCAACTGGTCCTCGCCGGCGGTGGTCAGCTCGACGCCGTCGAAGGTGACCCGGCCGCCGCTGATGCGGGCCGGTGGGGAGAGCAGCCGCAGGACGGCGTTGCCCAGCGTCGACTTGCCGCAGCCGGACTCGCCCAGCAAGCCGACGAACTCGCCCTCGTCAATGCTGAACGAGACGTCGTGCACGGCGCGGTTGGCCGGCTGGTCGCGCGGCGTGTAGGTGACGGAGAGGTTCTCCACCTGGAGCAGGGCCATGTCATTCCTCCCGGAGGTGGGGGTTGCTCAGCGCGTCGATGCCGAAGTTGATCAGCGTGAACGAGGTGATCAGCAGCGACAGCGCCAGACCGGGGGCGATCAGCCAGGCCCACTGCCCGGTGAGCAGGGCGCCACCGAGGCTGGCCTGGTTGAGCATGGTGCCCCAGCTGACCGTCTGCGGGTCGCCGAGCCCCAGGAACGCCAGGCCCGCCTCGCCGCCGATCGCGCCGAGCGCCGCACCCATGAAGCCGACCACGATCAGCGAGGTCATGTTGGGCACGATCTCGCGGGCGATGATCCGGGCGGTGCCGTCTCCGGCGAAGCGGGCCGCGGTGATGTAGTCGCGGGTGCGCAGGGTGATGATCTGCGACCGTTTGATCCGGGCGCCGTACGCCCAGCCGGTCACACTGATCACGAAGATGATCAGCCATAGGCCACGGACCGGCGCGTACGCGGCCAGCGTCACCATCAGCGGCAGCGCCGGCACCACCAGGCCGAGGTTGATCAGGAAGGAGAGCACCTCGTCGACCCAGCCCTGCAGGTAACCGGCGGTCAGCCCGATGACCAGCCCGATCAGTGTGGAGAGCAGCCCGGCGGCGAGCCCGACGATCAGTGAGGTGCGCGCGCCGACGACGAGTTGGGAGAAGACGTCCTCGCCCTGGGCCGTGGTGCCGAGCCAGTGACCGCCGGTGGGGCCGAGCGAGGTGGGGAAGTCGTCGTCGCGCGGGCCGTACGGCGCGATCAGCGGGGCGAAGATCGCGACCACGATGAAGGCGCCGAGCATCAGCAGGCCGATGCGGCATTTTCGGTTGCGCCACAGGATGAGCAACCAGCCGGGCAGCCGGCTGCGCCGGGCCAGCTCGGTGGCGGTGACCTGGAGGCCCTCGGTGTCCGTGCCCCGGGCCGGTACGGCGGGAGCGGGTGTGCTCATGACAGCTCCTTGGTCCGCTCGGTCATGCCGTCTGCGCCTTTCGCACCCGCGGGTCGAGGAACCCGTACAGCAGATCGGCGAGGAAGTTGGCCACCAGTACGCCGACGGTGGTGAACAGGAAGATCGCCTGCATCAGCGGATAGTCCCGGCTGGACACCGATTCCAGCAGCAGCCGGCCCATGCCCGGATAGTTGAAGACCGTCTCGACCAGGACGGTGCCCCCCAGGACGCTGCCCAGCGCGATGGCGAAGCCGGTGACGTTGGGCAGGATCGCGATCCGGGCGCCGTAGGTGAGGGCGATGCGCCGCCGGGGCAGGCCGCGGGCGACGGCGAGGCGGGCGTGGTCCTCGCCGAGGCTCTGCACCATGTTGTTGCGCATGCCGATGATCCAGCCGATCGGGCCGGTGATCAGCAGCGCGACGGCGGGCAGCACGCTGTGTTGGAAGGCGTCGGAAATGAAGATCCAGCTCCAGCCGGGGCTGCTGCCGCCGCCGTAGCCACCGCGCTCGGGGAACCAGCGCAGAGTGATCGCGAAGACGTAGATGAGCAGCAGGGCGAGCCAGAAGAACGGCAGCGTGCCGAGGAACGTCGAGCCGAGGGTGATGATCGAGTCGACCCGGCTGTTGCGGCGGTACGCGGCCCAGGTGCCCAGCAGCGTGCCGACGATGAAGGAGATGATCTGGGTGACCCCGACCAGGATCACCGTCCACGGCAGCGCCTCACCGATCATGTGGGTGACGCTGTAGGGGAAGTAGGTGTACGACACCCCGAAGTCGCCCTGGACCACGGCGCCGAGGTATTGCAGGTACTGGTCGAAGAGGTTGCCGTCGGGAGCGCCGAGCATGGTCCGGATGGCCTCCAGCTGGGCCGGGTCGATGCTCTCGCTCTGCCCGGCCAGCCGGGAGACGATGGCTTCGGCCGGGTCGCCGGGTTGCAGTCGCGGGATCAGGAAGTTCAGCGTGACGGCGGCCCACAGGGTGCCGAGGAAGAAGACGAAGCGTCGGGCGAAGTAGGCCACCGGGACCCTCCCTTCCGGGGGACGGGCCGGCCGGCGTGCGGGGTGGCGCGCCGGCCGGCCATCGGCTTACTTGGCGTTGGTTCCGGCGGGCCGCAGGTTGGTGATGATGAGCAGGTTGTCGCTGGGCGCGGCGTAGGGGTTCTCCTCGCTGGGCCACCCGGTGGCCTTCGCGGTGCGGTACTGGAACCACTTGGCGCCGTACCAGAGCGGGATCATCGGCACCTGCTCGGTCATGACCCGGGTCAGGTCGGCGACGGCGGCCTTCTGGCCCGCCTCGTCGGTGGCGGTGCGCAGGGTGTCGATCAGCTGGTCGGTGCGGGGGTCGGTCCAGCGGACGAAGTTGCTGACCGCCTTCTTGCCGATCGGTGCGGACTGGTCGCTGGCCAGCGGCTCCTGGAAGTTGCGGAACATGTTGCAGCTTCCACCGTGCACGCCGAGCAGCATGTCGTAGTTGCCGATCGCCCGGTCGTTCTCGTAGGCCTCGGGGGTGGGCGTCTCGGCCCGGACGGTGAACCCGAGCGCGCTCAGGTTCGCCACGATGATGCGCTGCGCCTGTACCCAGTCGGTCCAGGCGCCGGGGACCCGGAAACTGAAGGCGATGGGCTTGCCGTCCTTGCCGACCCGCTTGCCGGCGCCGTTCTTCGGGTAGCCGGCGGCGGTCAGGTCGGCGTCGGCCCGGGCCGCGTCGTAGCCGGCCACGCCCTGGTTGGGGATGTCCTTGGGCAGCCACTCGGCCTGCCCGGGAACCACCAGGCCGGTCTGGCTGGCCGGCTTGACGTAGCCGAGCTGCGCCTTGTCGACGATCTCCTGCCGGTTGAACGCGGGCACCAGGGCCTTGCGGAAGGCGGTGTCGTTGAACGGCGCCTTGGTCAGGTTCATGTAGACGCTGATCGAGCCGCCGGAGGGGAACCAGTACTTGTTGTGCTCGGGGTCCCGGTCGACGTACGCCTTCTTGATGTCCGGCACGAACATGGCGTTGGTGTCGTACTCGCCGCGGCTGAGCTTGAGCTGGTCGATCTGGCCGCCGCCGTCGGCCTTGTGGAACCGCAGCTCGTCGACCTTGACCTTGTCGGCCTGCCAGTAGTCGGCGTTGCGGCCGAGCGTGAGCTGCTGGGGGTTGAAGGCCTTGACGGTGAAGGGTCCGGTGCCGACGGGCTTCTCGGCGTTGGGGAAGGTCACCGGGTCACCCACGGCCGACCAGACGTGCTTGGGCACGATCTTGATCTCGCCGAACAGCGTGAACGCCGCCGCGCCGGGCTGGGCGAAGCGCATCGTGACGGTCTGCGGGTCGGTCGCCTCGACCGCGCTCAGGTACCGCCAGATTCCCTTGGTGTCGAGCGCCTTGTGCTGCTTGAGCATGTCGTAGGTGAAGGCGACGTCGTCGGCCGAGAACGGCTTGCCGTCGTTCCACTTCACGCCCTGGCGCAGCTTCCAGACCAGCGTCTGCGGGTCGCTCCACGTCCATTCGGTGGCCAGCCAGGGCTTGGCCTGGCAGCCGTAGTTGTCGTAGGCGATCAACTGCTCGAAGACGTACTCGGTGGCGCCGAGCCGGCTGGCGTCCAGGTAGGGGTTGTAGTTGGCCTGCGGGTTGCTGCCGCCGCCGAAGTCGCCGTAGTCGAGGTAGGCGATTCGGCCGTCGGTGCCGGGGCCGGACTTCTGTTCCGTGCCGGTGCAGCCGCTGGCCGCCAAGGCGACGGCCGCAGCCACCGCGGCGAACCGGGCCAGTCTCGATCGTTTCACTTGCCGTTACCTCCAGTGGGGGATTCCGTCGGGCAGCCGCAGCTGCGGCGCACGACGAACTCGGTGGGGAGGACGATGCGCTGGGGTGCCGCCGCGTGGGAGTCGGCGGCGGCGCTGAGGATCTGCCGGGCGGCCTCGGCGGCCAAATCCCGGATCGGTTGCCGCACGGTGGTCAGCGACGGCGAGACGAGCGCGGCGATGGGTGCGTCGTCGAAGCCGGTGATGACGAGGTCGTCGGGTACGCGCAGCCCTCGGCCGAGGGCCCCGACGAGGACGCCGATGGCGATCTCGTCGTTGGCGCAGACCACCGCCTGCGGGGCGGTGCCGCCGACGAGCAGCCGCTCGGCGGCGAGTACGCCGTCCGGCTGCTGCATGGCGACCCGGACCGGTTCAGCGGGCGGGGTGAGGTCCAACTCCCGGTACGCCGCTCGGAAGCCGGCCCACCGCTCGCTGACGTCGGGCGACCCGTCCGGGTTGCCGACGAAGGCAAGGTGGCGCAGGCCGTGGTCGACCAGCAGGTGCCGGGTCAGCCGGGTCATGGCCGGGGCGTTGTCGACACTGACCGAGGAGACCGTGTCCGGGCCCTGGCCGGCAAGGACGACGACCGGGACCATCGTGGCAAGCCGGGAAAGCGCCGGCTCGGAGATGGTGCCGCCGATGACGGCGATGCCGTCGACCCGGCGGGCCATCTCCAGCACCTGGTTGTCGGAGTCCTCGCGCAGATGCGTGCAGAGGATGTGCACGCTGGCCCGGGCCGGGACGGCCTCCGACTCGAAGCCCTGGATCAGTTCGGTGAAGTACGGGCCGGACAGGCCGGGGAAGACCAGGCCGAGCGCGCCGTGCCGGCCTGCGGCGAGCGCTCGGCCGAGGTGGTCCGGCCGGTAGCCATGCTCCTCGATGGCCTCCAGGACACGGCGGCGCATCTCCTCCGACACCTGACCGGTGCCGTTGGAGACCCGGGACACCGTGGCGACCGAGACTCCGGCCAGCCGGGCGATCTCCCGAACCGTGACCCGACTATTGCCCATGACTTCCTCTATCCGTAACGTGCGTGACAGAAACCGGTTTCAGGGCACCATAGGCAGGGCGTCGGTCAGACCACAAGAGGGACCGCCGGAAGATCGGCCGAAAGGAAGAGTCAACGCATGTCGCGAGTTCTTCTCCAGGACCGCAGGATCGTCGTCGACGGTCGACCCCGGCTGCTGCTCGCCGGGGAAGTGCACTATTTCCGGCTGCCCCGGGCGCAGTGGGCGGACCGACTCGACCGGCTGCGTGACTGCGGCGGTGACACCGTGGCGACCTACGTGCCCTGGCTCTGGCACGAGTTGCCCGACGGCAGCGTGGACCTGACCGGTCGTACCCACGAGCAGCGCGATCTCGCCGGCTTCCTGGACCTTGCCCACGAGCGGGGCCTGCACGCGCTGGTCCGGCCCGGCCCGTTCATCATGGCCGAGGTCAAGAACGAGGGCATCCCCTACCGGTTGTACGACGAGCACCCCCACCTGCTGCCGACCACCTGGGACGGCCGGACCGTCGAGACCCGGACCATCGACTACCTGGCTCCGGAGTTCCTGGCCGCAGCCGAGGGCTGGTACGCCGAGGTGATGCCGGTCATCGCCGAGCGGCTCGCCGACCGCGGCGGGCCGGTGATCGGCGTCCAGCTGGACAACGAGATCGGGATGCTGTCCTGGGTGACCAACTCCCCCGACCTCACCGACGTCGTCTGCGAGGACCTGCGGCGCTGGGCCGTCGACCGGTACGGCAAGGACGTCGCGGCCGAGCGCGTCGGCGCCGACCCGAGCGACCCCGAGGCCTGGGCTGCGGCGCTGCGCACCCCGGCCGAGGCGCGGTCGCTGACGGTCCACTACGACCTGGGCCGCTACATGCGTGACCGGTTCCGGCGGTACGTGGTCACGCTGCGCGAGTCCGCCGAACGGCACGGAGTCACCGGGGTGCCACTCCTGATCAACGTGCACGGCACGGGAGGCGGGCGGGGCCGGACCTTCCCGATCGGCATCAGCCAGCTCTTCGAGGCCTACCGCGGTCAGCCGCAGCTCACCTCCGGCTCCGACTACTACCTCGGCGATCTCACCGTCACGAACGTCGCCGACCTGTACGTCAGCAACGCCTTCCTGGCCGCCGTGCACGACGCCCACCAGCCGCCGATGTCGCTGGAGTTCGAGGCGGGCAACGGCGACTACGGCCAGGACCTGTCCACGCTCTACCCACCGGAAGCCATCGAGCTGAAGGCTCGGCTCTGCGTGGCGCAGGGCAACCGGCTGATCAACCTCTACCTCTTCGCGGGCGGATACAACCCGCCGCTGGCCGAGCCGGTGGGCGACGGCAACGACCGGATCGCGTTCACCGGCGAACGGCACGGCTTCGCCGCCCCCGTCGACCCGGAAGGGCGGCTCAACCCGACCTACGCCGCGGCCCGACGCGCACTGCACGCCGTACGCGGGGTCGCCGACCTGCTCGCCGACTCCGACGAGGAGAACGACGGCCTGGCGCTCGGTTTCGTGCCCGACCACTACCTGACCGAATACCACCACCCTGCCTCGGCGTCGCGGGCCGCGCAGGTCGCCGACCTGGAACGATTCCGCGGGATGGGTCCGCGCGACGTGCTCGCCCGGGCGCTGCTGCTCGCCGGACACTCGTTCCCGGCCGTCGACCTCCAGTCGCCGCTGCCGGCGGACACGCCGCCGGTGATCGCACTGGCCAGCGCCGCCACGCTCGGGCGGGAGGTGCAGCAGCGCCTCGTCGAGCACCTGCACGGCGGCGGACGGCTGCTGCTGCACGGCGTCCTGCCGGAGCGCGACCACGACGGCACCCCGTGCACGCTGCTCGCCGACGCGCTCGGGCTGCGCGTCACCGGCCGCGTCGATGACGGGCCGCAGTCCTTTCCGTCGGTGGTCGGGCAGGGCTGGGCGGCGGGCCCGGCCGAGGTCCGGGTCGGCTACGCGCAGCGGTTGGCCGGCCCCGCCGCCGAGCCCGTGCTCGTCGAGATCGGCTCCGGCGAGCCGTGCGCGGTGGAGGTCGCCGTGGGCGCCGGGCGAGCGCTGGTGATCGCCGCCGACGTCCCCTGCGACCTGGACTTCTGGCACGCGGCGGCGGCGCGGCTCGGGGTGCGCCAGCGGCTGGCCGCGAACGCCGACGGGCCCGGTCTCGTGCTCACCTCCACCGTGGACCCGGCGGGACAGCGGCTGCTGCACCTGGTCAACGTGGCACCGTCCGCGGTGACCCTCACGCTCGCCTGGCAGGGCGTCCCGGTGCTGGCCGGCCGGCGGCTGCGAGTGCCCGCCCGCACCGGGCTGATCCTGCCGTACGGGATCCGGGTCGGCGCCGCCACGCTGGTGGAGACGACCTGCGAACTGGTTTCCCGCGAGCGGAACACGGTGCTGCTGCGCCCCACCCAGGGCGACGACGAGGTGGTCCTGGCTACCGATCGGCCGGTCACCGCGAGCCGCGGCAGCGTGCACGTCGAGCAGGGGCGGGTGACCGTGCGGCTTCCCGGCGGGCCCGACGACGACCCGGTGCGGATCAGCGTGGCCTGAGGGCGTGAGCCCCCGCGGCGGGTCTGCTGTCCCGGAACTGCCGCGGGGTCATGCCGGTGCGGGCGCGGAAGCGACGGATGAGGTGCCGCTCGTCGCTGAATCCCAGGACGGCGGCAATGTCTCTCGTGCTCATCGACGTGTGCCCCAGCAGTTCCGCTGCGGTTTCCAGCCGGTGCCGGTTCCGGTACTGCTGCGGACCGGTACCTGCACGGGCGCGGAAGGCTCGACGCCAGGTCTCGTACGGCATTCCGACCGCTCGGGCCACCTCCGGCATCCCGATGTGCGTTTCCAGGTCACTCTCGAGCAGTTCGACCGAGCGGGCGAACCAGCCGGCCTGTGCGCCTTCCCTCGTCCTGCCGGCGGCGCTAATTGCGTCCACGATGAGGCCCAACAGTTCCAACCCCTCGCTGTCACCGTCCCCCGGTGACGAGGCACGGGGGCGGCGTCGGAAGGCGTCGAAGCGTGCCTGCCACAGGGCCACCGGCAACGCCGTGTGCACCGGTTGGGCGGGATCGACGACGCCTGCGCGGTGGGCCAGCTCGAACAACGGCCCGTCGAAGACGAGGAACGTCTCGTCCCAGGTGGCGTCGCCTGCCGTGCCGTACCAGTGCGGCAGTCCGGGAAAGACGAGGATCAGCGTGCCGGGCGTCACGGGGACGTCATGCGTCGCGTCCCGGTACCGGCCGGCCCCGGCGGTGACATAGGTCAGGGCGTAGGACGGATAGCTGCGCGCTGCACGGCTCGGGATCCCGGTTCCACCCTCGATCCGCCCCGCGAGTCGGATGTGCCCCAGACGCGCGACGCCGCGTCGGGACACCACCTCCGCAGCGGGTGCCATCCCGAGACGGTAGACCAGAACGTACCCCTGCTGCCAGGTCGTTCCGGGAGTGGCCATCAGCCCTCTGGTGGGCTGTCGGCACCGCATCGCACGACCAGACAGCATCACCGAGCCAAGGGAGATCGCACCATGACCATCACCCACCTGCCGCCGTTGACCAGCCCGTACCCGGTGTCCGGCGCGGACCTGGCGTCGTACCGGCGCGACGGTCACGTCCGGCTGCGCGCCGTCGCGACCGCCGGCGAGGTCTCCGACTTCCGTGAGGTGATCGCGGCCGGCGTACGGCGGCTGAGCACCGAGGACACGCCGATCGACGAGCGTGACACCTACGGTCGCGCGTTCCTGCAGGTCGTAAATCTGTGGCGGCACGACCCTGCGGCGGCCCAGTTCAGCCTGGCCAGCCGATTCGCGGGCGTGGCCGCCGCACTACTGGGCGTCGAGCGGGTTCGGCTGTACCACGACCAGGCGCTGTTCAAGGAGCCGCAGGGCGGTCACACGCCCTGGCACCAGGACGCCATGTACTGGCCGCTGGACGGGCATCGGTGCATCACCATGTGGATGCCGCTGGTCGACGTCAGTCCCGAGGCGGGCGGCATGTGCTTCGCCAGTGGCAGCCACACCGCCGGTCCGCTCAGTGACGTCGTCATCTCCGACGCGTCCGAGGAGCACTTCGAACGGCTCGTCTCCGATCGGCGGTTCCCGATCGCCGCGCCGATCCCGATGGCGGCCGGAGACGCCACCTTCCACTCAGGCTGGACCGTGCACAAGGCCCTGCCCAACGCGTCGACGAGCATGCGGGAGGTGATGACCGTGATCTGGTTCGCCGACGGCCTGACCGTCACCCCGCCGGCCAACCCCGCGCAGGCCAACGACCTGGCCACCTGGCTGCCCGGCGCGAGGCCCGGCGATGTGGCCGCCACCGAACTGAACCCCCTCCTGCCCATGACCGGCTGAGCCCGGCCAGCGGCGGGTCACCGTCATCGGCCACGCACCGACGCGGTCGGGCCGACCGCAGCCGACCAGCCCGGTGTCCGCGCCCGGAGTGTCGCCGGGGGCGTCCGCGCGACCGGGCGCGGGAACCAGCGCACGACGCTGAGGAGGACGGCGTTCCCCGGCGCGCATCGCGACCGGCGTCGCCGTCTGCGACGTGCGTACGGCAAGGACCTCGGCCCCTACGTGTCCGGCCGTACCATCTCCCGGTGATCTCCCCCCGCCGACGGCTGGTCGCCGCGTCCACCCTGTTGGTGTTGGAGGCGGTGGCGTTCGCGCTGCTCGTCACCGAGTCCGTGACGGGTTGCGATCGCCGCCGTCGGCCTCACCTGCCTGTCGTTGTGGGTGCACATCGTCCTGCACGAATGCGGGCACCTCGTCGCGGCGAAGCTGCTGCGTCTGCCGATCGTCGCGGTCCGTATCGCACCCTTCACCGGATGGCGGAACGAAGTGTCCGTCCGGCCGGCGCCGTCGGCGACCGCGTTGCCGCTGCGGATGGTGCTGTTCCACCTCGGTGGCCCAGTGACGAACCCGTGCACCGCGATGGTGCTCGTCACCGCAACAGCGTTGACGAGCACACCGCTGACACGCCTCGCGCTGCTCGGCGCAGCACTTCTCGCGGCGCTGCTCGGGGTGGTCAATCTCGTTCCCGCGACGGCGCCCCACAGTGACGGCCGCAAGCTGCTTCGCTGGCTCTCGGCACCAACAGCCACCCGCGCCGCGCTACGGGCCGGCTACTACCAGCAGGAGGTGACCAGGACGTTGCGGACGATGGCCCGAGCAGAGGCCGACGACGATTGTCTCGGGGACCCGGTTCGCGACGGCAACGATCCGCGGCTCGCGCTCGCTGCCTTCCAACGGCGCTTGAGCACGGGACACGCCCAGTCCGCGGCGGAATTCCTCGCCGACGCCGAGCGGCTCGCGGCGTTGGCTCGCGCCGGCAGCACCGATCCCACGGCCGCCGCCGCGATCGGGCAGGTGCTTACCGTCCAGTTCGGGTTGTGGTACCTGTACGACGCAGTGGTGAACGGATCGCCGGTCGAACACCGAGAGGTGTTGGAGATTTCGGAACTGGCCCAGCTCGCCATCCACGTGCAGCCGCACATGTTGTCCGCTCGTGTCGCCATGAGCCTGGCCCACCTGCTCAACCAGCGGCCGGAGCATGCGCGGTCGCTGCTTCTCTACACTCGGCCGGGTGGTGATCCACCAGACCTGTGCAGCGTCGCGTTTCTCCTGCGGGCCATCGCCGAGTGTCACCTCGGCAACCGCGCCGACGCGGACACCCTCATCAGGGCGGCCGGCGGCGACTACCCGCAACTGACCCAGGTCGTTGCCGCGATCCAGGCAGCCGATCCGGTGCCGCCCCTGTTCGCGCCGGCACCGATGGCTGACACCTGAGCGGCGTGCTTGCGCCAGCAGACACGGCGGAGGTGTGCGGCTTCTCCTGCGCCTTGATCCCGCGACCTAGCGTGGCAGGATGGCAGCATCCCGCATGGCACCGCCGTCGGAGATGAGCCGCCGGCTGACGTTCCTGTTCGCGGTGGCGGCGGGAGCGGCCATTGGCAACCTGTACTGGACGCAGCCGCTACTCGGCTTCATCGCAGGCGATCTGGGCGCCGCGACCGCGACGGCCGGCTGGCTCGTCACCGCGACGCAGGTCGGGTACGCCGTCGGCGTGCTGCTGCTCGTGCCGCTCGGCGACGTCCTGGACCGCCGCCGGTTCGTCCCGGTGATGCTGCTGACCTCGGCCGCCGCACTGCTGCTGTGCGCGCTGGCGCCGTCGATCGGCGTACTCCTTCTCGCACTGGGCGTGCTCGGCATGACGACGATCTCCGGGCAGGTCCTCACACCGCTCGCCGGGGACCTGGCCGGCGACGCCCACCGCGGTCGGATCGTCGGCACTGTCGGCTCCGGTACCCTCACCGGCATCCTGGCCTCCCGCACGGTCAGCGGGTTCGTCGCCGACGCTGCCGGTTGGCGCACGATTTTCGCCCTCGCCGCGGTCGTCGCCGTCCTGCTCGCGGTCCTGCTCTACCGCGCGGTTCCACCGCTGGCACCGCGGACGCGCATGCCGTATCCGCAGCTCATCGCCTCGGTCGGCGCGGTGGTCCTGCGCGAACGGGCGGCCCGGTGGACGCTGGTCCTGGCCGCCACAGGGTTCGCCGTGTTCTCGCTGTTCTGGACGGCGCTGACGTTCCTGCTCAGCGGCCCACCGTTCCGGTACCCGGTAGCGGTGATCGGGTTGTTCGGGTTGGCCGGCCTCGCTGGTGTCCTCTCCGGCCTGCACGGCGGCCGCCTGCACGACCGCGGCTGGTCGCTTCCGGCCACCGGCGCGGCCTGGGTACTGGCCCTCGGCGCCTTCGTCGTCGCGGCGCACGCCGGCCGCTCCGTCGCACTTGTCGTCATCGCCATCATCATGATCGATGTCGCTCTCCAGACGCAGGCCCTTCTCAACCGGGCGCGGCTGTTCGCCCTCTCCCACGAGGCCCGCAGCCGACTCAACACCGCGCTAGGCACCGGCAACTTCATTGGCGCTGCTGTCGGTTCCGCCGCCGCGACCACGCTCTGGTCCGTGGGCGGCTGGACAGCGGTCACGATCACGGGAGCACCGCTCTGCTGCTTCGCGCTCATCGTGTGGGCGCTGGGACGTCGTGGTCCACTCGTGATCCGCCTCGCCGTGGCCGACGACGCTGTAACGGACCAAAGTGGAACGCCCCTCAACCGCGCGACGTTCGCACGTAGTTCCACGCGCCGATCAACCAGCAACTGCGAGGCGAGGCCTCAAGAGTGATCAGTGGATGGCCATGGCCGTAGGATCGCCGAAACGTCCCGTCATGCCGTCGGGTGCTGACCGAAGCCGGCCATCGGCACGCCAACCGCCTTCTCGTACAGCACCACATTGCTGAGACCCACCCGTCGCCCGTCGGCGAGGCTCCGGCACGACGGCCACATGATCGACCGCAGTGCCGGATGCTCGACGGCGCGGAGCGACTCACTCGACTCCAGCTCGACCCCGTTCTGGTCGCACCAAGCGACGACAGCGGCCCAGAACTGGTCCACCGTCTCCCAACCCTCCACCGTCCGGGGTCCGCGCAACAGCAGAAGCTCCTCCGTGGTGAACAGGCCCTCCGTCCCGTGCGACGCCGCGTTCTGAAGATCCTCGAGAAAGCTCAGCGCGACACGCGACGCGTCGCCCTCCTCAACCAGCAACTCCTCGACGACGGCGAGGGTTGCCCTGACCCGCCCGCTCCTACGCTGCACCACGTCCATGACGACGTCCCGCACCGGGATCTCGCCGCCCGCAGTGGGCAGCCCAGCGGCGGCCATGAGCCGCCCGACGGGAGTCAACGGTCGCCGTCTGAAAAGTCCCACTGCTTCACCTTCGGTAGCTGCGGCATCCGGCCGGTCGCCGTCCGGGTCGCATGATCATGCCAGTCACGGCCGCCCGCGCCAATCAGCTTCGCTTCTTCCCGGTTTGCTGTGGGCTCCCCCAGACCGCAGCACCCCCATGGCGTGGGGGCGGGCCGTCCGGCGGCCACGGCCGGTCAGGCCGCGCCCCGGTCGACTCCCCCGTCGCGGAAGAAGAGCAGTTGCTCGACGAACAGGTACAGCCGCTCGATCTCCGTGGCCAGACGTAGCTGGTCGTGCCAACCCAGGCCCTCAGGTGTGAAGGGGGACAACAGGTGCGCCGCCCGCCGAATGCCGCCCTCGGACACCTCCGCCAACGCGTCCAGTAGCAGGTCCGGGTGCCGGGTCAGGCCCGTGTCGTACAACTCGCCGACCGCGCCTCGGCCTTTCGCGGCATCCAGCACGAAGAGGATCGCCGGGTCGGTCTCGCCCCGCACGTTCCGCTCGACCTGCCCGACCACGCCCGGGTACGCAAGCCGACCCGGGCCCTCGGCCGCGGACGTCGTCGCGTTCTCGTCGGCGGTGTTCTCCGACCGTCCCACCCATCGGCGATCGAGATTCGCCAGGGCGATGAGCAGGCGTTCTGCCGGCGGTCGCCGGGCGATCTTCGACCAAGCGTCGGCCCGCTGATGCTGGATGCGGTACGGAAGCTGCACATCGGCCGGGTCGGCCGCGTCGTGGGGAACGGCCGGCAGGGGCGAAGGCTCCACGTCGACGAGGTCCGCGTCATGCTGACTCTGTTCGGTCATCTGACCGAGTGCGTTCATCATGGCGCGGCGGACCACTGCCACCCGCTCGACGACGAGCGCGGACCTGAGCGCCCTGCGATGGTCCGCACGGATCCGCGTCAGCACGAAGCCGTACCGGCGGTATGGATCACGGGAATCGAGATCGGTCCACGGCGGTAGTTGCCGCACCTCCAAGATCAGTTGCAGCGGCGCTCGCCACAGGGCGGGTCCGCGATGCCGGACGCGCTCCGCGGCGATGCGGTCGAGCTCCGCCCTTGACGCTGGCTCACCGGCTCTCGCCGTCCTGGTCCGGTTGCCGTGGACCAGCACGAGAAAGGCGAGGGCTAGTGCGAACATCGCCACCAGATAGAGCAGGTTGGCCGGCAGGCTTCCGCTAACTGCCAATGTGATGATCGCCGCTCCCGTCGACAGAAGCAGCGCCAGCGAAGCGAGGAACCAGACGCGCTGCCGGTGTGTCAGGTAGACCTTGTGGATCTCGGTCAGTTCCTCTCGCTCCCGCCGTGCCCGAACCGCCTCGATCCTGTCCGTCAACCGCCGCCGCTCGTCCGGCCAGCGCAGGGCCAGTTCGTCGAAGCGCCGCTCGATTTGGCTGTCGACCTGTCGCCGGTTCGCCCCGAGGATCGCCTGCCGCAGTGCATCGGCGTCACGGGAGCGGTCCAGCCCCAGGTCGGCGAGTTCGCCGTAGAGCTTGGGAAAGTCAACCTGTTCGTATCGCCTCGTGCCGTGCCGCTCGGCGCCCTCGATCAGTGCCGTCAGCGCCCTGGCGATGGAGTCAGCGTCACGGTAGACGAGCACCTCGTCGTAGACGTCGCGCAGCAGGTGCAGCACCTCGGTGCTGGCATAGCCGATCACGATCAAGACGTGTCTCGGCTGGATACCGACCGGTGGGGCGAGACGGCCCGTACGGTCCGCCACGCTGCGGGGCATGGTCAGCCGAACCGCCACGTCCTCCTCGGCGCGTTCGGTCTCGTCGGTATAGAACATCGCCTCGCTGAGCCGGATCAGCAAGCGGCCGTCGTGTGGAGTGTCCACGATGTAGTGAAAGCCCAGCTCTGGCTCGCCGCTGATCGGCCCAAGCCGCCGCAGGACCCGACGGATCGCGCGGTCCACGTCCTCGCGGTCGAGAACCGCGACATTGTCCGGCACTGCGCTCTCGTCGATCTCCTTCGCGTCTGTGTCGAGCGCGTCGAAGGACTGGAACGCCAACTGCAGCAGGATCCGCGGATTGCCGCCGCTGTTGCGTAGGAGTTTGCGCATAGCGGCGTCGATGAACGGCCAGGGGGCCTGGTAGTCCGGGGGCACCTGCGCGCCAAACGACGCGACGACGTACCGGCCGACCAGATCGCGCGCCTCGTCGGGCTGCAACGTCGAGCAGACGATGTCGTTCGCGCCGAAGCGTTGCCGCAGGTCCTGCGGGAGCGCGTCCCAGGCGCGGTCGTTGCTTGCGACGATCAGCATGCCCCTGAGGTCGGGAACCGCCTCGACCAGAGAGTGCAGCAGCCCCGCGCCTTCCGGGATCACCCGCTCCTGAGCATCGAGGAGAAGCTTCTCGCCCTGGTCGAGGATGAGCACGAGCGGCCGACCGGCCCGCTCGCAGATCAGCGTCAACAGTTGGAGCCCGTAACGGCACTGGTCCGGCGTGTCGAGCTGCCGCGATATGCCGACGCGGCGCAGCTCCGGCTCACTGACCTGCCGCCCCAGCAACCAGTCGTACGCGGCCTCCTGCAGGGCCGGTTCCAGCAGGTAGGTCAGGGCGCGCTGGAAGTTCTTCTCGTCGCGTACGGCGTCGCGCATCCGGTCCGCCTGCGCCTCCAGCAGCAGACCGCGCTCCAACAGGTGCTCGTCGAACATCTGCAGCAGCGCGGCGGGATCCCGGCGCAGGTCGTCCTGGATATCGGCGGTCGCGGGCGACGGGTCGGCCACGGCCGACAGGGAACCAAGGAACCGCAGCGCCAGCCCGGTGAGGTCGGAGAGGGAGAGCTGCGCCATCAGCCGGCGGTACGCCTGCACGAAGTCAGGGCCATCGAGCTTGACGTACAACGGAAGCACCTGTGTGTTGCCGGGATGGGTGGCGATCTGGCCTACGGCGGCCCGGATGGCGTGGGTCTTGCCAGCGCCGTGGGCACCGTAGACGTACGCCACCTGGCCGCTGGAGACACCGCCCAACTCATGCGACCGGCGAAACCTGCTCACCAGCAGGCTCAGCCGGCGGACCTGTTGCAGGGCCACCGTGGGCGTGGCGCCGGCCCACCGTTGGTACGACTCGGCGAAGGGCCCCTCTTCGATGGCGGTGGTGGCCTGCGCGGGGAAGGGGTTGAGCCGGGGCAGCTCAGCTATCACGACGGAAGCCTCCCTCCGCGCCGGGCGGGGCGCTCTCGGCCTGCTGCACCGATTCCTCGATCCAGTGCGCGGGGATGCGTAGGTTCCGCGCGGCGGGCCAGCACTCGTCCCCGCCGTACTTACGCAACCGCCACTCCAGCAACCATCCGAGCCAGTTCAGCGCGCGCCCGACCGGTGGGCGTCGCGCGCCGAATGTCTCCCGGACGCCCTTGAGCTCGAAGGGACATTCCAGCTCGGGCGCCTCGTGCTGCCAACGGTTCCGGGTCAGCAGGTCGACGTCGTCGCCGCTCAGCAGCGGCACCTGCACCGGCAGAGCCCACCGCCGCCAGCGATCGCGCTCGTTCATCCGGTCCGAATCTGCGGTGTCGGCCGTGCGGTAGTCGTCGCGGGTGACGACGACGAGGAGATCGACCCGTGCGAACACGACGGAGAGCGTGTCGAGGAAGTCGTGGTTCTGCATGCCCTCGATCAGCAGGCCGAGTGTCCAGGCCGGCTTCATCCGCTTGCGCATGTAGTTTGCCAGGAAACCCGCCTGGGCCTGCAGATCGAGGATCTCCGGCCGGTTCGGCCCGTTGGGGATCACCTCGAGCAGCCGATCTCGGTGCTCGCCCCAGCCCCCCAGATCCATCAGCTCGTTCCGGATCGCTTTCAGCACCTCCTGCGCGCGCCCGAGGCTGTCGTGATTCTTCTCGTCGTACACGACCAACCTGAAGTCATCGCCCAGTTGGTGCAGCTCCCGATACTGGTGCGCGATGAGCTTGGCCAGCGAGGTCCGACCGGTCGCCTGGCGGCCGGACAGCAGGAAGGCCGCGGCCCTACCCGTTGCGGCCGACGCTGCGAGTTGCTCCTCGATCTGGTCGAACGGCGCCCCGACGAAGTCCACCAGCAGGGCTCGGTCCCGATCATTGCGGGGATCGAGCTCACGGTGCCGGTACGGGTCGCCCTGGGTCAGGCCGTACCGCTTGAAGTCCACGTTCGCCTTGCGGCCCCGAGGGCCGACGCCGCCGCTCATGCCGCCCGCCCGCCGAAAAGAGTGAGGTAGTCGTGGATCCGGTCCTGCTCCTCCTCGAAGGTGGATGCGGCGAACAGGTGTCCCAGCTCGGGCTGGCGGCGGTAGTGCGGTGCGACGGCGCGGTACAGGAGGGCACCCGAGTCGTCCCCATATCGGCTGCGGAAACCATCCTCGGTGAACTCCAGGCGTTCCCGGTACAGGCACTCCAGGACCACGAGCACCCGGGGATCGGTCAGCACA
The DNA here is from genome assembly GCF_042650685.1 of Micromonospora sp. GCM10011542. NCBI lineage: Bacteria > Bacillati > Actinomycetota > Actinomycetes > Micromonosporales > Micromonosporaceae > Micromonospora > Micromonospora sp. GCM10011542. The sequence continues at coordinate 54,043 of NZ_JBHSBO010000031.1, forward strand.
GCCGAGAAGAGCCGGGGCACCTGCACCCGCAGCACGGCCAGCCGAACCACCAGGTCGTCGCGCAACTCGTCCAGGCCGGGAGTCCCGGCGACGATCGCGGTCGTCACGGTAAGGAAGTTCAACACCCGCTTGATCTTGCGCGGATTCGGCCGCAGCACCGCCTGCAACAGGTCGCCGTGGCGGGCCAGCAGATCCGGATGGGCGTACGCCTCGACCAGGCGCCGGACGCTGCGCCCGTCCAGCGGCAGCAGGTACAGCGGCAGTTGGATCATTTTCTCGAGGTACTCGTCCCCGATGTCCATCATCCCGTCCGGGTCGAAGCCGAAACCCTGATACTTGATGGCCACGCCCCGGTCGACCAGTTCCTTCGAGATGGCCATCAACACGAACACCCCGGGCACATCAAGGAAGAGCTTGACCGACTCGAGCAGATCCACGATCTGGTCCGGCTCGCACCGGTCGATGTCGTCGATGAAGAAGACGACCTGAGCGCCCTGCTCACGGATGCCAGCCACCTCGTCGCGTAGCAGGTTGCGCAGATTTCGCAGCTCGCTCTCGACCTGGCTGCGCTGCGCCACGTACCGATCCACGGCCTGGTCGTACTTGTCCATGCTCAGGAAGCCCGCGGTGAGGGTGGTCAGGACTGCGTCCGCGGCGAGAGTCCCGACGACCGTGGCGACCCGGATCACGGTCTGGGCGAACCGACTCTTCCGGTCCGCCAGGAGCGTTTCCTGAAACGCGTGCAACAGCGGCACGAGCATTGTCGGCTCGTTGCGGTGCACCCAGGGATTGAAGTGCACCCGGACGAAGGCATCCGGGCTCTCCGCGTCCAGCCGCTCGTCCACCATGCTGAGGACACTCGACTTCCCGCTGCCCCACTCGCCAAGCACGCCGACGGTGAAGGGGGTCGTGCTCGTGGGGCTGGTCAGCAACGAAAGGATCGGATCAACATATCGGTCGAACCGCAGTTGGTCCTCGTCGCATCGAACGGGTGCGTCGGACAAGACGGCGAGGCCGGTCATCGCTCTTCCGATCGTCGAGGGTGCGGCGGAGAAGACAAGCGAACCTGATCGGAGTACGTAGCGCGTCAGGACTGTCACTTTAAGACAGAGAGGCCCGGGGCCGGCTACCGCCGAACGGTCGAGGCGACTGACCGGATGTCGTACCCACGGGGCTGCGGCGTCACCGGCTGCCGGTAAGCAGGCTGGATCCCTGAGCGAGAACCACGAGTTGGGCGCGGTCCGGTGGTTGGCGCCCCCTCGCACGGCGTATTCGGCTGCCATCGTTGATGGCGCGTTGACGCCGCTCGACGGTGTCCTGTGCGCTCTGCGTGCCCCAGCCACCGGCACGGCGTGCTTAGCCGCCGGCCACTGGTACCTGACAGCGAGGGGGTTGACGTGGAGACGTTCCTCAACCCGCACGGCCTGCGGGTCCCCGGGAGGCTGCCTCCCGTGACCTGCGCCGGCATGGTCGATACGCCGGTCATGCTCCGGTCCGGGATCACATCATGGTGGCTAATTCCCGACGTCTCACGCTGTCTTGTGGCCTAACTGTGCCCCAGCCCGTCCTACACTCGGCCGGTGCCGGAGTCGCGCTTCGAAATGGTGATCGCGTGTCATCAGCATCACGGGCCGCCCGCTGATCGTTTCCGGGTTTTGTAGCCCGACCGGGCCGCGCCACGGCGACAGGGTCGAAGTTCTCTACGACGGCACCGTAGTGGCCACCACCCGCGCCTTCGTTGAGCTGCGCTCCCGTCCCGGCACCGCGTCCTTCGTACTGCCTGACGTAACAGCGTCTGACGTAAAGCCCGTCTACGTCCTTCGAGCGGCTGGACACTGAGGCCGGCAGCGATGGCCACGCCGACCGCTTCGGTGGAAGGACCCGTGGGGCCGGCTAGACCAGCTTTGAGCTGAGCTGTGGGGAGGGTCCGTAGGCGCGTCCAGGGTCGTCCGGCGACGTGCGTACCGGCCGTCACTCGGTCAGTCACTCAAATCCGCACGCTCAGGGTTTCTAGTGCCGTGACCACAAACGTTGCCAGTGTCATGGCGAGGTCATGCGGCCATCCCGGCATCGCTCAATGCCGCTGGTCGTCGCCTGGAGCCCGGCGAGGGGGCGAACGCTCTTGGGGCGTCGCGTTAGCATCGATGTGTCGGCGCGAGGGGCCACTGCCCGACCGAGGGGGATCATTGGCGGCGACACGGACATCGCTCCGGCGGTGGGCCGGTGTGCCCAGGTGGGTTCGGGTAGTGGTGATCGCCGCCGTTTGTGTCTTCGCGTACGGCGGGATTGTTCACTTGGGCGACGTGCTCGGTGTCCGGCCGCGGGGTCCAAGTCCGACCATGCCGGTGTGGCTGATGTGGTACTTCACCTCGCTGACCGTGTTCGACCCGCTTGCGGTGCTGTTGCTGGCGCTGCGTCGGCTTGAAGGGCTGTTGCTCGGCTGTGTCGTGCTCGCCAGCGACGCGGTGGCGAACGGGTATGCCAACTACGTGCTGGACACCGCTCCTGGGATCACGCCCGGCCGGATCGGGCAAGCGTTCATCACGGTGCTCGCGGTCGCCCTTATCGCGGCGGCGCCCAGGGCCGCGCCCTGGCTGCATCGGCCGGGACGTGCCGGCTAATGCCGTGACCGCGAAACGTTGACGGGGTCAGGCTGCGCGGGTGGTGGGTTGGCCCCAGCGTCGTTGTCGTTCGCCGCGGATGCGGGCGCGTTCGCGGCGCTGGGCGGCCAGGATGTCGGGGTGGCGGGCGTTGGCGTTGCGCCAGCACAGGTAGGCCTGCAGTTTCCGGCTCAGGGCGGGGTGGTTGGGTGGTTCGAGCCGGCGATGACGAAGGTGCGCGGCGGCCCGAACTGCGCCTCGATCGGGTTGGCCCAAGAGGGCGCAGGTCGGGGTGAAGCACAGCTCGACCGCGCGTCTGGAACGCCGACCGCCACGTAGCGAGTCGGGCTCCGCGTTATTCAAACAGTTCTACCGGCCGATCGGCTTCAACGCGTCCATCGCGAACGCCTCCCCTGCACGGGCCACCTCGGCGACCATCAAACAGGTACCGAGCCAGTCTCCACCAGATGCGCCTCACGGACGACGACCAGCCCCGAGTCAGCCATGCGGGCCTCCGCTGACGTAGAGGACCTGGCCGGTGATGAAGTCCGCGTCCTCGGCGATGAAGAACTGGACGGCTCTGGCTACATCATGGGGCGATCCCACCCGTCCGCGTGGGATCTGTGCCGCTTGGACGGCTAGGTGCTCGTCCAGGCTGCGACCGGCACGTGCCGCGCTGACTTCAGTCATTGCTGTCTGGATGACACCTGGCCCCACGGCGTTGACGGTGATGCCGTTGGGGGCGAGGTCCAGGGCAGCCGCGCGGGTAAGTCCCTCAAGGCCCGCCTTGGCGGCGACGTAGTTGACACGTTCGTCGTGGATCCCGAGCGCGGAGATGCTCGAGATGTTTACGACACGGCCCCACCGTTGGGCGCTCATCAGGGGAGCCACGGCCTTGAGCATCAGGAAGCTGCCCCGCAGGTGCGTAGACTGCACGGCGTCCCAGTCCTCGATTGGCATGTCCAGGATGTGGTTGTCCCGGGCGAAGCCGGCATTGTTCACCAGGACGTCAACCGTCCCGAAGTAATCGCGCACCTCAGCAACGGCGCTGGCCACGGCATCCACGTCGCTGACGTCGGCGGTGACGGCCACCGCGTTACCGCCGGCGGAAGTCACCTGCTCAGCGACCCGGCCAGCGGCCTCAGCGTTGCGATCGACGACGGCCAGCTGATAGCCGGCCGCGGCAAGCTCCACCACGATGCCCGCGCCGATACCCGACGCGCCTCCGGTCACGAGGACTGTCCTGACACTCATGCGGTCACGATGCATCAACGCCAGCACAAGATCAAACGCATTTCGCGGGTCACCTTCCGCATCCACGACGGCGACCAGTTCCTCACCGAAGTCCCTCGCATCACCAAAAGGCCATCGCCAGGTTCAAGGTCCGTAAACCCGAGCCGCCCTAAAGACGCCGCGACGACACGTGTCCGGACCGTCGATCGCCCGCCAACGAGAGGCATCAGACGTCTAGAGGAAGCCAAGCTGACGCGCCGTGTCTTGATAAACCGAAACGAGCTCAGCAAGCCGAATCGGCTTGCGGGACACCATCGACAGATCCTTGCCTTCCCTGGTCCACGGCGGTGGCAATGCGTTGATCCCCTGATCGAACGCAATGCTGGCCACCTCGGTCTCCCACCCCGGCCAGCGCAGGTTCTCGTAGAACTGAGTTACCGCACCGCCGAGCATCGCTTCCAGCCAGTCGCCATACCCGAGCTCGAGATCCTGCCAAGCCAGGCTGTCCGGGCCGAAGTAATGCACAGTCGGTCTCGCGCCCGGCTCCGGCTGCAACCAGGCGAACTGTCCGCCCATTACGTCGAAGGCGACGATCACGTAACCGGCGTCGGGATTCATCTCGGAAGCCACATCCGGCAGCCCGTCGTGCCCACCGCCCAGCACCCGAAGCCATCCATGGTCGATCACCAGTCCGCCACTGTTGGCGACCACCGCCCCGAGCCACGACCTGGTCGTGATCTCCAGCGTTGTCAGGCAGGCTGCGGCCCGCTCACGGTCGGCCGGCAGCACCTCCACCGGATACGGAGCTGCCGCCACAAGCGTCGAAATCTCGGCCCACGCAGACTGGTCCACCACCTCAGCCTCGCAGAAGCATCAACCATGCAAGGTTGAGGGCCTGCCGCCAACCAACCGAGATTGTCCAGCCGGACGTGTCACCCAACATCTCGCCGGCGGAGCCAGCGCTGGTCGTGCTGGGAACCCAGCCGGCGAGGTCAATCCTCACTTGGACCCACCGGTCTGACCCTCGATCTCGAACGCAGTAATCCTGACCTTTCAACCTCTGTAACCGGCGGATCGAGCCACCGAACGCCAAGCCGCGAAGGCCCAACTGGGGTCGGCCATGTCCGCGCTGATGAAGACCGTCTCCAGGTACGTTCCATCAGCGAAGTTGTAGCCGTAAAGGGTGAACACATCACCGTCCTGGCGGTAGAGCCAGGCGGCACGATGGCCCACCCCGTCCCGGCCCTCCTCACCCACCTTGCCTACCGGGTCCGGCGGCAGTTCGGCATCGAGCGAAGCGATGATGTCGGCCCCATCGGCGCATCGCCACGGACTTCCTGGCGAGACCCGCATCATGCGACCGGACGCGCGCCACGTTGTGACACCGTCTCTGGTGCGCTCCCGCGTCCAAGCACCGGACAGCTTGATCGACCAACCACCGCCCAGCAACGTCCGCACGCCTCCAAGTGTGGCGTGCCGCTGGCGTTCCGTCGATCAGCCCCTGCGGCGCAGGTCCAGCAGGCCCGACGTGACCGAGCATCTCCCATGCCTGACCGGAGATCGTCAATTTCGAAGGTGGCCAGCATCCGTCGGCTCGGCGGGAAACGAACCGCGTGGTTTCAAGACCAGGGGGTGGAAAACCTCCAGGCGGAGTCGGATGGTTTCCGGCTTCCGACCGCCCACGGCGCTGCCTAGCGTCAATCGTGTGATCGAACTACGTGAGCTGACGAAACGCTACGGCGGCCGGGTCGCCGTCGACGGGCTGAGCGTCCGGGTGCAGCCGGGGTTGGTGACCGGCTTCCTCGGCCCGAACGGATCCGGCAAGTCCACGACGATGCGGATGATCCTCGGCCTGGATGCCCCGAACCACGGCGAGGCGCTGATCGGCGGCGTCCGGTACCGGGACCTGAACTGGCCGTTGAAGACGGTCGGCGCGCTCCTCGACGCCGGGGCGTTCCATCCCGGCCGCAGCGCCCGAGCGCACCTGACCGCGCTGGCCGCGAGCAACGACATCCCCGGTTCCCGCGTCGAGCAGGTGCTGCGCACCGTCGGTCTGTCCGACGCGGCAGGGCGGCGTGCCGGCACGTACTCCCTCGGCATGCGCCAGCGGCTCGGCGTCGCGATGGCCCTGCTCGGCGACCCGGGCGTCCTTGTGCTCGACGAGCCGGTCAACGGACTGGACCCGGAGGGCATCCGCTGGATCCGGGACCTGCTGCGCGGACTCGCAGCGGAAGGCCGGACGGTGTTCGTGTCCAGCCACCTGATCGCCGAGATAGCGCTGACCGCCGACCGGCTGGTGGTCATCGGCCGCGGTCGGCTGCTGGCCGAGACGACCGTCGCCGAACTCGCCTGCGGCGACGACAGCCTGGAGGACGCGTTCTTCCGGCTCACCTCGCAGGCCACCGACTATCGCGGAGTGGGAGCGTCATGAATAGGTACGGATTTCGGCACGCGGCCCGGATGGAACGGATCAAGCTGGGCAGCGTCCGGTCGACGTGGTTGCTGGCGATCGCCGCGGTGGTCTCGATGGCCGCGGCCGGCGCCGGGGTGGGACTCGGATACCGATCGCACACCCCGGTCGCCACCGCCGCTCAGATCCTGAACAACAGCCTCGGCGGCGCCATCGTGGCCCAGCTGCTCCTCGGCGCGCTCGGCGTCCTGACGGTGACCGGCGAATACGGCACCGCGATGATCCGCTCGACGTTCGCCGCCGTCCCGCGGCGTCGGACCGTCCTGGCCGCGAAGGTCGCCGTGTGCGGCGGCGCGGCTCTCACCGTCGGCCTACTCGCGAGCTTCGCCGGCTACCTGAGCGGGCAGCTCGCGATCCGCGGCACCGCCATCCCGGCCGCATCCCTCGGGGACGCGGCGATCCTGCGCGCGGTCGTGCTGACCGGCGTGTATCTGGGCGTCACCGCGCTGATCGGGGTCGGCATCGGGACGATCGTGCGGCACTCCGGCGCCGCGATCGGCACGCTGTTCGCTCTGATGTTCGTCCCGATGATCGTGGCCGGCCTGTTCGGCGAGAGCGGAATCCAGGTCGGCCGCTTCGTCCCGCTGCTGATGCTGCTCAACTCGATCGCGGTGACCTCGCCTATACCGGGGCTGTTCTCCAGCTGGATCAGCGTGCTGCTGATGTGCGGGTACGCGGCGGTAGCGATCCTGTGCGGCGGCGTGCTGCTGCGCCATCGCGACGCGTGACCAACGACAATGGGCCGATGACCGCGCTGCGCGCTCCGTTCACCACACTGGCCCTGCGCCGGGCGGTGTTCTGCGTCGTCGGCGTGGTCAGCGCGGTCGCGATCCTGAGCGTACCGGCGGTCGTGCCGGCCCTGGGCGTCCTCGTCCTCTGGGCGACCGGCGCCATGTCCCACCAGCCCGCACCTGCCGTCGCACCGGTGTTCCTGGTCCTGTTTCCGCTCACCATCGCGCTCCTAGTCGTGCTGGCCGCCCCGGCCGGGCGCGCGATGGGAGCCGTGCACCGCTCACTCGCCGACCGGCTGCTCGACGTACACGTGGACGCCCCGCCGCCCCGGCTCTCGAAGCGGATCAGCGCCGTGGTCTCCGACGGAGCGGGCTGGCGGGCCGTCGGGTACGGCCTGCTCAAGGTGCCGCTGGCCATCCCCGAAGGTTACGGCGCGTTCTGCTACGTGTTCGGCCTGGTCAACCTCAGCTACCCGGTGTGGTGGCCGCTGTTTCGCAACCACCCGCCCGGAACGCGGCTCGGACCGGTGTGGGCGCTGACGCCGTTCGGCGCCATCGGTACGCGGACGTTCGCCGGAACGTTCCTCATCGCCGCGGCCGGCCTCGCCATGCTGCTGGTCGCACCGTGGTTGATGCGGGCAGGTACGGCACTGGACCTTGCCGCCATGCGACGGCTGCTCGGTCCGCGTCGGCTCGCCGAGCGGGTACGCGAACTGCAGGTCACCCGGGCCCGCGCGATCGACGACGCGGCCGCGATGATGCGCAGGCTGGAACGGGACCTGCACGACGGCGCGCAGATCCGGTTGGCCACGCTGGCGATGAACCTCGGCATGGCAACCGAGAAACTCGGTGTCGACGGCCCGCCGCCCGACCTCGTGCAGGCCCGCGAACTGGTCGCGCTCGCCCACCGCGGAGCGAAGGATGCGCTCGCCGACCTGCGCGACCTGGTGCGCGGGATCCACCCGCCGGTCCTCGACAGCGGCCTCGGCGACGCGCTGGCGACGCTCGCGACGAGCAGCGCCATCCCGGTCGCGGTGACCGTCGAGCTGCCCGACCGTCCGGCGCCCGCGATCGAGACCATCGCCTACTTCTGCGCCTCCGAGCTGCTCGCGAACACGGCCAAACACAGCCAGGCGACCCGGATCGGGCTCGGCGTCGTCCGATCCGGCGAGCGGCTGATGCTGACCGTCGAGGACGACGGCGTCGGCGGGGCGAACCCGGACGGTCCCGGCCTGTCCGGCCTGGCCCGCCGCATCGCCGTCGTGGACGGCCGGATGCGCGTGGACAGTCCGACCGGCGGTCCGACCCGGGTCGCGATCGCGCTGCCCACACGGGTGTGAACGGAGGCGACGACATGCGGGTGGTGATCGCGGAAGATGCCGCGATGATGCGCGAAGGGCTGGTCCGGCTGCTCACCGACCGCGGTTTCGAGGTGTGCGCGGCGGTCGCCGACGCGGACGCGTTGCGGTCCGCGATCGCCGCGGACGCGCCGGACGTGGCCATCATCGACATCCGGATGCCACCGACGCACACCGACGAAGGACTGCGCGCCGCGATCGACATCCGCCGCGACCATCCCGGCGTCGGTGTGCTGGTGTTCTCCCAGTACGTGGAGACCCGCTACGCGACCCGCCTGCTCGCCCACCGGCCGGCCGGCGTCGGATACCTGCTCAAGGACCGCGTCGCCGACGTCGCCGATTTCGTCGACGCGCTGACCCGGGTGGCCTCCGGCGGCACCGCACTGGATCCGGATGTGGTCGGCCACCTCATGCGGGCCGGGCAGGACACGGCCGGGGTGGCGTCGCTGACCCCCCGGGAGCGTGAGGTGCTCTCGCTGATGGCCGAGGGACGATCCAACGCCGGGATCGCGGCGGCTCTTGTCATCACCTCCGGGGTCGTCGAGAAGCACGTTGCGAACATCTTCGCGAAACTCGGTCTGCCGTCCTCGGAGAGCGACAACCGCCGGGTCCTGGCCGTCCTCCGCCACGTCAGCGGCGGCTGATTTCACGTGATGCTTCTGTCTGCACGTACGCTCGCCCGGGCCGGGCACGTCGCTCTTGTCGAGCCACTGCCCCGCTCCCCCACCGAGCGACGAGCCTCACCTGGGTCCGCTGCCACACGTCATGCCGCTTTTCGCGCAGCGCGGCGAGGAGGTTCCGCACCGTTCAGCGGCGCCATCCAGCGCAGGTGTCCGTCGACGCGTACCAGGCTCACCGGCCGGGTGGACTCCGGTCCGTGCCACGCCAGGCAGCCTTCCTCGGCACCCTCGCCATGGTGCGGAGCGAACGCCGGCTCCAGCCAGAGGTGGTACAGGGGACCGCCGTCTCCGATCGAGTCGACCGCCTTGTCGAACGCGGCGCGCCGCTCCGCCGGCACGTGCATCCGGGTCGCGGAGTGGAACACCAGCCGGGCCTCGCCTGGGGGCAACTGCCGGCCAAGGTCCGGGCAGACATCAACCGCGTCACCAGCGATGATCCGGACCGGCTCGGCCACCGCCTGCTCCAGCGCGGCGTCGAGCAGGCCGGCGGCCGATCGGTCCTCGGGCCAGATCAGCGCCCGCAGCCAGCGCCGCTGATCGGGGTCGAGGACATCGACCGGATGGAGGTCGACCCCCGTCCGGCTACCGATCTCGGGCAGGTGGGTGAGGTCGGGTGCGGGTCCGTCACCCCGCCATTCGCTCTCCACCGTCACCCGTGCGTCCGGGGATCCGAAGACCCGGCCGCCGAGCCGGTAGCGGTAGCGGTCGACGTGCAGGTGCAAGCCGGCGCTCGCACCGACCTCGACCAGATGCACCGGACCGTCGACGACGTCCCGCAGAGCCGCGAGGGCGAAGCGCAGGGCCAGGACGCGACGCACGACATTGGACTGCACCAGCCGGGTGGCGATGAGTTCCTCCACCTGCGTGCGGTAGCTGCGGCAGAAGTCGAGAAAGACCGCGCCGGCGGCTGCCGGGTCGCGCGCCGGCGTACCGACGACCGACGGATAGAAGTCACGCAGGTCATGCTCGACGCCGCTCAGCAACAGGTGGTGCACCGCGCCGAAGAGGAGGAACGACGGCTGCTGGCCCGGCCGCCGGTGCAGCAGGAGCTCCAGGGTCAGCTCGTCGTCGGCGACGACCTCGCACAGCGCCCGGTAAAGCGGGGAGGCCTTGAAGGTGTCGCCTGACTGCCGGAAGTGCCCGGCGAGTTCGGTGAGTTCCTCAGCCCTGGTCATGGTGCTCCCGTCGCATCGAGTCTGACGACCCGCCGCGGAGTGGCCGATCACGGCGGGCCGGATCCTGCACACCCTTCAACACCCCGACCGTGCTCGCAAGCGACGCACGACCGAGCGCTCGTGGCATCGACGCCCGGATAGGCGCTCTTCCCCGACGACCGATCCGGTGTTCGGCGTACGGGGCTCACCTGGGGGATGCCGGCCGGAACGCCTCGTCCTCGCAGCGTCCGGCGATGTATCTGGTACGCGGTGAACGCTCAGTTTCCGTAGACTTCGCCGGTGCAAATGATCTCCATGCAGCCTGGCCCCTTGTCGACGGACGCCGTCGCCCTTCGGGAAGCCATCGCGCGGGCACGAACCGGTCTTGTCGACCGGGAGGTGGTCGCCGAGGTTGTGGTGCTGTGCGCCGTCGCCGGCGAGCACGTGCTCGTCATCGGTGCGCCGGGCACCGCCAAGTCCGAGGCCGTACGGCGAACGGCTGATCAGCTCGGCGGTCGGTACTTCGAGTACCTGCTCGGACGGTTCACCGAGCCGAGCGAGATTTTTGGCCCGGTCGACCTGCGCCGGCTGCGTGAGGGATTGGTGGAGTTCGAGACCGCGGGCATGCTGCCTGAGGCGGAGGTGGCGTTCCTCGACGAGGTCTTCCTTGGCTCGACGGCGGTCCTCAACACCCTCCTGGGGATCTTGAACGAACGAGTGTTTCGGCGCGGATCGACTCTCCTGTCGTGCCCGCTGCGGGTCTGTGTCGGCGCCGCCAACAGCCTGCCCGACGATCCGGCCCTCGCCGCGTTCGCCGACCGGTTCCTGGCCCGCGTCTTCGTCTCTGCGGTCCCGGACGCGCGACTCGACGAGCTGTTGGAGGTGGGGTGGAGCGCCGGTTCTCGGCTGTCCGATCCGGCGGAATCACTGCTGCCGGCGGTGGATCGGCTGTCCGAGGCGGCTCGTGGGTGTGATCTCAAGGGTGTCCGCGACCAGCTGGGTGCCGCGATCCGTCGGCTGCGTCAGGCGGGTGTACCGATCAGCGACCGCCGGGCAGTGCGTTCGCAGCGTCTGGTGGCCGCTGCGGCGGCACTGGACGGGCGCACCGCGGCGACCGCCGAAGATCTCTGGGTGCTTCCGCTGATCGCGCCGACCCTCGACGCTCAGGCCTCGGCCCGGGAGGTGCTGTCGGACCTGGTGGCGCTGGGAAGAAATTCCAGTCTGGTGTACGCGGCCGAAGAGTTCACCCGGGGCCAGCAGGCCCGCGCGGACCGGCTGGTCGAGGCTGGCCGTCGCCTGCTCGACGAGTTGGGCACGGGGCCGCTGACGCACGATGACCGGCTGCGCGTCGAAGCGACGCTGCGGGAGATCGACGCGGGGTTCGTCCTGGCCGACGCCTCGACGGCGCTGCAGGACATGCGAGGCCTCCTGGTCGCCGTGATCCAGCAGTGAGCGCACCTCCCCTGTCCCTGCGGTGGCGTCGGCGCGACGAACCGCTGCCCGCTGTGGCCGTGGCCGCGTCCGGTGCCGTGGTGACCCAGCTGGGCGCGGACGCGCTGATGCGGGTGACCGCTGGCGCCCACCTGCGCGCCTGCGTGGGGCGGGAACAGAGCTGGTTGGTCGTGCTCGGCGACGAGGCAGACCTACCGTGGGCCGACGGTGCCGTCTACCTCGGTTGGGACGGTGGTCTGCTGGTACCAACGCTCGCCCAGCCCTGGCCATGCGCCGATCTGCTGCGCGAGCCGCTACGCCGCCTCACCAAGCAGCAGACCGGACTGATCGCATTGTTGCCCGAACTGGTCCTGGCCGGTCCACTGCCGCGGGAGCCGCTCGACCCCGCCCGGCTGGCACCCTCATGACCGACCCCTTGACCCTCCCGGCGTCGCTGGCTCCCTGGGCGCCGGCGCTGTCCGCTCTGACCGGCGACGTGGCACTTGCCCTGGGCCCGCTGGTACGACGGATCGATGACCTGATCTCCGGGACGGAGGACGGCTCCACGGGCGAAGGCCAACCGGACGGGTACGCCGGACTGGCAGCTCGTGGCCCCATCGAGCGGCTCCTCCCGTCGCAGTTGCTGCTGATGCAGGAGCTACCGGACGAGTTCGTCCGCCGCGCCGCGGGCGGGGAGCTTCTCTACCTGGCGCCGGCCACCCGATCCGATGCGGCGCGTGGACGGGTGGCCGTCCTCGTCGACACCGGCCCAGGGCAGCTGGGCGCCGCCCGGCTGGTCCAGCTCGCCGCGCTCGTCGTCCTGCATCGGCGGGCTGCCAGCCAGGGGCGGTCGTTGGTGCTCGGAGTGCTGGGTGAACAACCGGGCACCTGGCGCGACGGTGACCTGCGTGCACAGCTCGCACGCTGGTTGGTCGCCCGCAGCGCTACCGAGCCGGACCCGTCGACCGTGCGGGAGTGGACCGAGCAGCTGGATGCGGCCGATCAGGCGTGGCTGCTGACCGGGCCGCACCTGGCCAGCCACCTGCCGAACAGGAATCGGGTGCTGGTGAGTTACGAGCAGGAGTGGGGTGTCGACGGAGCGAGCACTGTGCGAGTCGTCGTCGGCGAACGACACCTCGACCTCCCGCTGCCGTCCGGCGAGGTCGCGCTGCGGGTCCTACGCGGCACCGGCTTCCGCGACGCCGCCGTCGGGGTCAGCGCCGGTGCCGGTCCGCTGCGGGCGCCGACGTTCCCGAGCGCCGCGCCGTACCTGATCGCCCGCGGCGACGGCCCGACCGAGGTCGTCTCGGTCCGGGTGCCGACCGGGCGACCACGACGACATCAACTGCCCGGTCCGGTGTTGGCCGCCTCCTGGTTCGGCCGCCGACTCGCTGTCCTCACCTGCGTCGACGAGACGCTGCGGGCGGTCGTGATCGGTAAACCGCTGGGCCGGCTGCAGGAGCTCGCCGTACCGCTGGCCACCGTCGGCTTATCGGTCGGCGATGTCGAGGCGGCCGCGAACGGAACGCTGTCACCGCTCTACTTCCAGGGCGGCGACCTGCTGTGCGAGTTCGGCGGCGACTGGCATCTACTGTCCACCAGGGACAGTCACCGGCTGCCGTCCTACGCGACGGTCGCCCCGGGCAGACAGATGGACGGCCCGCGGGTGGCCTGGCGCAACGGCGCCCACATCCGGGTCGCGGGCCTGTCCGGCGAGGTGGCGATCCCCGCTACTGCCCAGGTCGTCCTCGGCGCCGGGACGAGGACGGCCTGGTCGCTGGACGGCACCACCTGGCGCATCCACGCCGCGCCCGGCCTCGTCGGCGACGTGACGGTCCCGCAGGAGACAAAGGTCATCGGCGTGGTCGACATCGACGGCCCGCAGCTGGTGACCCTGTCGAGCGGCGGACTGATCGTGCGCCTGGTCTCGCCGGCTCGGACCCAGACCCTCACCCGCTGGTCGGGTGGAGTCGGTCAGCCGGCCCTGCACCCGAGCGAGCCATGGCTGGCCGTGCCACGCCCGGACGGGCTGATCGAGGTCGCCGACCTCGCCGCGAACCACGTCCTGCGCACGGTCGGAAGCACCGCATGAGTGCGTTCCGCGGTCGGCTCCCGGCCCGCGCCCTTCTCATCGACGTATGCCTGATCGGGGAGGCCGAGGCGCGCCGGCGGGTCGTCGAAACCTGGCAGCCCGCTGCCGCACTGTTCGAACTGCCCGGCGGAGCATGGCTGCTGGAGTTCGCCCAGGCGGTCGAGGTGCGCGCGGAACTGGCTGCCGGCCTCGTTCTCGTCGACAGCGACGGCGTCCTGCACCCCAGCGGCACGCCCGTCGAGGGCGCCAGAGCCGGCGACGTGCTGATCCCCCTCGCGGGCGCGACGACCCGGGTGGGCCGGGCCACGCTGACCCTCGTCGACCGAAGTTCCTGGATCGACCTGACCGCCCTGCGGATCGAGCCGCTCGCGGCACTGGACCGCCCGGTTGTCGCGGCGGCCGCACCAGCGCCCTGGCAACCGCCCCCACCCGCACCCGACCTACGCGCGATGGCCGGTGTCGCGTCGCCGCCGCAGCGGACCCGTCGGCTGTTGTCTGCGTCCACCCGATCGAGCCGTCGGCGCCAGCTCCCCGACACCGTCGTCGCGAAGATCGTCGCGGTCGGCGCGGCCATCCTCGTGTACGGCCTCGCCGCGCTCGTCGCCGCGCCGCTCCCGATGCTGGTTGTCGGCGCCGGTGCGGCCCTGCTGTACGGCATAAGCAAAATAGCCGCGTCGGGTACCGCCGCGTCGGCGGACGGTGGCGTACCGCAGACCAGTCGCGGCACGTCGTCGGGTAGCTGGTGGAACGCGCTGGTCACTCGGCTCGTGCTGGCCAGCCGCGCCGCTCGGCTGGCGGTCAGCGCGCAGCACCGCTATGTACGGCGGCTCAGCGCCGCCTTCGAGCGTCGTGACTGGGACAGGGCCCTGCGTGGAGCGATCTCGGTGAGCGGCCCCGGCGGACGCCCGACACTTCGCCTCCCCCGACCACGCACCGGCGACCTGGTGCCGCACCCGCATCTCGAGGGCGGACCGGCGCTCCCACTCGATTTCGGGGCCCAGCAGCATCTGCGCACGCTCTACCGGCAGGCGGCCACGGAACTCGACCGCGCCGGACGGGTAGAGGAATCCGCGTTCATCCTCGCGGACCTGCTTGGCCTCCCGGTCGAGGCGGTCGCACTGCTGGAGCGACACCGCAGGTACCGGCTCGCCGCCCAGCTCGCCGAAGGACGTGAACTCGACCCGGACCTGACGGTCAGGCTGTGGTGGCAGGTTGGCGATCGCGACCGCGCACTGCAGGTGGCGCGGACCCGGGGCGCATTTGCCGGAGCCGTCGAGCGTCTGGCCCGGGTCGATGTCGCGGCGGCCCGGCAGTTGCGTGCCGAGTGGGTACGTGCACGGCAGGCCGCCGACGATCATGTCGGCGCCGTCGACGCGGCCTGGCCCGACGACGAGCTGCGCCCGCTCGCGGTGACGAACATCCAGGCCGGCATGGCGCTCGGCGGGCACACCGCGGGGTACCTGTTCGCACACCTGGTCACCTGGCGCCCGACCGCCGACACCGTGACCACCGCGATCGCCCTGCTCGACGGCCGAGACGGGGAGTTGGCGCCGGCCCAGCACGGCTTCGTGACCGCTCTGGCCGAGCTGCGCTGCGCCGACAGGGCACAGGACCGCCGACTCTGCACCGCCGCGCTCCGTCTCCTGGTTCGGGATGCAGGACGTGATCCCGCGGTAGATGCCGACGAGCGCAGGCGGGTCGCCGGCAGGCTCCGGCAACGGGCAGACCGCCTGGCCGCCGCCGACCTGCCACCGCTGCCCGCTGGGCGGACACCTGCCCAGGGCACCCGGGTCGACATCACGGCGGCCGGCGAGGCGGGACAACTGCCGATCCATGACGCGGTCCTGCTCTCCGGCCGCACCATCCTGACCGCGCACGGCGAGTTCGGCGTACGCCTGATCGGCCTGGACGGCCGGACGCGCGCCGCCTGGGACGCGCCCGCGCACCAGCTTGTCGTTGCTGATCACGGCGCCAACGTCCTGCTCGTCGCGCGGCGCGGCCCCTCCTGCGAAGTCCGCAGCCTGGATCTGAGCGCGCGCCGGCTACGGCCACCAGTCGCCATCACCGCACACCAGGTGCTGCCCAGCTACGACGGCGCACTACTCACCGTCGTCGACGACGACGGCATCGCGTTCGTCGACCTGACCGCCGACCTCCCCCGCATCAGCTGGCGCGAACTGGACCCCACCATCGCGGTGCTGGACATCGCCCGGAGCCCGACCAGCCTCGCCGCACTGGTCCGGGTCACCCACCAGACAGGCATGGGAGCAGCCAGCACCGAGGTGTGGCGCTGGGACCTGCCCTCCCTCATGCTGCGGGCCCGCCGAACAGTCGATCTCGACGGCCTCGCCAGCGTCGCGGTGCTCGCGTCCTCGACGCTGGTGACGACCAGCCACGATGAGCACGCCGACACCTACCAGGTCAACGGGCATCGTGCAGCGGCCCAAACTGTCGACACGAAGCCCGCGCTGCTGGTTAGCGGCGGGATGTCCGCCCTGCGCATCGACGGTCCGGACGACACCACTGTGGAGATCGTCGACGCTGACCTCAGGGTCGTCTTCCCGCCCGCCGTCGGCGCGATCGGCATCCGAGGGCACGCAGACACCCTCACCGTTTGGGAGCAGAACGGCAGACTGGTCGTCATTGACCTCACGCTCCGCCAGGCCATCGCGCGCCTGCGGACGCACCTCTAGGACGAATCACCTCACCCGCCAGCCTCGTCCGGCTCGCCGCGATCATCAGGCGTGCGTCCGGCGGTCCCACCCACCGTCGGCAACCCCGCCAACCCTTAGCTCAGCGGCTCCGCCGCCCGGGTCGCCGTTGCCATGCGCGCGGATAGCCGAAGGTGCCCAGGGAAATCGGGACAAACGGACCTCGGGGGACTTCTATCTGCGTTCGTCCGGAGGCTGCTCTTTGGTCAAGTGGAGCAGCCACCCCTCGCCGGTGCGGATGAGCGCGTATCGCCGGCGACCGGTGCGGCCGTGCAACGTGAACAGCATCCGGCGGTCGGTGCGGTCGTGCTCCTCCCACGTGCCGATGTCGGCGATCGACTTGTCGGCGTCCTCGTAGGTGAGATGATCGAGGTGATGGTCGGGCACGGCGATCGCGAGCCGGTTGTCGCTGGGACTGTCCGGCATGCCACGAGGCACCGCCCAGGAGCGCAGCACGCCGCCCTCCTCGAGCCGCAGGTCATAGTGCGGTCGTGGTTTGCGGTGGTGGTGCAGGACGAAAGCGGCTGCCACTTTCTCATTGTCGGCGCTCACGGGGCCTAGGATCGTGTCGTGACGCATGCCCGCCTCCGCAGGTTGTCGGCTCTCCTTGGCTGGGCGCTCTACCTCGTAGCGGGCGTCGGGCTGTTGCTGCACTGGGGTTTCGTAATCTGGCTTCTGACGGGCGCAGGCATGCTCGCTATCCAGTGGTCGTATGGCTTCGGTCGGCGTGTCCAAGGACGGAGGGAGCCACGGCCAACATCGAAGGCAGGCCCGTGACGTCAAGGGCTTCTTGACGCAATGACGACGCTGGCTTGCACCCCGGGCAGCTGGTGTCCCAGACGCAACGTTGCCCCATCGCCAATAACGATCGGCGCGACCCTGGTACTCAGACAGCCAAAGCCGGCACCGTGCACGGCCCGAGCCGGCCGGCTGGCCCGCCCCGGTTGAGAGGCCGGGGCGGGCTGCCGTACCGAGGTTGGCCGGGTGCCGCCCAGATCACGGTCGGGGCGTCTCACTTGACGCCGTGCCCGCGGCTCGGGTGTTACGGGTGTTCGGGGTGGTTGTTCGGGCGCTTGAGGTGGGACAGGTCGTGCCGGGCCATCATGTTGCGGTCCGCGACGGACGCGCCCAACGCGAACTGCGGCCAGTAACCCATGATCTCCTGCCGGCTGCGCTCGCTCCATCGACGGGCGAGTTCGCTGCGGGACTTGTAGAAGTTCACCGCGTATCCGCCGGTGTAGAGCCGCAGGAGCGAGTACCCGCCGGGGTACTCCTTGACCGCGGCTACCTCCATCTGCGTGACGTTCGGCGCGATCGGGCTGACCGTACGCTTGTTGCGGTGGGTATGCCCCGCGTGGTGCAGGAAGACGCCGGGTGTCTTGGCGTAGTCGTTCAGAATGGTCGTCGCCTGCTCTGCCTGCAGTGAGCTGCCGGCGGTGATGGGGAACGCGGAGTTCTGCATGACCAGGGGGTGGTGGCCGAAGACGAGCGTGGGCTGCTCGGCGTGCTTGGCCAGGTCGTCGCGGAACCAGGCGAGTTGGTCGGTCGAGAGGGCTCCCGCGTCGCCCCCGTTGCCTGGCTTGTCGTACGTATCAAGGCCGATGACGTGCAGACCGGAGAGGTCCCGGGAGAAGTAGGTCAGCTTGTTGCGCGAGAAGAATCCGTCGTGGAAGCAGTCGTTGCCTTGCCACTGGCCGACGCGGCAGGTGGAGTACGGGTCGCCGGTGTGCGCCCGGTCGTGGTTGCCGCGGGTCACGAAGTAGTCGGTGCCGTAATCGCCGAAGCCGTCGAGTAGTTGTCCGGCGCGGCTGAGGTCGGACGGCACGGCCTCGGCGGAGATGTCGCCGGCGGCCAGCAGGTAGGACGGCTTGTGTCGCCGTACGTCCTCGACCAGGGACTGGAGCATGACCTCTGGGTACGGGGGAAGCCCGGGCTCCTGGGTTATGCCGATGTACTGGGGCTGGCCCCCGACGAGCCCGGCGTGCGTCTCTCCCATGTGCAGGTCGTTGCAGAGCACGATGGAGAAGAGGTACTTCCCCGGTGGCGGCTGCGGGGTGGTGAACGAGAAGGGTCCCACCTCCGTGTCCAGCCCGTACGGCGAGGTGCCGACGGCGTTGCCACTGATCAGGGTGAACGGGGTGGGTGACGCGGCTCGGCCACGGGACCGGGCTTGGTAGTAGTAGGTCTGTCCGGGTTCGAGCCCGGTGAGCTCGACGTAGTGGTAGGCGGTGTCGGAGCTGATTCCGCGGGCGACTCGGTTCAGCCGCGAGGGGTGGGTGCCGTAAATGATCTCGCCATCGGCGGGAGCGGGCTGCATCCGCCCGAGGCCATCATCGGTGCCCGGTAGGCCGGTGTACCAGGTGATGACGGCGTGGTCCTCGGCCAGGGTCACGAGTTCCAGATTGACGGGCAGAACATCTCCTGGCCGGCCTCGGTCCGCCTCGGCGGCACGGGCGGGGCTGGCGAGGGCTAGCGGACCGGCGGCGGCGGCCAGGGCCGTCCAACGCAGCAGGTCACGACGGGTGAAATCGCAAGCGGGCATGACAGGGAAACCTAGGTGGGACGGATAACAGGATCTCAGGCGTGATCTGACCGGATGGTGTCCAGGAAGAGAAGAACGGCGCCGCGACCTACATGGATGAGCCGTGAGTTGACGGGTGGAGGATCCTCGCTACCGCCGTCGTGGGTCGCGGGGCCTGTCAGTTCGCTTGTGTAAGGGCCTGACCTGGTTGGTGATGTTCTGCCATGTCCAGGCGTCCGGGGACATGATGTCGAACTGGTTCATGGCGATCGTCCAGTTGCAGGTTGATCTGCCTCCGCGGGCGGTGCGGCACGTTTCGCTTCCGCTCCTTCCGGGAATGCCGCTGCCCGCTCCGGGATCGCGGAAGGAACAGGACCATGAGCGAAGCCCGCCCACCGTTTCCGCCGTTCGACCTCGACAGCGCGCTCGCCAAGGTGCAGGCTGCCGAGGACGCTTGGAACAGCCGTGACCCGCATCGGGTGAGCCTCGCCTACACGGAGGACTCCGCCTGGCGTAACCGTGATCAGTTCATCACCGGTCGTCAGCAGATCGTCGAGTTCCTCACCGCGAAGTGGGAACGCGAGTTGGACTACGTGCTGCGTAAGAGCCTGTGGTGCTTCCGGGAGAACTTCATCGCGGTTCGTTTTCAGTACGAGTGTCGCGACCGCGAGGGTCAGTGGTGGCGCAGCTACGGCAACGAACTGTGGGAGTTCGACGACAGCGGGCTGATGCGCCGTCGTGAGGCCAGCATCAACGATGTGCCGATCAGCGAGGCCGACCGCCGCTACTTCGAGCCACGGCCCGAGGAGGAGCGCGGCGCGGGTAACGACTTCCCACTGCGGTGACCAGAGCGTCGGGGCTTGCGGCTGGTTGACCCCGTGCGTATGACGCCCCCCACAGTTGTGGACTGATCAGTCCCCTACTCGTAAGCTTGTCGCATGGGTAGGCCAAGGACGTTCGACATCGACACGGCGGTGGACCGTGCGATGGAGTTGTTCTGGCGTCAGGGATTCGAGGCGACCTCGACCGAGGATCTCGTGGAGAGCCTCGGAATCGCCCGGGGCAGTCTGTACAAGGCGTTCGGATCCAAGGAGCAGCTCTATGCGCTGGCGCTTCGCCGTTACTGCCAGCGCCACGCGGTAGGGCTGACCGAGGTGTTGGACCGGGCGGAGCAGGTGCGTCCGGCGATCCGGGCGGTGCTCCTGGAGTTGGTGGAGGCCGATCTGGCCGATCCGGAGCGGGGCTGCCTGCTCGTCAACGCGGCCACGGAGCGCTCGGCGCACCCGGACACGGTGCTGCAGGTGTCCCGCACGATGGGTCAGGTCGAGTCGGCCCTGGCCGGGGCGTTGGAGCGGGCGCGGGTCCGCGGCGAGATCGCGGCGGACAAGAAACCGCAGGAGCTGGCCCAGTTCCTGACCACGTTCCTGCAGGGTCTGCGGGTGATGGGCAAGGCCCGCGCTGACCGAGCGTTCCTCGACAATGCTGTGGAGGTCGCCTTGGGCGTCCTCGACTGACTTTTTGCTGCCCGAATTAGGAACCGATCAGTCAACAACTGGGAGTAGTAGTGAATCTCGAATTGCAGGGCAAGGTCGCCATCGTCACCGGCGCGAGCAGGGGCATCGGTCTGACCACCGTGGCGGCGTTGCTCGACGAGGGTGCGCACGTGGTGGCGAGCAGCCGTACGAGCACACCAGAGCTCGACGCCCTGGCCGCGCGTGGCGCCACCGTGGTGCTGGCCGACATCACCGACGCGGATACCCCGCAGCGGCTCGTCGACGCCGCGCTGTCGACGTACGGGCGCCTGGATGTCCTGGTCAACAACGTTGGCGCCGGCAGTGCCCGGTCAGGATTCCTCGACGTCAACGACGCCGAGTGGGCGCGAGTGTTTGACGTGACGTTCTTCAGCGCCGTGCGCACCAGCAGGGCGGCCCTGCCAGCCCTGCTGGACAACGGCGGGGCGATCGTCAACATCAGCAGCATCAACGCGCGGCTGCCGTTCCCGATGGTGGTCGACTACTCCGCGGCCAAGGCGGCGATGTCCAACCTGACCAAGACCCTGTCGGAGGAGTTCGCGCCGCGTGGCGTACGGGTCAACGCCGTCTCGCCCGGCCCGGTGCGGACCCCGTTCTGGACCGGCCCGGACGGCTTCGCGCACGCGGTCGCCGCCAGCGCGGGTGTCAGCAGCCAGCAGGCACTCGACGAGGTCGTGCCGCAGAGCATGGCGATCAGCACCGGCCGGATCACCGAGGCCCGCGAGGTCGCCGACCTGGTGCTGTTCCTTGCCTCCGCCCGCTCCGCCAACACCACCGGCGCCGAGTTCACCCTCGATGGTGGCCAGGTCAAGACCCTCTGACCAGGAATGCTCACCATGGGCCGGCCGGGTCCTCACCGACCCGGCCGGCCGTCCGTCGGTCAGTGCTGGGCCAGGCGTCCGGCCGAGGGCGCCAACCTCACCTCATCAGCGAGCCGGAGGTCCCGGCGAATCCGCGGGCTCTGCACGCCGCGGTGGCGGGTCAGCGGATGAGGGCGCGGGTGAGGAGGTGCTGCAGGGCGTCCTGCTCCTCGGGGGCCAGAGGGGCCAGGGGGCTGTCCTCGGAGAGCAACGCGAGGAGGCGTTCGCGGAGTTCGGTGCCCTTGGGGGTCAGGACGAGCTGCTTGGCGCGGCGATCGTCGGGGTGTGGATGGCGTTCGAGATAGCCCTGCTCTTCGAGGCGATCGGCGATGAAGGTGATGTTGGAGGGCTCGCAGCTCAGCCGTTCGGCGAGTTCCCGCAGGGTCAGGGGGTGGGTCAGCTCGCGCAGCAGGTTGCCCTGTGAGGCGGTCAGACCGAGGGCGGCCGTCCGGGCCCGAAGGTGGGCGTCGATCTGATTGGCCAGGTCTTTGACCAGCCCGCACAGCCGGCGGTCGCTCTGGCCTGGGGTCTCGCGCGAGGTGGACACGTCACAACTTTACTACAACTCACATAGTTGCAGGTGAAGTAGTTCTAGCTGTAACTTGTTTGTCGGGCCGCTGCTGGGCGGCACCTCTCCGAGCACGAGGTAGGACCATATGGCCACGACGCCAGATTTCGACCGCACACGACTGACCAGCGCACCGCGCGTCCGTTCGCTCAGCCTGGGTGAACTCAAGATCACGTACGTCCCGGACGGGCTGGCCCTGTGCAAGCCGCGCGGCTGGCTGCCCGCCGCCACCGACGCGGACTGGGCGGCGAACCCCGATCATCTCGACGACGGCGGCTTCCTGCCCGCAGCCATCGGCGGGCTGCTGGTCGAGCGGGGTGACCGGGCGCTGCTCATCGACACCGGCTTCGGACCGGAGTCCCACCCCGACGACCCGGCCAACCCGATGCTGGGAAGCATCCACGGCGGCGAGCTGCTGAACGGCCTGCGGCGGCTGGGCCGCGAGCCGCACCAGATCGAGGCCGTCGCCATCACCCACCTGCACCTCGACCACCTGGGCTGGGCCTGGAGCGCCGAGCCTGGCACCGATGCGCTGCCGTTCGCACACGCCACCCACTTCATCGCGGCACCCGAGTGGAAGCGGCGCGACCTGGCCGCCGGGGGCGGGGCGACCGAGGAACGTCTCGCCGCCTTCGCACCTAGCGTCCGTACGGTCGAGGACGGCGAGGAGATCTTCCCCGGCGTGCGGGCCTCTTTCTCGATCGGACACACCGTCGGCCACGCCACGTACGTCATCACCGGCGGCGACCAGCGGCTCATCGCGTTCGGCGACGCAATGCACGCACCGGTCCAGGTCACCCACCCCGAATGGGGCTGCGGGATCGACCACGACCCTGCCGAAGCCGCCGAGTACCGCCGCCGCCTGGTCGAAGAGCTGAGCCGCCCCGACACCATCGGCTACGGCAACCACTTCGCCGACGTGGTCTTCGGACGCGCCGAACGCCGAACCGACGGCCGGTTCACCTGGGTCCCGGTCGCCTGACCGTCCCGCGGACCAGCATCGCCGTTGGCCGTCCTTGTTTCGCCATCACCGCCGCCACGCTCACCCTGCCCAGCGCGAGTGATCGGCAACGGTGCCCGGCGATGAGCGGCTGCGCCGCTCATCGCCGGGCCCAGCAAGTCACACGAATCGCTAGAGAAGCGGAGAATTGTCATGAAGCACATCAAGCTGGGGGACCTGGACGTCTCCCGCATCGGTCTAGGCCTGGTATCGATGTCTTACGCCTACACGGGGGCCGGCACGGACGACGCGGAGTCGATCCGCACCATCCACCGGGCCCTGGAACTGGGCGTTACTCACCTCGACACCGCCGAGGTCTACGGCCCGTACATCAACGAGGAACTCCTCGGCAAGGCGCTCAAGGGCCGCCGGGACCAGGCCGTGGTGGCGACGAAGTTCGGCATGATCTCGCATGCGCGCGGCGGGGCAGGGCAACTCGACAGCAGCCCGGCCAACATCCGCACCGCCGTCGAAGGCTCGCTCAAGCGGCTGGGCACCGACTACATCGACCTGTACTACCAGCACCGGGTCGACCCGAACACGCCCATCGAGGACACCATCGGGGCGCTGGCCGAACTGATCACCGAGGGCAAGATCCGCCACATCGGCCTGTCCGAGGCCGGACCGGAGACGATCCGCCGCGCCCACGCCGTGCATCCCATCGCTGCCATCCAGTCGGAGTACTCCCTGTGGACCCGGCACCCGGAGGCACAGGTGCTGCCCCTGCTGCGCGAGCTGAACATCGGCTTCGTGCCGTACTCGCCCCTGGGACGCGGATTCCTCACCGGCCAGATCCGCTCGACCAGCGGCTTCGACGAGACCGACCTGCGTAAGAACAACCCACGCTTCACCGGCGAGAACCTCCAGCGCAACCTGCGTCTCGCGGACGAGGTCCAAGCCATTGCCGCCGAAGCGGGCACCACTCCGGCGCAGATCGCACTGGCCTGGCTGCTGACCCGGGGCGACGACATCGCCCCCATTCCCGGCACCAAGCGCGTGGCCCGCGTCGAGGAGAACACCGCCGCCGACGCTGTGGAACTGACCGCCGAACAGATCGAGAAGCTGGACAACCTTCCTCCCGCTGTCGGCGAAACCCACGACGAAGCCGCCATGCGCCTGTTGGAGCGTTGACCCCAGCCCCGGCTGTGGCCGCACACTCACGAACGGGCCCTTGCCGCTCGCGCACGGGCGGCATCGACCCCATGAGCTCTGACCGCAAACGTTCCTGGCCGGTCGAGCCCGGCGAAACCTCGTCGGGCGGTTTGGTGCGCAGCGTGCAGACGTGCCCCTGCGCCTGCACGCTGCGCACCACGAGCCCGGCGGCCTCCGGGAACTTCACGTACTGGGAGACGATTGGCTTGCTGATCTCAGTGGCTGAGCCAGCCCTTCCACAGTGGCCGGCAGCTCCTCACTTGAGCACTTCTTCAGATGGAAGGCGGAATATTCGTCATGTCAAGTGATCTTCGCTGCGCCGTACTGGACGACTACCAGGACGTGGCGCTCGACCTGGCGGACTGGTCCCGGGTCCGGGCGACCAGCTTTCGCGAGCACTTCGCGAACACCGACGAGCTCGTGGCGGCCATCCACGACTGCGAAATCGTGGTCGCCATGAGGGAGCGCACGCCGTTCCCCGCCGAGGTGTTCGACCGGCTGCCGAACCTGCGGCTGCTCGTCACCACCGGCATGAGCAACGCCGCCATCGACCTGGAGGCGGCGCGGGCGCACGGCGTCACGGTGTGCGGCACGGGCGGCGGCTGGACCTCGACGGTCGAGCTTACGTGGGCGCTGATCCTCGGCCTGGCCCGCCACCTGGTGCCCGAGGCGACCGCGCTGCGCACCGGCGGTCCCTGGCAGCACACCCTCGGCACCGACCTGCACGGACGCACCCTCGGGCTGCTCGGCCTGGGCAAAATCGGGTCGCAGGTGGCGGCGGTCGGGCGGGCGTTCGGCATGGACGTGCTGGCCTGGAGCCAGAACCTGACGCGCGAGCGGGCCGAGGAGGGCGGCGCGCGGCTGGCCCCCGGCCTGGACGCCCTGCTCGCCGGCTCCGACGTCGTCTCCGTTCACCTCGTGCTCGGCGACCGGACGCGCGGCCTTGTCGGCGCGCGTGAACTCGCGCTGATGAAGCCCACCGCCTACCTGGTCAACACCTCGCGGGCGGCGATCGTCGACCAGTCCGCCCTGGCGTCCGCGCTGCGCGAGGGACGGATCGCGGGGGCCGGGCTGGACGTGTTCGACGAGGAGCCGCTGCCCGCCGGTCATGAGTTCCGTACGCTGCCGAACGTGCTGGCCACGCCGCACCTCGGCTATGTCAGCGAGCTGAACTACGCGACGTTCTTCCGTGACGCCGTGGACGACATCGGCGCCTTCCTCGACGGCAGCCCGATCCGGGTGCTGTCCTGACTCACTCGACCCTGGTCCTGGCCCGGAAGGCAGCGGTCTTGACACGGTTCTGGCAAGCCGTCGAGCAGCGCCTGCGGCCGTCCGTAAGACGGCGGTAGCGGGGCTTCTGACGGCCGCCGCCACGCTGATGGCATCACTGCTCGGGCAGCTTGCGCATGGTGGTCAGTGGGGAGAAGAGGACCCAGAGCACCCCGAGCAGGGCGCCGAGGCTGGCGATCCAGAGGGCGGAACGTACCCCGATCGCGGTGCCGAGCCCCCCGCCGATCAGGGCGCCGACTGGCCGGATGCCGTAGTTGACGGTGCGTTTGAAGCCGGAGACCACCGCGAGCATCGTCTCCGGTGTGGCCGCGATCTGCACCGATCCGGCCGCGATGTCGAGGACCATGACGCCCAGCGCGGAGACAAACTCGGCGGCGAACAGCAGCGCGAGTACCAGCGGCCGCGGTCCCCCAGCCAGCGGCACGAGGACCAGTGGGGCCGGGAAGACGACGAGGCCGAGGATCACCGCGGGGCCGATGCCGATCCGGCGACTGAGCGGGCCGGTGACCGCTGCGCCGAGCAGTCCGCCGAACGCGCCGGCTCCGATGATCAGGCCCAGCACGCCCGGGGGGACGTCCAGCTCGGTGGTCACGTACAGCACGAAGAGCGCGGCGAACATGTAGTTGAACAGGTTGAGCGTGGTGGTGCCGAGCAGGATCGCCCGTAGCACCGCAGAGCGGGCGACGTACCGCACGCCGGCGGCCATGCCCAGGCCGTCGCCCCTCTGTACGGGACGCTCGGTGGCCCGTATCCGGATCAGGAACACAGCCGACGTCAGGTAGCTGAGCACGTCGGCGACCAGAGCGACCGGGGCGGTGAGCACCTGCACGAGCACGCCACCGATGCTCGGGCCGGCCACGTACGACATGGCTCTGCTGCCGTTGATCAGACTATTGGCATCCACGTAGTCCGGCCGCCGGACCAGGGCGGGGAACAGGCTGCTGTGCGCCACCTCGAAGAACACCGAGAGGGTCCCGATCAGGAACGCCGCGACACAGAGCAGGGGCAGGTCCAGTGCGTCGGCCCACCACAGCAGCGGCACGGCCAGCAGAAGGCCCGCCCGGCCAAGGTCGGCGATGATCATCACTTGGCGTCGGCGCGGGTACCGGTCCACCCAGGCGCCGGCCGGCAGGGAGAAGAACAGGTTCGGCAGCAGCGAGGCGGCGGTCAGGTACCCCATCTCGGCGGGTCCGGCGCCGATCGCGAGCACGGCCAGCAGCGGCAGGGCGAGCACGGTGATCTGATCGCCGAAGAGCGAGACGGTCTGCGCGGACCAGTAGCGACGGAAGGCCGACTGCCTCAGCAGCCTCGGGATGCGCGGCCGACGCGGCGGTGCCGGGTCAGCCAGATCGAGAGGTTGTGTCACGGGTCTGCCTTCGCTCGCTGGCCATCGGCGGTTACGGGTCCACGCGGTACCGCCATCTGGATGATCTGCACCGGGCGAGACCCAGGTGGGCGTCTCGCCGGGTCGGCAACCCGTTCGTCGTACCGGGCCAGCAGCGTGTCGACCTCATCCGTGAGCTCGCGCAGCTCAGTGGCGGTGACGTGCAGCAGCGCGTCGCCGAAGCCGGCGGCGGCCCGCCATTCGACGGGCTCGTCGCCGCGGATCGCGAGGTAGTCCTGCGCGTATTGCATGTAGAGGCCGAGCAGCACGCTGTTGAGCTGGTCCGTGGCGGCCTTCATCGCCGGGTCGTCGGAGTCGTCGTCCCAGGACGTGTCCTGCCGGGTGGCCCGCCAGGGCCGTTCCCGACCGTCAACCCCGGGAACGCGTTCGGCGAACCCGTACTTGGCGAGCTGTCGCAAGTGGAACGAGCAGTTCGGCACGTTGTCGTCGAGCCGGGCGGCAGCCTGAGTTGCGGTCATCGGGCCGTCCCTGCGTAGCAGCCCGATCAGACGCATCCGCAGCGGATGTGCGTACGCTCGCAGGGAGCGCGGGTCGGTGAGTTTGATTGAACGCTCAGGTACCCGTTCGGTCACACCCTAGAGGATGCTTTAGAAAGCAATCTCTAGCAACTGTCTTCCGTCCGACACCCATCGGCCGTCGTCGGGGTCGCCCTTCCCGTGGACGGCGGATACACCGCGCAGTAGAGCCGATCGGCCGGCGGGTGATCGTGCCGATCGCCGGAGGGGCCGGTCTGGTTGCCGAGGTCAGCGCAGGGTCTCCTGAAGTTGTCCCGTGCGAGCGATGCGGGCGAAGACGTGAGCGCTGGGTCTGGGCAGCCGGGTGAACGAGTCGTCGACGCCGATGAGCCCGAATCGGGGTCGGTATCCCTCGCTCCACTCGAAGTTGTCGAACGCCGACCAGTGCAGATATCCGCGCACATCGACGCCTTCGGCGCGGGCCCGGGCGAGGGCGTCGATGTGGGTGGTGAGGTACGTGATCCGTTCGGTGTCGTCGGTGGTGGCGATGCCGTTCTCGGTGACGTACAGCGGCAGCCCGGTGGCGGCGGCGCGGTGCAGCATCACCCGCAGTCCGTCAGGGTGCACCGCCCAGCCCATCTGGGTCAGCGGGGTGCCGGCCGGCGGCTCACCGAACCAGGTGGGTGAGGCCGGGTCGACCCACTGTTTGCGGTAGTACTGCACCCCGAGCCAGTCACCGCCATCGGGGCCGGCGAGGTTGTCGAGGTAGCGGTCGACGATCTCGTAGCGCATCAGCCGGTGCAGAGACCGACAGGCATCCTCGTCGCGGGCCGGAGCGAGCAGCGGCAGCTGCACGGCCAGCCCGATCTGGGCGCCACCGGCGGCGCGGATCGCCGGGACCGCCGCGAGGTGGGCGTCCAGCAGAATCGAGCCGACGCGTCTCCACAGGACCGGATTGGTCAGGCCTGGTGGATGGTAGCCCTCGAGGTAGCCGTGCAGGGCGATCATCTGCGGCTCGTTGATGGTGCAGATGTACGGCATCAGCGAACCCAGCTCAGCCGTGACACGAGCGCAGTACCGGGTGAACACGTCGATGGCGTCCGGGGCGAGCCAGCCGCCGCGGGCGGCGAACCAGCGCGGCAGGGTGAAGTGGTGCAGGGTGACGAAGGCGGTCATGCCGGTGCCGGCGAGCGCGGTGAGGACCCGCCGGTAGTGGGCGATGGCGGTTCGGCTGAACTCGCCGGGCGCCGGTTCGATCCGGGACCACTCGATCGACAGGCGGTGTGCGTTGTGCCCCAGGGAGCGAAGGAGCGCGAAGTCGTCGGCGTACCGCTGGAAGTGGTCGATGCCGTCGCCGGACGACGCCTGCGCGGCCGACGTGGGGTCGTGCTCGAAGTCCCACCAGTCGTTGTTGGTGTTGCCGCCCTCGACCTGGTGGGCCGAGGTGGCGCTGCCCCACAAGAAGCCGTCAGGGAAGTCCACGCGTGTCCTTTCGGCGGGTGGAGGCGTGGCCTCCGCGCCCGGGGCGCGGAGGCCACGTCACATCACCTGGTGGTGAAGGTGTAGGTGCCCGACGGCGCCCGGTAGACGGCATAGTCGCCCTCGGTGCGCAGGAACTTCGTGCGGTGCGGAGTGCCGGTCACCGTGCCGCCGAGGGTGGGTACCCACACCTCCGCGGTGCTGTTCGGCGGGACGGTGACGGTCAGCCGCAGGCTGTCGCCGGTGCGGGTCCACTCGGAGCGGGCCGTACCTTGCGGGGTCGTGTAGCTGCCCTTGACGAACGTCAGGTCGCCGACCACCTTCGGCTGGATGACCAGGTCGCGGTAGGCGGTGGTGCCCTCGGCAGCACGGATACCCGCCAGGCCGGCGTGGAACCACTCCTCGATCTGGGCGAGGATCATGTGGTTCTTCGAGTCGCCCCGGTTCCACCGCTCCCCCATGGTCGTCATGCCACCCGGGTTCGCGGTGGTGGACTCCATAAAGTAGCCGTAGCTGGGCTGCTCGTCTTCCTGGATGAGGTCCCACAGCACGTCGTCACGGCCTCCGGCGGTAAGCGCCCGCACGGTCGGTGCCATGCCGATGGTGCCGCCGCTGAAGTGCGGGCCGTCACCGACCGGGTGGAACGCGTAGACGAGTTCCACGAGCGCGTCGAGGACCGGTTGGCGTTCCCCGTCGGGCACCAGGCCGGCGTCGAGGGCGAGGGCCTGCGCCGTCTGGGTGGCGCCCGCGGTGCCGGCGTTGCCGGTGCTGGTGTAGCGGCGCAGGGTCGTGTTGTAGAAGGCCGCGTTGAACGCCGTCTTGATGTCCGCAGCGAGCGCCGTGTACTTCTGCGCGTCCGCGGGACGGCCGGTCAGCTCCGCCAGCCTCGCGAGCTCGCTGATCATGAGGTAGTAACCCCAGGTGCCGGTGATCCGGCCGGAGGTCTGGTCGGCGGACACCCAGTCGGCCAGGGCTGCATCGACGATGTGCCCGACCGCCTTCTGCCGCTGGATGTAGTCGGCGAACCGCACCATCGGCTCGTAGTAGCGGGCCGCCGTCTCGGTGTCGCCGTACAACTCCCGTAGGAATCCCGGCACCAGGATGATGGCGTTACCCCAGTTGATCTCGTCGCCGAAACGACCCGAGTAGCCCCAGTCGTAGACGGGGGTCTTGAGCGCCACGTTGCCGAACATCGGGGTGTCCGCCATCGACTGGCCTTCGACCAGGTGCCGCTCGTGGGTGCGCAGGTACGCGGACAGGTCGAAGTTGCGGTGGATCGAGCCCATCGGCATGGTGTAGTCCGCCGGGTAGGACAGCTTCTCCCGGCCGGGGCAGTCGGTGAAGACGGACATGATGTTGCCGGCGAACGAGTACCAGGCCATGTCGTGGATACGGTTGACTCGCGCGTTCGACGTGAGCACGGTGCCGGCGACGGGCGTATCCGCCTGCACTCGCAGCCCGGTGATGGTGTCCCTGGTCGGGACGTAGCCGTCGGGCAGGCCGGTGACCTGCACCCACTGCATGCCGAAATAGTTGAAGTCCGGCCGCCAGGTCTCCCCGCCACGTAGCCCTGCGGCGGTGTAGGTGTTGAACAGGTTGGTGCCGCGGC
The DNA here is from genome assembly GCF_042650685.1 of Micromonospora sp. GCM10011542. NCBI lineage: Bacteria > Bacillati > Actinomycetota > Actinomycetes > Micromonosporales > Micromonosporaceae > Micromonospora > Micromonospora sp. GCM10011542. The sequence goes on from NZ_JBHSBO010000031.1 coordinate 84,374, forward strand.
TGCCTCCACCACCCATCAACGATGCCTGATCCACGGTGCCGTCGGCCGCGAGGGACTCGGCCGGCGACATGCGGATCGTGGTGCCGGCCGGCACACCCGGCTTGAGCTTGAGTTGCGGCAGGCCGACGATGTTCTGCCCGAAGTCGAACACCCAGGTGCCGGGTTTCGGGTTGGTCACCGCGACCGGGGTGAACTCTTCGGCGATCTTGATTGGTGGGGCGGTGCGTCCGACCAGCTTGGTCGCGAGGTTCGGCGGCGGTGCGATTCCGGCGGCGATCCATGCGGCCGGGCTGCCGTCGCGCCGCTTCGCGGTGGCTGTCAGGTCGGCGCTCGGCTGGTCCCATCCGGGCTGCTCGCGGCGGGCGTCGTGATCCGACCCGGAGTACCAGGCGTCGGTGACGAGCGGCCCCAGCGAGGTGCGCCACTCGCGGTCCGAGACGATCACCGTCGAGGTCCCGCTTGTGTACGAGACCTCGAGCCTCGCAATGAGCCGTGGGCTGACGGCCGCTCCGGCGCTGGCATCGCTGGCTGCGATGTTGTTGCCGGATCCGGTGACCGTGGCGCCGGTGGAGTGCGGTTTGGACAGGCCGGGGGTGAAGGTGATGCCGGTGCCGTCGGCACCGGCCGTCCCGATCGCGGTGATGGTCCGCGACTCCAGGTTGTCGCCGCCGCCCGCGGTGTCGATGTTGATGGTGCCGCCGACGTGGTAGCCGGTGACGCTGTCGAGGCGCACCGTGGTGGCCCCGGCCTCGGTGTCGCCGGTGAGCACGCCGCGGCCCTTGAGCTGGCTCTGCCACCAGGAGTACGGCGAGGTACGCCCGACCGCCGGGTTGGTGACGCTGCGCCGCACGTACGCTGGGCCGTTGCCCAGCTTGACCCCGACGGTGTTGTCACCCTTGCGAAGCTCGTCGGTGATGTCATAGCCGCGGTATTCACTCGACAGTTGGTAGTTCGAGTAGCCGGGGGCGAGCACCTCGTCGTTCAACGCGCGGCCGTTGACGGTCGGCAGGTGCATGCCGACGCCGGACAGGTAGAGCCGCGCGTGACTGATCTTACGGCGTGGGTCGATGCTGAATTGGCGGGCGAAGATCGGCATCGGTTGGGTGTCGGCGCGGTCGGGATACTCGATCCATCTCGCGCTGCCCCAGTCGGATTGCTGGAGCAGGCCCATCTCCCAGGTGGAGCGGGCGCTCCAGGCGGAGGCGCGCCGGTTGGCGTCCCAGACCCGGACCTGCCAGGCGAGGCGTTGCCGGGAGCCGAGTGCCGTGCCGGAGTAGCGGACGCCGGATTGGACGGCGGAAGTGACCTTGCCGGAGTCCCAGATGAGCCGATTGCGGCCGAGGTCGCGGACCTGGATCTGGTAGGCGGTCTGCCGGTCGGCGGCCGCCGACCGCGTTTCGGCGAAGCGCCAGCTGAGCAGCGGGTTGGGGTTGTCCAGCCCGATCGGCTGGTCGGGGCGGCCGTCGACGCGCAGGTCCACGACTCGCACGTCGGGACCGATGGCACCGGCCGGGGTGGCAGCGAGGACGGTGGTCGCGGCGAGTGTCGCGGCGAGCCCGAGTGCGGTGATCAGGCGTACGGCTCTCATGATCCTGCCTTGTAGTCGGCGTCCATGTCCTTGAGGACCTCGGCGGGGGTGGCCTGGCCGCTGAAGATCTCCTGCAGGCCGCTGAGCATGGTCTGCTGGACCTTGGCGTTGGGCCACAACTGATCCATGAACGGCACTGTGCGGTTGTCCTTGACGTATGCGGTGAGCTCGGTCAGGCCGGGGTCGATGGTGGTGGTGGCGGTGGGCAGAGTCGGCAGGCTGCCCTGGGCCTCGTTGAACAGCTTCATGCCCTCTGGTGACATGACGAAGTTGACGAACTTGAGCGCGAGTTCCTTGTTCTTCGCCTTCGCGTTGACGCCATAGCCCATACCGGCGGCGGCAGGCATGACGAAGCTCGCCGCGTCGTCGGTTGCCGGCAGCGCCTTCATGGTGAACGTGCCGCTGGGGTTCTTCTGCTTGAGCAGGGCGATGACCCAGTTGCCCTGGATGATGCCGAGCGTCTTACCGGTCGCGGCCAGGGTCTGGCTGGCCTCGTAGCTGGTGCTGAGGGGGCTCTTCTGGAAGCAGCCGGCCTTGTTCATTTCCTGGTACTTAGCCATCGCGTTGGCCCATGCCGACGCGGCGAAGGTGGCCTGGCCGCTCTGCATCTTGGCGTCGAAGTCCTTGTCCGTGCCATAGACGTCGGTGGCCACCAGGGCGTACAGGGCGAGCTGGGTAACCCAGTTGTCCTGAACGCCCAAGGCGAAGGCGGGGGTGCCCTTGCCTGCGGCGGCCCTGCAGAAGGCGAGCAGGTCGGTCCAGGTACCCGGCGCGGTCAGGCCAGCTTTGCGCACCGCCTCGTCGTTGTAGACGGCGCCGATCCCGTTGAGCCCGAACAGCGCGTTGTAGGTCTTCCCCTCGTACTGGGCGAGCTTCTTGAACGCGTCCGGCAGCTGTGCGGCCCACGGCTGGTCGGACAGGTCGAGCAGGTAGCCGGGCTTGGCGATCACGTACGTGGCGCCGGGGTTGCCGTTGCCGGGCCAGACCGACATCACGTCCGGTGCGGTGCCGGAGGACAGCTGCGTACGGATCTGCTGCTGATGCTGGTCCGCGCCGCTGGTGGTGAGGTTGATCTTCACGCCGGGGTTCGCCGCCTCGAAGGCCTTCACGACCGGTTCGATGGAGCCCTGGTCGACCGAGGCGATGGTGAGGGTGTTCTCGCCGCCGGAGCCGGCGTTGGTGCCGCTGCTGCAGGCCGCCGTCAGGGTCGCGGCCATCAGTGCGGCAGCGACGGCGGTAAGTCTGCGTGTTGTCACGATGTCTCCCACGGTGGAGATGGATCAGGCGGGGGCGGTGAAGGTGTAGCGGCCGGACGTCAGCCGCAGGGTGAGCCCGGCGGCAGTCGGTTCGACCCCGAGAACCCCAGGGGTTCCGGCGGCGGGCACGTCGTTCTCGCGCACGTCGCCGGGGTCAGCGGTGGGGATCTGCAGTACGGCGGTGCTTCCCGGCGGCACCGTGACGGTCACGGTGAGCCGGTTGTCGGTGATCGACCAGCCGCAGGCGACGAGCCCACGCGCGGTCTGCTGCTCGGCGCGCGCCCAGGTCAGCCGCCCGCCCGGGGTCGGGCGCAGCACCAGCTCCCGGTAGGCGACCGAATCGGCGCTCTGGTCGATGCCGGCGACCCGACCGTAGAGCCAGTCGCCGACGCTGCCGAGGCTGTAGTGGTTGAACGAGTTCATCGCGGCCGACTGGAATCCGTCCTGGCCGGTCCAGCCGTCCCAGCGCTCCCAGATGGTGGTGGCGCCGTGCCGGATCGAGTACAGCCAGGACGGGTATTCGTCCTGGTGCAGCACGGCATAGGCGACGGCGGCCCGGCCGTGGTCGGTCAACACCGGGCACAGCAACGGCACTCCCACGAATCCGGTGGTGAGCCTGTTGCCGCGGTTCTCGATGTTGGCGGCCAGCTGCCCGACTGCCTTGTCGACCAGGCCAGCCGGGACCAAATCGAATCCCAGCGCCAACAGGTACGCGGTCTGGGTGCCTCCCTTGACGCTTCCGTCGTCACCCACGTACGCATCGATGAAGGCTCTTCGTATCGCCGTGTGCAGCGCCCGGTACCGAGTCACCTCGCCGGCTCGACCCAGCACCGTGGCGGCGTCCGCGACGATCTGTGCGCTGCGGGCGAAGTACGCCGTGGCCAGCACGTCGCGCGGTGTCTCCGCGTCAACCTGCAACCAGTCGCCGTACGAGTTGCCGGTGCGATGTTCCCAGAGCAGATTGGGATTGTGCCGCCGGATGTGCTCGACCCAGGCGACCATCGCGTCGAAGCAGCGCTCCAGGACCCGTCGATCGCCGTAGGTGCGCCACAGCAGCCACGGGATGATGACGCCAGCGTCGCCCCAGGCCGGAGCACCCTCACGATCCATCGCGACGATCGGGGCGACGTCGCGGAACGCTCCGTCGGTGTCCTGGCCGTCGACGACGTCGCGCAGCCAGCGGGCGAAGAACGCCGACACGTCGGCGTTGCGGGCGGCCGTCGGTGCGAACAGCTGTGCGTCGGCGAGCCAGCCGAGCCGTTCGTCACGTTGCGGGCAGTCGGTGGGGACTGCGATGAAGTTGCCGCGCTGCCCCCAGCCGATATTGGCGTACAACTGGTTGATTAACGGGTCGGAGCATTCGAACCGGCCGGTCCACTCGAGGTCGTTGTGCACGACCCGAGCGATCACGTCGGCTTCGGTCAGCTCGCCCGGGTAGCCGCTGATCTCGGCGTACCGGAACCCGTGGAAGGTGAACTGCGGCTCGAACACCTCGGCGGCGCGGCCCGCGGTGACGTAGGTGTCCGTCGCGCGGGCCCGGCGCAGGTTCTCGACGTACAGTTCGCCGTCGGCCAGGACCTCGGCATGGCGTACCACGACGCGGTGCCCCGCCGGCGCGTCGTGCAGGCGCAGGCGTAGGCGACCGACCAGGTTCTGGCCGAAGTCGACGATGAATCGATCCGGGCCGCGACGGTGCACGGCCACGGCGGCTGCATCCATGGTGACCCGGATCGGGGCGTCGGGTTCGGCGGTCAGCGGACCGGGCTCGGTATCCAGGATCGCGGCCGGCCGGAAATCGCCAGAGGCACCGGGGCTGTCCCAGCCGGTCAGCTCGTGGCGGGCGTCGACGTACTGGCCCATCATCAGATCGGCGGCACGGATCGCGCCGCTGTGCTCGGTCCAAACATCGCCGGTGGCCGTCACCTGGCGGGAGCCGTCGGCGAAGTCCACTACCAGCTGCGCGAGAAATTGTGGGGCGTCACCGTAGTGCCGGGCAGGACGACGCGGGTCGAAGCCGACGTACCCGGACCACCAGCCGTCGGCGACAATCGCGGCGAGCACATTGTCGCCGGCGTGCAGCCGGTCGGTGACGTCGTAGGTCTGGTACTGGATCCGCTGGTGGTACTCGGTCCAGCCAGGCGCGAGCTCGACGTCGCCGACGCGGGCCCCGTTGAGACGGGGTTCGTAGACGCCACGGGCGGTGGCGTACAGCCGGGCCCGTACCGGCCGGCTCGGCAGGTGGAACTCCGTGCGCAGGTACAGCGGCGCCTCCGCCGGGCCGGGCGTGTCGAGGTCCTCGTCGGTGGGCGGGTCCACAGGTGGCATCGCCTGCGGGTCGCGGCCGATCCACACCGCAGTCCACTCCGCCGGCTGAAGTAGGCCGGTTTCGAACCAGCTCTGCGCGCGCCCGCTGTGTGTGTCCGTCTCGTCCCAGATCTCGACGCGCCAGTGATATCGCGTCGTTGGCCGCAGGGCCGGGCCTTCCCACGCGACCAGGAGGTTCTCGGTGGACTCGTGACGACCGGTGTCCCAGATCAGCCGGGACACCTCGTCGAGGTCCTGCTCGTTCTCGGCCGCGGTGATGCGGTAGGCGCTCTGGGCGGCGCCACGCCGTTCGCTGCTGAGCCTCCAGGACAGCCGTGGGCGGGGTTCGTCAAGCCCGAGTGGTTGGGTCCGCTGCTCAACCTGCAAGCCGTAGGGGGTCATCCCTTCAGCCCTCCGGCGAAGCCGTTGATGATGCTGCGCTGCAGCGCGAGGTACACGGCGAGAACGGGCACGATGCTGATCAGCAGGGCGGCGAAGATGAGGTTCCAGTCGGAGACGAACTGGCCGACGAAGCCGGCGACCGCGACGGGCATGGTCTGCTGGTCGCTGCCGCTGAGGTAGAGCAGCGGGGTGAAGAAGTCGTTCCAGACGCTGACGGCGTTGAGTACCAGCGCGGTCAGCGTGATCGGCTTCATCATCGGTAGGACGACGTAGCGAAAGGTCGCCAGCGGTGTGCACCCGTCGATGGCGGCGGCGTCCTCGAAGTCGCGGGGCATCGCCCGCAGGAAGCCGACGTAGAGGAAGGTCGTGAACGGCACCTGCAGGCCGGCGTGGAACAGCACCAGCGACCACACCGTGCCGAGCAGGCCGAGGTCACGGACCGTCTGGTAGAGCGGCAGCGACGCAAGCTGGAACGGCAGGACCAGCCCCAGCAGGATCAGCAGGAAGGTGCCGCGTGACCAGTGGGCGGTGGAGCGGGCGAGAGGGTAGGCAGCCAATGAGGAGACGGCGAGCACGATCAGGACGCTCGCGGCGGTGACGAGAACACTGTTGAGCAGAGCCCCGCCGAGTCCTGCTTCCTGCCAGGCCTGCGTGAAGTTGCCCAGCGTTGGCGCAACGGTGGGGCTGATCGGTGACGAGGTGTCCGACGGGGCCCGCACGGCCAGGTTGATCAGCACGTAGACCGGGAACGCGAAGGCGAGGGCCACCGCGATCATGACCACTTCGAGCACGAAGGTGCGCTTGGTGTAGCGGTTCATGACGTCGCCCTCTCGTTGCGCGACAGCACGGCGTACTGGCCGGCGGAGGCGATGGCGACGATGACCGTCAGCACGACGGCGAGGGCGACGCTGTAGCCGAACTCGCCGAGGGTGAAGGCATCCTTGTAGATCAGGGTGGAGATGGTGTCGGTGGCGTGTCCGGGACCGCCACCGGTCAGTGCGTACACCTGGTCGAAGAGCTTGATCCCGCCGATGATGGACAGCATCAGATTGATGGTGATGGCGGGGGCGAGCAGCGGCCGGATGATGGACCAGAAGCGGCGGATCGGGCCGCTGCCGTCGATGGCGGCCGCTTCGTAGATCTCCTTGGGCACCGACTGCAACCCGGCCAGGAAGATGACCATGGAGTAGCCGGCGAACTGCCACACCACGACGAGCACGATCATCCAGAGCGCCAGGTCCGGGTCACCGAGCCAGTCCTGGCGCCACGAGCCGAGGCCGACCGCGCCGAGCAGGGTGTTGACAGCACCGTCGTAGCCGAGCAGGTTGCGCCACAGATAGGCGGTCACGATCGGTGTGACCACCGCCGGCGCGAACAACAGCACCCGCAGGAAGTTCCGGCTCTTGATCATGCTGTTGACGCCGAGCGCCAGCAGTAGCCCGATGCCGTTCTGAATCACCGTGACCGCTACCGCGATGAGCAGGGTGTGCCAGACGGCCGACACGGCGTCCGCGTCGTGGATCATGTCGGTGAAGTTGCGCAGGCCGATGACCGTGAAGTTCGGGTCGAGGCCGTCCCAGTCGGTGAAGGCGTAGTACAAACCACGTGCGCTGGGCACCAGGACGACGAAGGCGAACAGCAGCAGCGCGGGAATCATGAACCACCACGGCGGCGCGCCCGGCTGACGGCGTGCGGGCACGACCGTCGTCGGTGGTGAGGAACGTTCTTTCACCTGGAGTGTCACTGGATACCCACTTGATTGAATCGTTTCATACCGCGCGGAGCGAGGGCCTTGCCGTCGAAGATGCGAACAGTGAGGAGGCGCGCACCTGCGTCTCGCGTCGCGGCCGTGGTGCGAGAAACGGGCAACGTTTTCCAAATGTCTCGCCGACCTTAAGAGCCGACACCGACGAGCGTCAAGAGGTGTACCGGTCGAAGCGCTGGCAGACCAGATGGGGACGGCGATCGTCTTGATCACCCTGAGGCCTCGCCATGGAGACGTGGCATCCCTAAACTGGGCAACGTTTTTCGGAATGAGGAGATCGGATGCCGAGACCGCCAGCACCGACGCGCCGCGTCACGATCATCGACGTCGCCAGACATGCCGGGGTGTCCACCACCGCCGTGTCCAAGGTGCTGCGTAACGCATACGGCGCCAGCCCGCAGATGCAGGCCAAGGTCCGTGCGGCCATCGACGAACTAGGCTATCGCCCGTCGGCGTCCGCCCGCGGGCTTCGCGGCCAGACCTACACCATCGGCGTGATGCTGCCCGACCTCCGCAACCCGTTCTTCGCCGACATCCTCGACGGCGTCAACGCTCAGCTGGACGGCACCGACTACCAGGTGCTGATCGCCGCGTCCTGCAACAGCGAGCCCGGCGAAGCCCACGTCACCGACGCGATGATCGACCGCAACATGGACGGTGTCATCCTCATCGCCCCGCTGACCTCCCGGCAGCGCCTGGAACGCATCGCCCGCACCGTACCCACCGTCGTCGTCGGCCGGCACGGACGCTCGGCTGTCTACGACACCGTCGCAGACGACGACTTCATCGGCGCCGGCCTGATCGTCGCTCACCTCGTCGAGCTCGGGCACCGCCGGATCGCCCACATCGAACATCACGAGACCAATCCGATACGGCTCACCGAGATGCCGAACGCCGTGCGCGCCGACGGCTACCGCCACGCCATGCGTGCTCACGGCCTCGACGAGCACATCGACATCGCCTCCACCACCTACACCCAGCAGGGCGGCTATCTCGGCGCGAAGCAGCTGCTCGCCCGGCCGCAACGGCCGACGGCCATCTTCGCCGGCGCCGACATCGTCGCCATGGGAGTCCTGGACGCCCTCGCCGATGCTGGCCTGTCGGCGCCCGCCGACATCTCCGTCGCCGGCTACGACAACACCACCTTCGCCGCCTTCGGTCCGATCTCACTGACCACCGTCGACCAGGCTGGTCACCAGATCGGCACCAACGCCGCCCGACTACTGCTCGACCGCATCACCGACGGCAGTCGGCCGACAACCCAGGTGAAGCTCTCCCCCACCCTCGCCGTCCGGCGGACGACAGCGCCCCTGTAGTCCCGACGGCAACCCCTGCCACCGGGGAGCCCCTCGGCCCCGCACCTCGGAGGTCCTGGACCCGGCGGTTGGTTCGAGTTCGATCTCGCGGTCCGGCCCGGTGAACCGTTCGTGCCGCGGTCGGTGGAGACGTACGACGGGCCGCAGCTCAAGGACTACCAGGTGGTGGTGGACGGGGTGGTGGCACACACCTGGTCGATGAGGCCGGTCAGCGCCGGGTGCGTCGGGGCTGTTCGCTGGATCGGCGTACGACCAGCTCGGGCTGGAACACCACGTGCCGGTGCCGGTGCGTGTCGCCGGACTCGGCCTCTTCGAGCAACAGCTCCGCCGCGGCGCGGCCGAGCTGGTCGCGGGGCTGGCGCACCGACGACAGTGGCACCGCCGCGGCACCGGCGAACTCGATGTCGTCGTAGCCGACGATGGCCACGTCGATCGGCACCCGCACGCCGCGCGCGGTCAGCTCCTGGAGCACACCGAGCGCGATCAGGTCGTTGGCGCAGAACACGGCGGTCGGGCGCTTGCGGACCGGCAACGCGAGCAGCTCCTCGGCGGCACGTCGGCCTGCGGCGACGGTCAGGCTGGTGGTCACCGCCACGCGGAGTTCAGCGGCGCGGCCGCGGTCCTGCAGAGCTGCGGCGGCCCCGGCGTGCCGGTCGGCGACCTGGGCGATGGTGAGCGGGCCACCGAGGTAGGCGATGCGTTGGTGGCCCTGATCCAGCAGGTGGTCCATGGCGAGTCGGCCGCCGAGCACGTCGTCGACCGCCACCGAGCAACGGTTCGCCCGGCCCGTTCCCCGGTCCACCAGCACCACCGGGATGCCTCGCTCGATGAGCCTGTCCAGGGTGGGCTGCGGGCCGTGGTCGACCGGGGTGATGAGCACACCACGGACCCGCTGCTCCTCCAGCAGCTCCAGGTGGCGGCGCTCCCGGGCGCTGTCCTCGCCGCTGTTGCAGACGACGAGCATGGCGCCGGCGCCCTCGATCACCTGTTCGGCCCCCCGGACCACGTCGGTGAAGAACGGGTTGGCCACGTCCAGGACGACGATGGCGACGGTGCGGCTGTGCCCGGCGCGCAGTTGACGAGCGGAGTCGTTGCGGACGTAGCCGAGGGTGGTGATGGCGTCGAGCACCCGCTGACGGGTGGCGGGCGAAACCGTGTCGGGTCGGTTGAGCACGTTGCTCACGGTGCCGAGGGAAACCCCGGCGTGCCGAGCGACCTCCTTGATGTTCGCCGTTGCCATGACTCCCCAGACGCTCCGTACGGTGGTCGCGGCCCGTGCTGGCCGGGCTGCTCGGCAGTGTATAGCGCCTAAAACGTTTCATCCACCTCCCGAGCAGCACTGCGAGTCGGCCCCGGAGCCCCTGTCAGCAACAGCAAAGAATTAGCAACGAAACTCTTGACGCTCTCGAAGGCCGACCCCTACCGTCCATGCAACGGCGCATGAAACGATTCAGGAGGGGTGCAGATGACCGTCGACGCACCGGGCACCCAGGCTCCGCTGCTGGTCCTCGACGGCGTGACGAAGTCCTTCGGGGCCGTCGCCGCGCTGCGCGGGGTGCACCTGGCGCTGCACCCCGGTGAGGCCCACGCCCTGGTCGGCGAGAACGGGGCGGGAAAGTCCACTCTGGTGAAGGTTCTGGCCGGCGCGCACGCGCCGGACGCCGGGGAGATGAACCTGGACGGGCAACCGCTGCGACTGCGCGGTCCCGCCGACGCCCGGGCCGCCGGCATCGCGGTCATCTACCAGGAGCCGACGCTCTTTCCGGACCTCTCCGTGGCGGAGAACATCTTCATGGGTCGGCAACCGCTGCGCGGCCTGCGTCGCATCGACACCGCCGCGATGAACCGCGACGCCGAGCGGCTGTTCCAGCGGCTGGGGGTCCGGATCGACCCGACCCGCCCCGCGCGTGGCCTGTCCATCGCCGACCAGCAGCTCGTCGAGATCGCCAAGGCCATTTCGTTCGACGCCCGCGTCCTGGTCATGGACGAGCCCACCGCCGCGCTCTCCGGTGTGGAGGTCGAACGGCTCTTCGCAGTCGCGCGGGCGCTCTGCGAGGGTGGGGCGGCCGTGCTGTTCATCTCGCACCGGTTCAACGAGGTGTTCGACCTGTGCCACCGCGTCACCGTGCTGCGCGACGGCGCCTGGGTCTCCAGCGACCACGCCGCCGACCTGACCGTCGACGAGGTGGTGCGGCGCATGGTCGGCCGGGACGTCTCCTCGCTCTACCCGAAGCAGGACGCCGAGCTGCGGGACACGCTGCTCGAGGTCCGTGGGCTGACCCGGGCCGGCGTCTTCACCGACGTGTCGTTCTCCGTCCGGGGCGGGGAGATCGTCGCGCTCGCCGGGCTGGTCGGCGCCGGGCGCAGCGAGGTCGCCCGCGCCGTCTTCGGCGTCGACCGCTACGACACGGGCGAGGTGCTGGTGGCCGGCCGCGCCGTCCCGGCGGGCAACCCAGGCCGGGCGATCGGCGCCGGCATGGCGCTGGTCCCCGAGGACCGACGGCAGCAGGGCCTGGTCATGGAGCTGTCGGTGGAGCGCAACGCCACCCTGGCCCGCCGCCGGGCACTGAGCAGGCTGGGCCTCCTGCTCGGCGGCGCCGAGCGCGCCGAGGCCCGCCACTGGACGCGACGGCTACAGGTGAAGGCCTCCCGGCTCGGCGCGCCCGTGGCGACCCTCTCCGGTGGCAACCAGCAGAAGGTCGTCCTCGCCAAGTGGCTGGCCACCGAACCACGGGTCCTGATCATCGACGAACCCACCCGTGGCATCGACGTCGGCACCAAGGCCGAGGTGCACCGGCTGCTCTCGGAGCTGGCCGGCGAGGGCCTGGCGATCCTCATGATCAGCAGCGAACTGCCCGAGGTGCTCGGCATGGCCGACCGGGTTCTCGTGATGCACGAGGGACGACTGGTCCGCGAGCTGCCCCGGGCCGAGGCGGACGAGACCTCCATCATGTTCGCCGCCACCGGTCAAGGAGCGACCTCATGAGCCTCACCGACGCCGGCGCGCCCGAACGGGCCGCCGGGAACGCCCCGACCGACCCCGGTCGGCAGCGCCGCAGCCGCACCGAACGGCTGCTCGCCGTACGCGAGCTGAGCCTGCTGATCGCGCTCGGCCTGCTGGTCCTGGTGACCACCCTGCGCAACGATCGGTTCCTGAGCGGCCAGAGCATCAAGGATCTGCTGCTCGGCTGCGCGATCCTCGTGATCCTGGCGGTCGGCCAGACCCTGGTCATCGTCACGCGCAACGTCGACCTCTCCGTCGGCTCGATCCTGGGTCTGGTCGCCTTCGCCACCGGTTCGCTGTTCCTCTCCGCGCCCGGCACGCCCTGGCCCGTGGCGCTCGTGGTGGGTGTCGCGCTGGGCGCACTGTGTGGCGCGGTCAACGGCGGCCTGATCGCGGTGGCCCGGGTGCCCGCCCTGGTCATCACCCTCGGCACCCTCTACGCCTTCCGCGGCGTCGACTACTACTGGGCGTCCGGCCGGCAGATCAACGCCGCCGACATGCCCCCGTCGTTCCTGCGGCTGGGCAACCAGACCGTGCTCGGCGTACCCGTGCTGTTCCTCGTCGCGCTGGTCGTCGTCGCCGTCGTCGGTATCTACCTGCGCTCCTACCGCAGCGGCCGGGAGCTGTACGCGATCGGCTCCGAACCGGCCGCCGCCCGGCTCTCCGGCATCCCGGTGGGCCGACGGGTGTTCGCGGTCTTCGTCGCCAGCGGCGCCCTCGCCGGGCTCGCCGGTGTGCTGTACGCGGCCCGGTTCGGCACCCTCGACGCAGCCGCCGGCAGCGGCCTGGAACTCCAGGTCGTCGCCGCCGCCGTGGTCGGCGGGGTGGCGATCTTCGGCGGCAGCGGCAGCGCGTACGGCGCGGCGCTCGGCGCCGTGTTGCTGACCACGATCGGCAGCTCACTCGCCGTCCTGCGCATCGACCCGTTCTGGCAGCAGGCCGTGGTCGGCGCACTCATCCTCGCCGCCATCGGGCTGGACCGGCTCCTGGCCCTGCGGGTGGCGGCCCGGCTCCGAGGGAGAAGCGCGCATGGCGCATGACAGCCTGTACGCCGCACCGCCCACCGCCGAGGCCGAGCCCGGCGCGGGCCGCCTCGCCAGCCTGCGCGGGCTGTTCGGCTCCTGGGACGCGGTGATCGTCGCCGCCCTCGTGGTGGCCGTGCTGGTCGCCAGCCTGACCGTGGAGAATTTCGCCACCGGACGCAACGCCCAGTTCCTGCTGCTCGACCTGATGCCGCTGGCGCTCATCGCGCTGCCGATGACCCTGATCGTGATAACCGGTGAGATCGATCTCTCGGTGGCCAGCATGGTTGGGTTGTGCAGCACGTTGATGGGGCAGCTCTGGCTCACCAGCGGGCTGTCCCTGGAGCTGATCTGCGTCCTGGTGGTGCTGCTCGGCGCCGTGCTCGGCGCGGTGAACGGCCTCTTCGTCACCGGCTTCGGTCTGCCGTCGCTGGCGGTGACCATCGGCACGCTCGCCCTCTACCGGGGGTTGTCCTTCGTGGTGCTGGGCGATCAGGCGGTCGCGGACTTCCCGGCCGACTGGACCGTCGCCGTGGTGCGCACCATTCCCGGCACGTCGATCCCGGTCGTGGTGGTCCCGCTGCTGCTGCTCGCAGTGATCTTCGGGGTCGTGCTGCACGCCACCGCTGTCGGTCGCGCGCTCTACGCCATGGGCAACAACGACCAGGCCGCCACCTTCACCGGCGTCTCGGTGGCCCGGACGAAGTTCTGGCTCTTCGTGGTCTCCGGCGCGGTGTGCGGGCTGGTCGGCATCTTCTGGACCCTGCGCTACGCCAGCGCCCGCGGCGACAACGCCACCGGCCTGGAGTTGACCGTGGTGACCGCCGTGCTGCTCGGCGGTGTCTCGATCTTCGGCGGTCGGGGTGCTCTGCTCGGTGTGTTGGCCGGCGTGCTGCTCCTCGGCGTCCTGCGCAACGCGCTGCAACTCGCCGACGTCGACGCCAACGCGCTGACGATCGTCACCGGCAGCCTGCTCATCGCATCCGTCGTGCTGCCCAACGCCGTCGCGGACATCCGCGCCCGGCTGCACCGTCGACGACAGCGGCACCCCGTCGCTTCGTGACGCTCCCCCGCACACCTATCACCCCCGGAAGGATGACGATGTCCGCATACCGCAGAGGCCTCCGTGTCGGGGCCACCAGCCTCGCCGTCGCCGCACTGCTGCTCAGCGCCGCCTGTGGCGGCACCACCCGGGACAACTCCAACAACGACGGCGGCGCCGGCAACCAGGCGAGCGGCGCGGCCAATCCCGACGCCGCCATCAAGGAAGGGTTGAAGATCGCCTTCCTGCCGAAGGCCCTGAACAACCCCTACTTCACCGTCTCGGACAACGGCGGCAAGGACGCGGTCACCGAGTTCAAGGGCGAGTTCAAGGAGGTCGGGCCCTCCGAGGCCAGCGCCTCCTCCCAGGTCAGCTACATCAACACCCTGTCCCAGCAGGGCATGGACGTGATCGTCACCTCGGCCAACGACCCGAACGCGATCTGCGGGGCGCTCAACCAGGCGAAGGCGGCCGGCGCGAAGATCGTCACCTTCGACTCGGACACCAAGCCGGAGTGCCGCCAGATCTTCGTCAACCAGGTGACCGCCGAGGGCATCGCCGAGAACCAGGTCAAGCTCATCTCGCAGCAGATCGGCGGCGAGGGCGAGATCGCCATCCTCTCCGCCACCGCCAACGCGACCAACCAGAACGCCTGGATCGCGCTGATGAAGAACGAGCTGAAGAAGCCCGAATACAGCAAGATCAAGCTGGTCACCGTGGCGTACGGCAACGACGACGACCAGAAGTCCTTCCAGGAGACCCAGGGTCTGCTCCAGTCGTACCCCAACCTCAAAGGCATCATCTCCCCGACCACGGTCGGTGTCGCGGCGGCCGGCCGTTACCTCAGCGGGTCGCAGTACAAGGGCAAGGTCAAGCTGACCGGGCTGGGCACCCCGAACCAGATGCGCCAGTACGTCAAGGACGGCACCGTCGAAGCGTTCGCCCTGTGGAGCCCGGCCGACCTCGGTTACCTGGCGGCGTACGCCGGCGCGGCACTTGCCTCCGGCCAGATCACCGGCGCCGAGGGTGACAAGTTCAAGGCCGGCAAGCTCGGCGAGTTCACCGTCGGGAAGGACGGGGTGGTCATCCTCGGCCCGCCCACGGTCTTCGACAAGAACAACATCGACCAGTTCCAGTTCTGACCGCCCTCCCGGTCGGTGCCGGCGCACGCCGCGCCGCACCGACCGGGGGAGCCGACGGGAGAACCATGCCCCGCGTCTGCTTCACCCTCCAGGTCGACCCAGACCGACTGGACGAGTACCGCGCCCGCCACTCGCGGGTCTGGCCGGAGATGCTCACCGCCCTGGCCGAGAGCGGCTGGCACGACTACTCGCTCTTCCTCCGCGACGACGGCCTGCTCGTGGGCTATCTGGTCACCGACGACTTCGCGGCGGCCCAGGCCGCCATGCGGGCCAGCGACGTCAACGCCCGCTGGCAGGCGGAGATGGCGCCGTACTTCGTCGACCTCGACGACGGCGCCCCCGACCGCGCCATGCGGCCGTTGGACGAGGTCTTCAACCTTGAGGCGCAGCTTGCCGCAGATCCTGCGGCGCGGTCCGCCGTACAGACGGGAGAGACACCATGACGCAGCTCGACGCGCAGACCCTGAAGCGGGTCAGGCGGGCCCTGCGCGGCCAGCGCATCGAAACCCCGTCCTGGGCGTACGCCAACTCCGGAACCCGGTTCAAGGTGTTCCCGCAGGAGGGTGTGCCGCGCAACCCTTACGAGAAGATCGCCGACGCGGCGGTCGTGCACCAGCTCACCGGCGTCGCACCGACGGTGGCCCTGCACATTCCGTGGGACCGCGTCGACGACTACGCCGACCTGGCCGCGTACGCCCAGGACCACGGCGTCAGCCTGGGCGCGATCAACGCCAACGTCTTCCAGGACAACGACTACAAACTGGGCAGCGTCACCAACCCGGATCCGGGGGTGCGCCGCAAGGCCATCGACCACCTGCTCGAGTGCGTGGACATCATGGACCGCACCGGATCCCGGGACCTGAAGCTCTGGTTCTCCGACGGCACCAACTACCCAGGCCAGGACGACATCCGCGCCCGGCAGGACCGGCTCGCGGCGGCGCTGCGCGAAACCTACGACCGGCTCGGCGACGACCAACGGCTGCTGCTGGAGTACAAGCTGTTCGAGCCGGCCTTCTACACCACGGACGTGCCGGACTGGGGCACCGCCTACGCGCACTGCCTGGAGCTGGGCCCAAAAGCGCAGGTGGTCATCGACACCGGGCACCACGCGCCGGGCACGAACATCGAGTTCATCGTGGCGTTCCTGCTGCGCGCCGGGAAGCTCGGCGCGTTCGACTTCAACTCCCGCTTCTACGCCGACGACGACCTGATGGTCGGCTCCGCGGACCCGTTCCAGCTGTTCCGGATCATGTACGAGATCGTCCGGGGCGACGCGTTGGCGCCGGAGGCCGGCATCGCGTTCATGCTCGACCAGTGCCACAACATCGAGGCGAAGATCCCGGCCATCATCCGCTCGGTGCTCAACGTGCAGGAGGCGACCGCGAAGGCGTTGCTCGTCGACGCTGACGCGCTGGCCGCCGCGCAACGCAGCGGTGACGTGCTCGCCGCCAACGCGGTGCTGATGGACGCGTACAACACCGACGTCCGGCCGCTGCTCGCCGAGCTTCGTACGGACCTGGGCCTGGATCCGGACCCGATGGCCGCGTACGCCCGCTCCGGCTACTTCGACAAGATCCGCGCCGAACGCGCCGGCGGCCAGCAGGCCGGCTGGGGCGCCTGACCACGCTTGAGAAACGCAGACTGGGGACGTGAGGACGATGCAATCCGAGGTTCAGGCGCTGATCGCGCGCAGCAACCGGCTCGGCGCCGACCCGACCACGACGAACTACGCCGGGGGCAACACCTCCGCCAAGGGTGCGGCCACCGACCCGGTCACCGGTGGCCCGGTCGAGCTGCTCTGGGTCAAGGGCTCCGGCGGCGACCTCGGCACCCTGACCCCGGCCGGTCTGGCCGCGCTGCGGCTGGACCGGCTCCGCGCCCTCGTCGAGGTCTACCCCGGGATCGAGCGGGAGGACGAGATGGTCGCCGCGTTCGACTACTGCCTGCACGGCCGGGGCGGGGCGGCGCCGTCCATCGACACCGCGATGCACGGACTGGTCGACGCGGCGCACGTCGACCACCTGCACCCCGATGCCGGCATCGCGATCGCCGCGGCCGCCGACGGGCCCGAGCTGACCAAGGAGATCTTCGGCGACCGGGTGTTGTGGGTCCCGTGGCGGCGGCCCGGATTCCAGCTCGGCCTGGACATCGCCGCGGTGGCGCGGGCCAACCCGCAGGCGATCGGCGTGATCCTCGGCGGGCACGGCATCACCGCGTGGGGCACGACCAGTGACGAGTGCGAGCGTAACTCGCTGGAGATTATCCGGTCCGCGCAGGCGTTCCTCGACCAGCGGGGGAAGGTCGAGCCGCTCGGCCCGGTCATCAGCGGCTACGAGCCGCTGCCGACCGATGAGCGGCGGCGGCGGGCGGCGGCGTTGTTTCCGGTGCTGCGGGGCCTGGCGTCCACCGATCGGCCGCAGGTCGGCCACTTCACCGACAGTGACGTGGTGCTGGACTTCGTCGCGCGGGAGAAGCACCCCGCGCTCGCCGCGCTCGGCACCTCCTGCCCGGACCACTTCCTGCGTACCAAGGTCCGACCGATGGTGCTCGACCTGCCGCCCGTCGCGCCTGTCGAAGACGTGATCGCCCGGCTTCGGGAACTGCACGCCGCCTACCGTGACGACTACCGCGCCTACTACGAGCGGCACGCCACCCCGGACAGCCCGCCGATGCGCGGTGCCGACCCGGCCGTGGTCCTGGTGCCCGGTGTGGGCATGTTCAGTTTCGGTGCCAACAAGCAGACCGCCCGGGTCGCCGGCGAGTTCTACGTCAACGCCATCAACGTGATGCGTGGCGCGGAATCAGTGTCGAGGTATGCGCCGATCGACGAGGCCGAGAAGTTCCGGATCGAGTACTGGGCCCTGGAGGAGGCGAAGCTCCAGCGCATGCCGAAGCCGAAGGCCCTCGCCACGCGGGTCGCGTTCGTCACCGGAGGTGGCTCCGGCATCGGGCGGGCGATCGCCCACCGGCTCGCCGTCGAGGGCGCGTGTGTCGTGGTCGCCGACCGTGACGCACAGGCGGCCGCCGCTGTCGCCGCCGAGATCGGCAGCGCCGACGTGGCGGTCGCCGTCGCCGCCGACGTCAGCGACGGTGAGGCCGTGGCCGCCGCCCTGCGCGAGGCGGTGCTGGCCTTCGGCGGGGTGGACCTGGTCGTCAACAATGCCGGGCTCTCGCTGTCCAAGTCGTTGCTCGAGACGACCGAGGCGGACTGGGACATCCAGCACGACGTGATGGCGAAGGGCTCGTTCCTCGTATCCCGGGAGGCCGCGCGGGTGCTGCTGGCGCAGGGCATGGGCGGAGACATCGTCTACATCTCCAGCAAGAACTCGCTGTTTGCCGGCCCGAACAACGTGGCGTACGGGGCGGCGAAGGCCGACCAGGCGCACCAGGTCCGGCTGCTCGCCGCCGAACTCGGCGGCCACGGCATCCGGGTGAACGGTGTCAACCCGGACGGGGTGGTCCGCGGCTCCGGGATTTTCGCCGGAGGCTGGGGTGCCCAACGGGCGGCCGTCTACGGCGTGCCGGAGGAGAAGCTGGGCGAGTTCTACGCCCAGCGCACCCTGCTCAAGCGAGAGGTCCTGCCCGAGCACGTCGCCAACGCGGTCTTCGTGCTCACCGGCGGCGAACTGTCGCACACCACGGGTCTGCACGTCCCGGTGGACGCCGGTGTCGCTGCGGCCTTTCTCCGCTGATGAGCGCCGTGCGACTGGCCGCCGTGGACGTGGGCGCGTCCAGCGGTCGGGTCATGCTCGCGCGCGTCGGGCCGGGGACGCTGGATCTGACGGAAGCGCACCGGTTCCGCAACGAACCGGTGCAGGTCGCGGGCACCCTGCACTGGGACGTCCTGGCGCTCTACCGGGGCGCGCTGGACGGGCTGAGGGCTGCCGGCCCGGTCGCCGGCCTCGGCATCGACACCTGGGCGGTCGACTACGGGCTGCTCGACGCCACTGGCGCACTGCTCGGCAACCCGGTGCACTACCGCGACGGGCGCACCGAGGGCGTCAGCGACCGGGTGGCGAAGCAGCTCGGACCGGAGCGGCTCTATGCCACGACCGGGCTGCAACACCTGCCCTTCAACACCCTCTACCAACTCGCCGCCGCCGCCGGTACACCCCAGCTGGAGGCCGCGCACCGGCTGCTGCTGATTCCGGACCTCATCGCGTACTGGCTCACGGGTGAGGTCGGCGCCGAAGTCACCAACGCCTCCACCACCCAGCTGTACGACCTGCGTCGCCGCGCCTGGGCGACCGATCTGATGACCGACGCCGGGATCCGCAGCGAGCTGTTCCCGCCACTGCGCGAGCCGGGCACCCGGATCGGTCCGGTCCTGCCCGCGCTCGACCTACCCGGATCGCCCCACGTCGTAGCGGTGGCATCGCATGACACGGCCTCGGCGGTGGTCGGTGTGCCGGCGGCCAGTGAGCACTTCGCCTACATCTCCTGCGGCACGTGGTCTCTGGTCGGGGTCGAGCTGGACGCCCCGGTGCTCAGCGAACCGAGCCGGCGGGCCAACTTCACCAACGAAGCCGGCATCGACGGCACGATCCGCTACCTGCGTAACGTGATGGGGCTCTGGCCACTGCAGGAGTCGCTGCGCGCCTGGGGGACCACGGACCTGCCCGCCCTGCTCCGGCAGGCGGCCGAGGAACCGGCCTTCCGCTGCGTGGTGGATCCCGACGATCCCATCTTCCTGCCACCCGGCGACATGCCCGCACGCATCGCGCAAGTCTGTCGGCGTACCGGGGAACCGCCGCCGGACAGCCCCGCCGCCACGGTCCGGTGCATCCTGGACAGCCTCGCGCTGGCGCACCGGCGCGCAGTCCAGCAGGCGCAACGACTATCCGGTCGGCACGTCGACGCCGTGCACGTCGTCGGCGGTGGCGCCCGCAACGACCTGCTGTGTCAGCTCACCGCCGACGCCTGCGGCCTGCCCGTGCTGGCCGGGCCGGTCGAGGCCACCGCTCTGGGCAACGCGCTGGTACAGGCCCGCGCCCTCGGCGTGATCGGCGGTGACCTGGCGTCGCTGCGGTCCGTGCTGCGGCTGACTCAACAGATCGTGCGGTACGAGCCACGCCGCGACGCGGCAGCGTGGCGGGCGGCTGCCCGACGTCTCGGATGGGAGGACTGAGCATGCGCATAGCCCTGTTCGTCACGTGCCTGGCCGACACCCTGTTCCCCGAGGCGGCCAAGGCGACGGTGCGGCTGCTGGAACGGCTCGGTCACGAGGTCGTCTTTCCGCAGGACCAGACCTGCTGCGGGCAGATGCACATCAACACCGGCTACCCGGACGACGCGCTGCGGCTGGTACGTCGGCACGTGCGGACCTTCGCCCCGTACGACGTGGTGGTGGCCCCATCCGGTTCGTGCGTCGGCTCAGTGCGCCACCAGCACGCGCTGGTCGCCCGTCGAGCCGGCGACGAGCGGTTGGCCAGCCGGGCCGAGGACGTCGCGAGTCGCACGTACGAGCTGTCGGAGCTGCTCGTCGACGTGCTCGGGGTGACCGACGTCGGCGCCTACTATCCGCACCGGGTGACCTACCACCCGACGTGCCACTCGCTGCGGATGATCCGGGTGGGCGACAAGCCGCTGCGGCTGTTGCGTGCGGTCCGCGGCCTGGACCTGGTGCAGCTGCCGCAGGCCGAGCAGTGCTGCGGCTTCGGCGGCACGTTCGCGGTGAAGAACGCGGACACCTCGACGGCGATGCTGGCAGACAAGATGCGTCACGTACTCGCCACCCGGGCCGACGTCTGCACCGCCGGCGACGCCTCCTGCCTGATGCACATAGGTGGTGGCCTGGCCCGACTGCGCACCGGCGTACGCACCGTGCACCTCGCGGAGATCCTGGCCAGCACCGAGGCCGCCGCCGACCCGATCGAGCAGCCGCAGCCGCGGACCGGCGGGGTGCCGGCATGACCCGCACCTTCCTCGGCATGCCGGCCACCGCACCGCGCGGTGTCGGGCACCTGCGCGGCGACGAGCCGTTCCCGGTCGCGGCCCGGCGCAGCCTCGCCGACGCCCAACTACGCCGCAACCTCGGCCACGCCACCGCCACCATCCGGGCCAAGTCGGCTGCCGTCATCAGCGAGGTCCCCGACTGGGAGGAACTGCGCGAGGCCGGCCGGGCCATCAAGGCCGACACCATGGCCCGCCTGCCGGAGCTGCTCGACCAGTTGGAGACGGCGGTCACCGCCGCGGGCGGCACCGTGCATTGGGCGGTCGACGCCGTCGAGGCCAACCGGATCGTCACCGACCTGGTCACCGCCACCGGCAGTGACCGGGTCATGAAGGTCAAGTCGATGGCCACCCAGGAGATCGGCCTCAACGAGGCGCTGGAGGCCGCCGGCATCGAACCGGTCGAGACCGATCTCGCCGAGCTGATCGTCCAGCTCGGCCGGGACAAGCCCAGCCACATCCTGGTCCCCGCGATCCACCGCAACCGGGCGGAGATCCGCGACATCTTCCTCCGCGAGATGCCCGGCGTGGACCCGGCGCTGACCGATGAACCCGCGATCCTGGCAGCGGCGGCCCGTCGTCACCTGCGCCGCACATTCCTCAGCACCCGGGTCGCGATCTCCGGGGCGAACTTCGCGGTCGCCGAGACCGGCACCCTGGCCGTGGTCGAATCCGAGGGCAACGGCCGGATGTGCCTCACCCTGCCGGACACCCTGATCACCGTGATGGGCATCGAGAAGGTCATCCCCACCTGGGCGGACCTGGAGGTGTTCCTGCAACTGCTGCCCCGGGCCTCCACCGGCGAGCGGATGAACCCGTACACGTCGATGTGGACGGGCGTCACTCCCGACGACGGGCCGAAGAACTTCCACCTTGTGCTGCTGGACAACGGCCGTAGCGCGGTGCTCGCCGACGAGGTTGGCCGTCAGGCGTTGCACTGCATTCGTTGCTCGGCCTGCCTGAACGTCTGCCCCGTCTACGAGCGTGCCGGTGGCCACGCGTACGGGTCCGTCTATCCCGGACCGATCGGCGCCGTGCTCTCGCCCCAGCTGACCGGCGTCGAGGACAACGCCTCCCTGCCGTACGCCTCCTCCCTCTGCGGCGCGTGTTTCGACGCCTGCCCGGTGAAGATCGACATCCCGTCGATCCTGGTACACCTGCGCGCGGAGCACGTGACGGCGTACCGGAGCGACCATCGCATGCCGAGCGCCGAGGCGATCACCATGGCCGCCGCCGCGTACACCATGGACCACCTGCCCTTGTACGAGGCCGCCCAGCGCGGGTCGCGGCTCGCCCGCTTCGCCGGCCGGCGTGGCCGGGGCCTTCCTCCCCCGCTGTCCGGCTGGACCGTCGGCCGCGACCTACCGCAGCCGCCTCCGCAGACCTTCCGCGAATGGTGGGCGCAACGATGACCTCCCGCGACGTGATCCTCGGTCGGCTACGTGCGGCTCTCGGCCCGCCACCAGGCTCCCCAGGTGAGGTCGCGCGCGACTATCGACCGGCTGGCGGTGCCGTGCACCTCGACGTCCTCGTGCACCGGCTCACCGACTACCGGGCGACGGTGCACCAGTGCTCCGACGGCGAGGTGGCGCAGATCGTCGACACGATTCTCGGCGGACGGCGGGTCGTGATCCCGGCAGGGCTGCCCCGGCACTGGCTGCCCGACACCGTCGAGGCGCTCACCGACGACGATCTCCCGACCGAAGAGATCGCCACTGCCGACGGGGTGGTCACCGCAGCGGCGGTGGCGGTCGCCGAGACCGGGACCGTCATCCTCGACGCGGCCGCCGACCAGGGTCGGCGGGTCATCACGCTCCTGCCCGACGTGCACATCTGCGTGCTGCGTGTCGACCAGGTCGTCGCGGGGGTGCCGGACGCCCTCGCGCGCCTCGATCCCCACCGCCCACTCACCTGGATCAGTGGCCCGTCAGCGACCAGTGACATCGAACTCAACCGGGTCGAGGGCGTCCACGGCCCCCGCCACCTGCACGTAGTGATCGTCCCACCCCGTGCACACCACTCCGGTGGGTCACCCCTGCAGCCCGGTGTGGGCGAGGGCGCTCGATGAAATCCACCACCCGCCCGCAGCCGGTGCAGCTGATCCGGGTCGTGCCACCGTCGGGCAACATCACCGTCGCCAAGCAACAGGTATGGCTCGGCCCCACCCTCGCTGGCACCCCAGTCACGATCTGGGTCGGCACCGACCGGCTGCACGTGCTCACCGCCCACGGCACCGCATCACGTCCAGCCCATCAAGGCTGTCCCAACGCGACCTCGCCCGGCTCCTGGCCAACCGCAGCGCACCCGCCGGCGCGCCCCCACTACCGCAGCCCGAGCCGCAGACCACCGCCGTCGAAGTCGACCGGATCGTCAACGCCTGCGGCGGCATCAGCATCGCCGGCCGCCAGACCGCCCGACAAGCGTCTCGCCGAGCAGCCCGTTCTTATCCTTCAACCATGACCGAGCAATGGACCGACTCGGACGCCTGGGTCTTCTCCTCGATCGAGGGAACGGGCCCTGACGACGGATGCACACTCACCCAGATCATCAGCAAAGCCGACAGCATCAACCACGCCATCCTGACCGAGGCGGAGTTCATCCGGGCCGTGGCACGCTTGGTCGCCGCCGACCTCATCGTTGCGCAGCCCGAGACCAACTGCTACTGGCACAGCGAGACAGGACGAGAGCTGCATCAACGATGGATGGAACGAGGCGGACTGTTCAGCTGGATGGACGTGATTCCACCACAGCTGCGCCGACTCGGCCAGCCGCAGGATGCCGCTTGGTCGCTGCCCGCCGGCACCTTCGAACACGCAGTGCAGGAACACCATCGGTGGGCCGAAGCGATCCTCAACCGACAGCGACGCTACGGCCGCCAGAACTCAGGAAACAGGCCATAACAGCCCTCGCGGCTGCCCTCGTGCGGCCTGCCGCGGCACCCACACGGCGGAGCCCTGGTCGGGCCCGCCTGGCTCCTGGCTGTTCGTGATGGGCGCGGTCACTTACCGGCGGGTTTCAACCCCTTGACGAACGCGGCGAACTCGGCCCGCTGTTCCTCGGTCATCAGGCCCTTCGGAATCGTGATCCCCTGGAGCTTGCCGAACATGATGTACCAGACGTCGGGGGTCTCGATGACGCGGTCGATGCCGGCCCACCGAACCCGCAACTCGGCGAGTGGGTAAATCTCCGTGAGCCACTCGGTGTCCAGGGTCATGTGAGACCCGTCCTTGATGACGTCGGACTGTGCATGCATCGACCGAGCCACTGCGATCGGTTCGATCGCGACCACGAACAGCAGGCCGAGGACCAGGACCACATAGGCAAAGAGCCTTGCGGGGTCCAGTGCCACCAGGGCGAGGCCGAGGACGATCAGCACCCCGCTCATGAAGCGGATGAACTTCAGTTGCGGACCGAGGATGAACCGGAGTGTGCGCCGTAGCTGTTTTTCGTCATAAGGGACCCGCATGGAGATCTGCACCTCCGCATCCTAGATTGATCGTCAAAGGGCGCTGCTGGCGACGTCAATCACTGAGGTCATCAGCGTCGAGGCGCCGCGTGACGTACCTGTGGAACTATTCGGATGGGACCGTCCGGGTGGCTTGGATGGCCCGGCGCAGCCGACCGTCAGCAGCCAACTCCCCGAACATGTAGATCTCCGTGGTGATGGTGCCGCCCTTACGCAGCTCCGCGATGAGCCGGTACCGGGCGGCGACATGGTCGCCGTCCACCAGCGCCTGCTCCACCTCGACACGGAGACCGGCTGCCCGTTTGCGGGCTGGACGGATGTGATCCAGCAGCCGCTTCCGGTCCAGCAGCACGCCGTCGTTGACCAGCTCATAGTCCGGCGTGTGGTATCGGTCAAGCACGGTCGCCGGATCCTCCTCGCCCAGCCCCGCTTCCTGCGGATAGTGGATTAGATAGCTGGTCAGATCGGTACGGGGCGTCATTTGCTCTCCCTGAAACGACTTATCTTTGACAGCGTGTCTACGATAATGCCTCAGCGGTAGATTAGACAACATGTCAGAGATAGCGGGTGGTCGGCGCCGGCGGCGGCGTTCGGACGCCGAGCGCAGCGCCGCCGCTGTACTCGACGCCGCCGTCCAGGTGCTCGGTCGGCATCCGGACGCGAAGGTGGAACAGGTCGCCGCCGCAGCTGGCGTCACCCGCCAAACCGTCTACGCCCATTACCCGTCCCGGCCGCTGCTGGTGGCCGCGGTCATCGACCGCATCACCGCCGAAGCCGTCGCCGCCCTCGACGCCGCCAACGTGGACAGCGACACCGTCACCGAGGCGCTGCTGCGCTGGCTGGACGTCACCTGGCGGCTGTTCGACCGGTACCCGCTGCTCCTGCACCCGTCGGCGACCGCCGTTAACCAGGCGGACTCCGAACGTCAGCATGTCGCGGTCAACGAGCGCCTGGAGCGGCTGATCAGGCGCGGCCAGGCCACCGGCGAGTTCGACGGCACCCTCAGCCCGGCCTGGTTGGTCTCCGCGACCATCGCGCTCGGTCATTCTGCCGGCGGCGAAGTCGCCGCTGGCCGCATGACCACCGCGCAGACCGCGGCAGCGCTACGCCACAGCATCTTGCGCCTCTACGACGCCCGCGAGCCCTAATCAGCGACGGTCTCCTGCCACTCCCGGATCCACTTAATCTTCACCAGTGCACCCAGCCCGCCAGCACACGAACCTCAATGCCGCGGTCGAGGGGCCACGGACCGCCGCTCACGCCGAGGCCCGGCCGCGACGGTTACCGAAGCCCGCGACAGAAAGCTGCAGAACTGGCTGACCCCGTTAACTTTGCAGAGCCACGATGGCGGCGAGCTGCGCTGTGATGGCCCACACGTCCACGACCCACCCGTCGAGCGTCACCTCGACATGCGCGCGCAGCGGCTCGATGGCCTCTGATGGCAGGTCCCATAAGCGTTCGAGGAAATCGTCCGCGCCGAACTTCTCCACCATGTTGACCACAACCACGGTGAGACTCTAGCCAAGACGCCCCTGCCACGCTGTTCCATGATCGGCAGGACAGGCTCTAGGCCGTTTTTCAGAAGTGCTCGTGTTGGGCCTACTCGGAACGGTGGGTAGCCTGCCGGCATGGCAAAGGTTGTCACCTACCTGGAGATGAATAACGCCAAGGACCTGCGACCTGGGAAGGTGGTGCGGGAACTTCTCCTACGGCGCGTTGACGGTGGCCTGCCGTTCGTGCGTGCCACCAATGCGCAAGTCGGAGCTCCCTACGGGTGGCGGAGTGCGTCTCGCACTAACGAAGAGTGGCAGGAGCTGATGCGGTGTCGTCCGCTGCGCCAGTACTGGTTCATCACCCTGAAGGACGAGACCGTGGGGGTTGCAAATTTGGAACCCCAGCCTGACGGAGATGTGGAGATCACCACCTTTGGGCTGTTGCCCGAATACGTCGGGAGGGGCCTCGGTGGCCATGCGCTGACGCTGACCATCCGGCAAGCATGGGACAGTGAGGCCGTGGAGTCTCCGGCTGTACGCAGGGTTTGGCTGCACACATGCTCGTTGGACCATCCGAATGCACTACGCAACTATCAGCGACGCGGCTTGACTGCCTATCGCACCGAGGTCGAAGCCGAGTAATGGTCGGCTCAGGCCGAATCAAGCCGGCGAGTACGCGCGGGTACGGCTGGGACATCCGGCTTCCGGTATTCTGCGCCGGTCGGCCCACACGGTGAAGATTACGTCGTCGGAGGTGTGGCGGTACGGCGCCTCGATGATCATTAAAACGTGCGCTGCGCGACGCTGGCCGGTATCCGCTCCGGCGGAGCGGACGCGCTGGACGCCGTGCTGTCCTCCGCGCTGTGGATGAACGTGTCGGCGTAGATGGTGCTGTACATGGCCGCAATCCTCTCGGGGCGGCCCTGAGGGTCTTGGAAATTGGCGACACGGGCTGGCAACCTGGCGCAATGACGAGCATGTCGCGGGCGATCGGCCAGGCCGACCGGTCGGGCGTTCTGCACCCGGAGAACCTGGAGCGCTACGCGGCGACGATCCATGACGCCGACGCCTCCATCGCCCATGTTGTCGCCCACTTCTGGACGGTGGCGTGGGACCTCCCCGACGGGGAGTTCGTCGAGCAGCACATCATCGCCGATCCGGCCGTCACGCTGACCATCGAAGCGGGCCACGTCCCCGCCGAGCTCGTCGTGACCGGGGTCCATCGGCATGCGTGGACCCGCGACATCGCAGGGTGGGGCACAGCGTTCGCGATCCGGCTCCGGCCCGCCGGACTCGCCGTCGTGAGCGACCTGGCCCCGAAAGCGATCGCCGACCGGACACTTCCGGTCGTCCCTGACCTGGACGCCCGGCTACACGCCCTGATGCGGGCGGTTGCCCACGCCCCGGACGTCGAGTCCCGGATCGCCCAGGCAACGAGGCTCATCGCCGAGATGTCAACCGAGCGGCCATTGACTGCGCGACAGCTGCTCGCCAACGACGCGGTAGCCGCGATCAACCAGGGCGATCCCCTGCCGGCAGGTCCGTCGACGCGGACCGTCCAGCGCGCCCTTTCCGAGACGATTGGTCACGGCCCGGGGTGGGTCAGGAGGTGGGTACGGCTCCAGGAGGTTGCTCGGCAGTTCGCGACGGGGGGCGAGGCGGGCGCAGCCGACATCGCCGCCCGGCTCGGCTACGCCGACCAATCACACCTGGTCAACGACTTCCGCGCCGCTGTCGGCATCACACCCGGGCAGTACCTGAGATCACTCCGCCAGATCGGCGAGACCGCCCGGATGGCACCGTCGGCGAGGTGACGTCGTACACCAACGTACGGCGAGCCAAGGTTGTCGGGGTCGTCGGCGCGGCGCGCCCAGCATCGCCAACGCGGCAGGTACCCAGCTCTGGCCGTAGATCAGGACACTTGGCGGCCGTTCAGCGCTCTTGTTCCCGGCACGGGTGGGGTTCAAAGGCCGAGCGGCACGGGTTGGTCTGGTACTCCGTCCGCGATCAATGCGGCCAACGGCGTGGCGAGGTCGCGTGGCGAGAACAGCTCCGGGCCGAGGTAATCCCTGATCTCTGAAAGTGACCACCAGCGCCAGCCAGTGACGTGCTCGGCGGCGAGTTCTTCATCGGTCATGGCACCGCGCGGCGTGAACGACGCGGTCCGAACGAGGAAGTAGTCGTTCACGACGCCATCGTGGCCGGGTGCATGCCCGGCCGCGACGACCTCCTGGCGCCAGACCTGTGGCGGGTCGACATCGAGGGTAAGACCAGTTTCCTCGTGCAGTTCCCGCCGTAGGGCGGCCAGCGGTGTCTCGCCGTCTTCGACGCCACCCCCGGGAGCAACCCACACCACGATCGTGCCAGCGTAATCGGGGATGGCGAGTCGACACAGCAGAACATGGTCGTCTTCGTCGAAGACGATCGCACGGGCGGATCGCCGAAGGTTCACCGTGGACATCCGGACACCTTACGGGTCAACGAACACCGTCGACGACGCGAGAGGCTGCGCGGGGTCGGCGTCGACATGTGGTGGTCCTAGCCGAAAGTGCCACTCAACATCTGACACCAAGCCCGTCACTCATCAAGTGGAACCGGATATCGCCGGCAGTCGGCTGTCCGGTCTCATGACGTGCGTGACAAATCGTTATCAGGACCTGCGTTACGCGCCGCGAGAGCGCGGAAGCGGCCGGCTGAGCGGTCCAAGCACGTCAACCTGATACACCACACCCGACCCTGAGGCCGAAGAGCACCTTCACTGGCTGGAGGAAGCGTCTCGCTCCGCTCCCGATGGTGCTGTCAGCGTGGATCCGCATCGTGGGTGACGTGTGGCTGGTCGGCACGCACCCGCAGATCAGATAGGGACCGGACTGTCAATGAGCAAATCAGGATTGATAGAGGCCACAAGCGACCCGGAACTGCAAGGTATTGAGATTCCCATCTCTGCCGGCGGAGTTCCTGGCCGACGAGGGAAACCAACTCTATGCTTGCCGCCGAACGCACTGCGGCTCATCCGGGCCGAGGGGACACCAATACAAGGACTTGCGAATGCGCCGGGAGTCTGTTCTGAACAACGGCACTGCTGGCGTCAGCGAAGTAACACCGGACGGCGAACCGCCGACCTCTACCGCAGAGGGCGTCGCGCGCCAATCCGCGGTCGCCGAGGAACAGGCGTTTCTCGACTTGGCCACGGCCCGGCGCGACAGGCTGGCCGACCACCTACAGGTCGAGCTTTCGTCAGAGGCCCTGGACGCGTTGGAGCGGGCCCGGCAGCGCATGCTCCGCCAGCAGTACGAAGAGCTACGGCGAGCACGGGAAGGGCTGGTCTTCGGCCGCCTCGACGGTCTTGATGGCACTGTGCGACACGTAGGCCGTGTCGGTCTCCGCAACGACAGCGAGGACAGTGAGCCACTGCTGCTCGATTGGCGCGCTCCCGCAGCTCGGCCGTTCTACACCGCGACGGCTGTCGACCCGCAAGGTCAGGCACGGCGCCGTCACATACGTACGAGGGGGTCGGCCGTCGTCGGCGTGGACGACGAGCCATTGGACGGGACCATAACGGCGGAACTCGTCGGTGAAGGCGCTCTCCTGGCCGCCCTCGACCAGCGGCGCACCGGCCGCATGTCGACGGCAGTCTCCACGCTGCAACGCGAACAGGACGACATCATCCGGGCCGAGGCGACCGGCCCGCTGATCGTTCAGGGCGGTCCCGGCACCGGCAAGACGGTGGTTGCTCTACACCGCGTCGCCTACCTGCTGTTCGCCCACCCGAAGATGGCCGACCAAGCGGTCCTGGTCCTCGGCCCCTCGCCGCGATTCCTCCGGTACATCGCCCAGGTGCTGCCCGCGCTCGGTGAGACCGCCGTCGTCTCGGCGACCTGCGATACGTTGCTGACCGTGATCCGCGTGGGCCGTGACGAGAGCCGGCTTCTCGCCGAAATCAAGGGCCGCGCCCTCTGGCAACCCGCGCTCGAAAACTACGTCACGTCGCTGCTTCCCCGGCCCCGTGAGCTGAAGCTGCGCTGGGAGGGCGAGTTCTACGTCATCGCGGCCGCAACAGTGGCGCACGCGTTCGCCTCGGCGGTGCAGGGACGCCCGTACCACCGCGCCCGCGCGGCGTTCGCCGAGCAGTTGCACCACCTCCTTGCCGAAGTCGTCGTCGAGCAGCGCGAGGCGCTGATGAACGAGATGGAGGAGGGCTTCGAGGACATCCTCGCCCGCGTCGACAGGGATATGCGGCATGGCCACCACTCCCGCGCGACGTCCACCGGCAGTGACATCGACGGATTGTTCTCCGAGGAAGAGATCGAAGACCTCCGTAATCGTATCGCCGAGAACGCCACCATCGCCCGGTTCATCGAGGCATGGTGGCCCACCCTCGACGCCGAGACCCTGCTGGGTGATCTCCTGACCGACCGCACCCTGCTGGCCCAGTTCGCCCCGCAGCTGTCGCGGGAGGAGATCAGCGCTGTCTCGGCCGAGCCCGCCCCATGGGCATCGAGCGACATTCCCCTGCTCGACGCCCTTGCCGACCTACTCGGCGAGGTCGACGCCCCGCAACCACAGGGTGAGTTCGTCGCCGACCGCGCTCGCCGGCAGCGCGGCTGGGTGTACGGCCACGTCATCATCGACGAAGCGCAAGAGCTCTCCGAGATGCAGTGGCAAATGGTCCTACGGCGCTGTCCCAGTCGCTCCATCACCGCAGTCGGCGACATCGACCAGGCGGAGACAGCGCACCGGCACACCAGCTGGGCACAAGCGGTGCAGGCGGCTTTCGGAGACCGCTGGACCGCCGCGGAACTCACCATCTGCTACCGGACCCCGCGCGAGGTTATGGACCTCACCGAACCGGTCTTGAAGAAGGCGGGCAGCCACAACCCGCCGCCACGGGCGGTACGCTCCTCCGGCATCGCCCCCTGGGAGCGCACGATCACGCCCGCCGACCTTGCCGACGCCGCCGCCCAAGCTGTGCGACAGCTGCAGCAACGGTGGCATGGCGGCACGGTCGGCGTCATCGCCCCCGCCGAGCGCATCGCCGAACTCCTAGCCGTGCTGAGTGATGTGCCAGTGCTCACCGCGACCCAGTCCAAGGGATTGGAATGGGACGCCACGCTACTCATCGACCCCCAGGGCATCGCCGCTGAGCCGCGCGGCTGGAACGGCCTCTACGTCGCGCTCACCCGATGCACCCAGGAACTCGGACAGCTGATACTCACGCAGCAATCGCCACAGCCATGACCAAGTAGTGACACCGAGGTCACGCAGTGCCTCGGCTGTCCACACCTGACCCGGCTTGCTTGCGCCGGTTGCGGTAGTTGACATCGTCCACGCCCTCCCCTGCGGTCCTAAGCACGCCGGCCCAGCGTCCCCTCACGATGGTCGGCTGCTTGCTCGATGCGCTGCCGAATGGGAGAGCCGCCATGGGTTGGGGCCGAGCGGACGCTCCTCCTCGCACCCAGAGGGCCGAATTATCTGGCTGAGATGGACGGACTCTGGCAGGGTCAGGGCGTGGAGACCTCGTGGCCATGCCAACCGTGAGCACCTACGCCGACGTGGCATCCCGGCCACCATCCCGATCAAAGTCGCCTGCGGCCTCTTGGCCGCATCGCTGAGCGATTGGCGCGCGACACTGGTCGTTGCGGCGATGGCTGCCGGCGTGTTCGTCGGCGTCCTGCTGACGGCGCACCACCGACTCCTGCTCCGCGGCCGAGCAGATCGACTTGGCGTAGTTGCCCTGGTGGCAAGCGGGCGATGCGCTCGCCTGGGGCGGCTCACCGTGGGGTGATCAGTGGGGCGTAGTCGGAGCGGCTGAGCGGTTGTTCCGACAGCGATCCGTCGGCGCGGGGCACACCCAGTGGCTTGCCGTCGCGGAGGAACGTCACGGCGGTGACGTCCCTGCGGCTCGTCAGGGTGCAGACGATCTGGCCGAAGGCGAGGACCTCGTCGCTGCGGCCGGCGTCGTCGCCGGGTTCGTCGACCGCGACCCGGGCCTGATTGCCGGTCACTGTCACACCGGCGGCGTTTACCGCTCCGGGCAGCGCGCTGGTGAGGTCGGTGTCGCGTTCGGCCGCGGTGGGTCCGGCGAGCAGGTCCCGCAACTGGTCCTCGATGGTGGATGGGCGGTCGACGCGCCGGAGCACCGGGATGATCCGGTTGTCGCGGACCAGGCAGAGGGTCTCGGTGGCGGGTCCGGCCGGTGCGCTGTCGGCGGGGGCGGAGGTGGGGAACGGCCCGCGCGGCGGTTGCACCGTGCGAGGTGCGTCGTCGGTGGGGATGCCGCAACCGGTCAGTACTGCGACGAGCCCCACCGCGAGGAGGTGGCGATGGTTCATCGCAGGCTTTCCGGCAGGGTGACGCGGAAGCGGGCGCCGCCGCCGGGGCGGTCGGTGACGGTGACGTCTCCGCCGTGTGCGGCGGCGTGCTGGACGACCAGTGCGAGGCCGAGTCCGGTGCCGTCGCCGGCACCACGGGTGTGGGCCGCCCGCCCCCGAACGAAACGGTCGAAGATCACCTCGCGGTCCTCGATAGGCACACCCGGGCCGTCGTCCTGGACCTCCATGATGCCGGCGCTGCCGTCGCGGTCGAGCAGGAGCAAGGTCGGGCCGCCCCCGTAGGTCACGGCGTTGTCCAGCAGGTTGGCCAGGATCTGCGCGACGCGCCGCCGCTCGACCAGCCACGTCGCGGAGACCTCCGGTGCGAGGTGGACGATCGACGCGGGCAGGTCGAGCGCGTGGCAGGCATCCCGGGCCAGCGCCACCACGTCCACGCGGGCGCGGTGGGCGGCCTGGTCGCTGCGGGCCAGGTCGATCAGGTCGTTGACCAGCCGCTGAAAGCGGTCAATCTCGTCGGCTACGAGCCCGGCCGCCATCGCCGTCCGCTCGTCCTGGTGTTCCCGCCGGCGTGCCAGGACGCTGGCCGCGGCGGCGAGGGTCTGCAGCGGCGAGCGCAGCTCGTGGCTGACGTCGGCGGCGAAGCGCCGGTCGCGCTCGATGCGGTGGGCAAGGCGGTCGACCATCTGGTTGAACGAGGAGGACAGCCGGGTCAGGTCGGGGTCGGTGGCGGGGTCGAGGCGGGCGGTGAAGTCACCGGCGGCGATCTTCTCCGCCGCGTCGGCCACCGCGGTCAGTGGGCGTAGCCCGTGCCGGGTGGCGTACCAGCCGAGCGCGGCGCCGGATCCGGCGATCATGATGGCCACGGTGGTCAGCGCGAGCGCCAGGACCTGGAACGTCTGCTCCAGCTCACGCAGGGAGTTGACCTCGAAGTACGTCGCTGTGGCGGACAGGGGCACGCCGACCACCAGGACGGGCTGGCCGTCCACCCGTACCCGCTGCACCGCCGGCTTCCCGGACGCTACGACGCGACGCAGGTCGGTGGGAATGGCGGTGGTGGGGCCAGGGTCGGCGGTGCGGGCGTACCACTCGCCGTTGAGGTGCAGCACTGGGCGGCGACCGCCCCCTGTGTCCAGCGACCGCAGCACCTCCACGACGTCGGGAGTGTCGGTATCGATCCCGGCACGAACGACGGTCGCGTCGAAGTACGCGGCGCGCAGGGCGGTGCGTTCCCGCTCGCCGATCAGGGTACGGCGGGTCAGCTCGTAGGACACCAGGGCCATCGAGGCGGCGAGCAGGAGCGCGCCGACGGCGAACGCGGCGGTGACCCGGGTACGCAGTCCGAGGCGTCTCATCGCTGCAACTTGTAGCCCAGACCCCGCAGGGTGACCAGATGCCGCGGGCTCGTCGGATCCGGCTCGATCTTCTGCCGCAACCGGCCGACGTGCACGTCGACCAGCCGCTCATCACCGATGTCGTACCCCCAGACCCGTTGCAGCAACTGCTGGCGCGACAGCACCCGGCCGGCGTGTTCGGCCAGCTCGCACAGCAGCCGGAACTCGGTGCGGGTCACGGCGACGGGCTGTCCGCGACGGCGCACTTCCCCCGCGTCGGGACTGATCTCCAGCTCGCCGAAGGCCAGCACGGGCACCGGATCCGGCGCCGGTCCCCCGACGCCGGTACGGGCACGGCGGCGCAGGGCGCGCAGCCGCGCGGTCAGTTCCTTGATGGCCACCGGTTTGACGAGGTAGTCGTCGGCGCCGGCTTCGAGGGCGGCGACGATGTCGTGGGTGTCGTCGCGGGCGCTGACCACCACGATGGGCACGTCGTCGTCGCGGCGGAGCTGCCGGATGCACTCGAAGCCGTCGAGGCCGGGCAGCATCAGGTCGACCAGCACGTAGTCGGCCCGATCGCGGCCCTGCACGCGCAGGCCCTCCTCGGCGGTGGCCGCGCCCACCGCGTCGTAGCCCTCGTCCTCGAGTGCGAGCAGCAGCGCCAGGCGGATCCGGTCGTCATCCTCGATCAGCAGTACAGCCGTCATACCGGGCATCATCCCCAGGCCACCGGCGCGCGGCCAATCGCGGCCGCCGGCCTGCGGATTTGTCACGCAACTGTCATAGATCCGCGCGGTGACCGACAAGCCCGCCCGGCACGGTGACAGGCGACCAGAACCACGACGAGAGGGGTACGGCCGTGACGGGACCACTGCAACCGACGTCGTACGCGCTGCCGCTGGTCGAGGTGTGCATCACTCAGCTCGACCTGGCTTGCGTGGCGGAGACCGGAGCCGCGTTCGACGGGCTGCTGGCCCTGCGCCCCCAGCGGGTCGTGGTCGACCTGGCCGGGTGCCGGTACATCGATGCCGCCGCCATCGGCCTGCTGCTCGACGTACACCGACGGCTGACCCGCATGGACGGCGTCCTCGTCGTGCGTAACCCGAACCACCGTATCCAACGCATTCTGCACCATGCCCGCCTGGACCAGGTCCTACCGATCGTCACCGGAGCGTCGCCGGCACCGCGCGGCGGCCCTGCGCCGCAGGACGAGTCGCGGCCCGCCGAGCCGACGCTGATCGCTTTCGGCAGAGCCCGCGTCGAGCCCTCGGGCTCCTCGCGGCCCTGAAGGTTCTTCCCGCCACAGCCGGCCAGACCTCCCGTGCACAGGAAGGACCAGCAGCATGACCGTCGTCCCGGACGACCACCTGATGACACTGATCTGTGACACCTGTGGTGACAGCCTCACGGCCGCCGCGTGCGTGCTCCCCGACGCGGAGGTGGTGTGGACGCTCGTGTCGGAACACGGCTGGAGCGGCTCCCCGTTCGCCACCGGCCCGCACCGCTGCCCCCACTGCAGCCTGCTTCCGCCCGCCCGTCCCGGGCACTCCGCGAGCGAGGGCCACGGTTCCGGCGGGGTCCTCGGCATCGATCACCTCGACGAAGCGACCGTCGTCACCGCCACCGGTGACATCGACGTCGACGCTGGCGATGCTCTGCGCGCCGCCCTGCGCGACGCGGCCGACGCGAATGGTCCGGTGGTGGTTGACCTCAGCCGCGTGCACGTCATCGACTCCACCGGCCTCGGCCTGCTGGTGCGAGCCCACCTCGATGCCCGCGAACGGGGTGTCACGCTCTGCCTCGCCGCGCCGTCGCGGTTCATCCGCACCGTCCTGCACACGATGCGCCTCGACGGGGTCTTTCCGATCTTCGACAGCCGCGAAGAGGCCCTCGCCCGAATGCCCCGGCCCGCGCTGTCGGTGCCGTCGGCCAGCGGAACCCAGAGCTGACCGATCGCGCGGAAGGAGTGGGCCGCGTCTTACGCCGCCTGACTTCCCAGGAAGACGAGGAGACCGACGTGTACATGCCCTGGCCTTTACCGGACGAGAACTGGTTCGCCGACACGAGCGAGCAGTCCGTACCGCACAGCGGGGACCTCCGCATCGAGGCGTTGGTCGCGCAGCGCCTGAGCGTCGACTGGACCACGCGGCGGCAGCAGATCAGCGTCCGCGTGCAGAACGGAGTGGTCATGCTCTCTGGGCTGGTGAGTGGCACGGACGTTCGACAGGTCGCCGCGGAACTGGCCTGGGACGTGCCCGGTGTCCTCGACGTCTGCAACATGCTGCGGCTGACCGGCAAGGCACGCCAGCGCCGCTGACCCCGGCGGGTAGCTGCTACCGCTCGCCGGGGCGATCGGCAGGGGTGGGGTGGCGGACGGCAAGGTCCCCGGCGCCCACGACCGTGGTCGGTGACTAGTCCCACGGACCGGAGGCGGCTTCCCGGTTGTCGGGGTGAAACGAAGGTCCGCGGGGAATTCATTGCCCATGCGGCACGAGGCAGGGAAGGAACCACGGGTGAACCGGTGGCCGGGACGGCTGCGTCCGGCGTTGGCGGCGCTTGCGGCGGCGGTCCTGCTCGCCGCCAGCTGCATGGACCCACCTAAGGCTTCGCCGCCCGAACCACGCCCGCTGCCGGCCACCCCGCCGGGGACGGTCGCCCAGGCCGAGGTAGGTGACCGGCTCACCGTCACCGCCAGCGTCGAGCGGATCATCACCGACGTCGCCTTCGTCGTCCGCGACGCGGACCTGACCGACGAGACCCTGCTCGTGCTGACGGCGGGCCCGCGCGCGCCGGCCCCGCCGCAATTGGTGACCGTGCGCGGCACCGTGATCCGGTTCTCCCACCGTGAACTCGTCGGCCGCTATCCTCTCGGGCCGCCGGGACCCTACCGGGCCTTCGATGGCGGACCGGCACTCGTCGCCGAGGAAGTGACGGCCTGGGAGTAGACCTCGACGCGGAGACAGACTTCCTGGCGGTACGCCGCCCGAGCCGTCTCCGATCCCCGACCGGCCTGCTCGCACCCGCCGTGACCAGCCCGATCACGGATAAAAAGGGCTCAATTAACGGGTCGGTTCGCCGGACGGCTCCACGAGGAACGATTTGATGTGCTCCAACGCCATGTCCAGAGCAACTTCCATGGGTGCAACGTTGTGCGCGGCGTTCGCCAACAAATAGCCGCCCTGCAACGCCGCCATCAACCCCGTGGCCAACTTCTCCGGGTCGGCGTCCTGACGCAGTGCACCGCTGTCCCGCATCCGGTGCAGACCATCACTGATCAGCTTTCCCCATTCCGCGAACGTCTCCGACAGCATCGATCGAGCCTGCTCATCCTGATCGGACAACTCGATAGCCATCGACCCCAGGCCGCACCCGTACTTGCCGCTGTTCAGCGAGTTGGCCTGGACCAACGCGTTACGCCACCGGACCAACCCTGAAAACGATCTCAGCCGTTCGAGCCCACCGCGCTCACGCTGAAGCACGAGCACGCCTCGATACCTGACCACCGCCCGCACAAGCTCCTGCTT
>NZ_JBHSBO010000032.1:0-178116 GCF_042650685.1 Micromonospora sp. GCM10011542
CGGGTGATCCGCTCGGCGCGCTCGCGCACGCCGGGATCGTCGGCCTGCGTCTCAGCCAGGCATGGCAGGGCCATGGGCTCTCCCGTGTCCGGGAGCAGGATGCGAACGGTAACGGACTCGGGCGTGAGTAGCCCGGCACGGATCTTGTCGAGCGGCTCGGTCAGTACAGGACGCCGACCGGTGCGTCGGCTACATCACCAAGTACCTGACCAAGCAGGCCGCCGACTGCCACGAGGTCGCCACCGGCCGGCAGCGAGCGCACCTCGAACGGCTCTGGCAGGAACTACGGCACACGCCGTGCTCGGAGCGGTGCGCCAACTGGCTGCTCTACGGCATCCAGCCGAAGAAGGCCCGGCCTGGGTTGAAGCCGGGCAGCTGCAAGAACAAGGTTCACAAGCGGGAAACCCTCGGCATCGGCGGCCGACGCGTCCTCATCTCCCGCCAGTGGTCCGGCAAGACCCTCGCCGACCATCGGGCCGACCGCCGCGAATGGGTTAAGGCGCTGCTCGGTGTTACCACCGACGCCGACACCGCCCCGGCCGGCTCCGACGCCTTCCGGCACGCCTGGGAACTCGCCAAGCCGACTGATCCCGACGTGCCGCCCCTCGGCCACCGAGTCCTGCGGGCGATATCCGAACGGATCCAATGGCGCACCCAGCTCGACGCCGCCAGACGCGCCGCCGACCCGCCCGACGTTTCGGCAACTGCGACCCCTTTGGAGGATCGATGACCGCGCCGACGATCGAGCCGCTGTGGACTGTTCAGGACGTGTCGGCGTTCCTTGGTGTCCCGGTCGGCACGCTCTATCAGTGGCGTCACCGCCGCACTGGGCCGCGTGCTTCGCGTGTCGGGCGTCACCTGCGCTACGACCCGGCTGCGGTCCGGGCGTGGGTCACGGAACGGGAGGGCTGACGTGGCGGTCCACGATCTGTGGTACCTGAGCACTCCTGGTCCGGACGGTGAGAGGGTTAAGTCTGGGAAGCATGGCCGGGGCAAGCGGTGGCGGGTCCGGTACGTCGATGCCGCTGGTGAGACGCGGGACAAGGTGTTCCAGCGCAAGAAGGATGCCGAGGACTTCGACCTTGCTGCCCGTACCGGCCTTGCCCCTGAGGTGAAGCTGGACCAGGGCGAGCGGAACGTCACCTTCGCCGTGTACGTGGAACGTTGGCGTCTGGCCCGGAATATCGGATGGGCGTTGGAGACTCGGCGGCGCATTGAGTCGAACGTGCGGCGGCACTTGGTCCCGGAGTTCGGCAACAGGCTCGTCCGCTCGATTACTCAGACCGATGTGTTGCTGTGGCTGGCCCAGCGTCTAGGCGCGGGTGTGCCTCAGTCCAGTCTGCGTCTGTACTTCGAGCTATTCGACGCGATCATGGGTGCGGCGGGTCACGGACAAGGTGATCCCGAACAATCCGTGTGATGGGATCAAGCTGTCGCAGGTGTTCCGCGGGCTCAGCCGCGCGCCGAAATGGGTGCCGGATGAAAGTGATGTGCTCCGCCTGTTCGATGCCGTGCCCGACCGCTATCACGGGCTGCTGTGGCTCGGGGCGGGCGCGGGTCTGCGGATCAGTGAGGCGCTCGGTTTCGAGGATGGGCCGCGCTGCTTGGACGCGGAACACGGCGAGCTGCACATCGTCCAGCAGTTGCGGTACGCGCCGCAGGAGTACCAGGGCGGCTTCTACCTGAGCACCCCCAAGGGTGGCTCGGTCGGCACCGTGGACCTGGACCCGATGGTCGCTTCCGCGCTGCGCCGCCACGTGCAGGAGTACCCACCGACCGAGGTCGACGTAGTCGACGTGACCTCGGGTAATCCGGTGCGCCGTCGCGTCCCGCTGCTTTTCACCACCACCCACAAGAACCCGTTCACTGACCGCACCTGGTCGACCGAGTGGGTCAAGTGGCGGGACAAGGCTGGCTGGCCCAAGGAGCACGGCGGCTTCCACGCCCTGCGGCACTTCTTCGCCACGACGCTGATCACCAACCACGTGGACCCGAAGGAAGTTCAGCGGGCTCTTCGGCACAGCACGCTGCAAATCACCCTGGAGACCTACGTCCACTTCTGGCCACGCCGAGAGCGTCGGCGCGGTGTCGTGGGTGACGTGCTGCGGGCCGCCCTCGGCCGCCGGGACCATCGGTAACGTGGTCCCGATGTGGTCCCGACGATCTTGCGGCGTGTCCCGCCGCAGGTCAGAGGCAGTATTGGTGGAGCCCAGGGGACTTGAACCCCTAACCCCTGCCTTGCAAAGGCAGTGCTCTGCCAGTTGAGCTAGGGCCCCGTGGGTGACCGGCGCGGAATGCCCGCCGCCCGGTCGGACGTCAGCGCAGGTCGGGCGCGGTGGTCGCCTCGTGCCACAGGGCGCGCTCGTCGTTGGAGGCCTTGACCTTGTTGAACACGACGGCGGCCACGCCGACGACGCCGGCCAGAATCAGCAGCTTCTTGAACATTGGGGCGACCCCTCGCGCTCGACTACCGTCGGACGACATGCGGTGGGGCTAGCTGGAATCGAACCAGCGACCTCAGAGTTATCAGCTCTGCGCTCTAACCGACTGAGCTATAGCCCCGCATTGCGACGAGCAAGGTTAACCCATCCGCTCTCCCGGCCCCAAATCGGGGTCCGGCCGGCGAGCCGGGCCGTCGTCGCCCCCACAACCTACCCGAGTACGAAACGCCGGGGCGACCGCTCAACCACGGTGCCCCGGCGTCCCGGGTCGTTCAGTCCCGCTCGGCGAGGGTCAGCTCGATGCCGCCCACTAGGTCCGCGCAGACGTTGTAGACGAACGCTCCCAGCGTGGCCAGCGCGGTGAACAGCACCACGTTGACCAAGCCGATCAGCGCCGAGCTGAGGATCACGCCCTTGGCCGTGATCTGGAAGCCGCTGCTGCTCTGCCCCGCGCCAGCGTTGACCAGGTCGGTCAAGCTGTCGTTGACGCTCTGGAAGACGCCCATCGCGTCCAACGCCAGGTAGAGCACCGAGGTGGCGACCACCACGACGATGAAGAGCACCACCGAGACGGCGAATGCGAACTTCATCACCGACCACGGGTCGATCCGCTTCAGGTTCAGCCGTGCCCGACGCGGCCCGCGCGACGCGGCCGAGCTGACCGAGGATCGCGCGGCGCGTACGGCGTCCCCGACCCGCGCGGCCCCGACGGCGGCCGTACCGCCGATGCCCGGCGGCAGGCCCCCACCGTTGGCCGGACGACCGGCGTTCTGGCGTCCACCGTCCGGCTGCGGCGCACCGGGCACGATCCGCGGCTGGGTGCCGGTCGTACCGGTCGCCGGCGCCTGGTTCGCCCGGACGTTGATCGGCTGTGTGGTGGTGGGACGCGCGGCGGGCGGCGGCGCAGGGGACGCGCCAGCGGCCGCCGGCGCCTCGATGCCGGACGTCTCGGTCTTGTCTTCCGACTCACCGTCCTCGCCGGGTTTGTCCGGCGGGGGTGTCATGCCGGGAGCCCGGGTGAATTTCGGGGCAGGCGCGTCGGCGGGGACGGTTGCCCGGCCCACGGCCGCGCGGCCGGTCGCTGGTGTGCCGCCCTTGGCGGCCTCCTCGTCGACCGGGTTGGCCGAGGTCCCCGTGTTCCCCGACTTCGCCTGTGTCTCCGTCATTCAACTAGTCCTGTTCGTCAGGCTCGTCGGCATTGCGAGCAATCGCCACGATAGTCACGCCGTCCGGGAGGTCCATCAGCTTGACCCCCATTGTGTTCCGGTCACGCGTACGGCGTACAGGCTTCACCGGAGTCCGGATGACACCACCGTTGCTGGTGATCGCGAACAACTCGTCGTCCGGGTCGATCACCACCGCGCCGACCAGACCACCGCGTCGCTCGGTGATCTTCGCAGTCAGCACGCCCTTACCTCCCCGGCCCTGGACCGGGTATTCCTCGATCGGGGTACGTTTCGCGTATCCCCCGTTCGTGGCGACCAGAACGTCCAGACCTTCCCGAACGACCTCCATGGCCAGCAGGACGTCGTCGTCGGTGAAGCGCATGCCGATCACGCCGGAGGTGGCCCGACCCATCGGCCGCAGCGCCTCGTCCGAGGCGTTGAACCGGATCGCCTGCGCCTTCTTGGAGACCAGCAGCAGGTCGTCCTCCGGCCCCACCAGCGCAGCACCGACCAGCTCGTCCTCATCGCGCAGGTTGATCGCGATGATTCCGCCGGAACGGTTGGAGTCGAACTCCTCGAGCCGCGTCTTCTTCACCAGGCCGTTCTTCGTGGCCAGTACCAGATAGGGAGCCACCTGGTAGTTCGGGATTTCAATGATCTGCGCGATCTGCTCGTCCGGTAGGAAGGCGAGCAGATTGGCCACGTGCTGGCCCTTGGCTACCCTACTGGCCTCCGGCAACTCGTATGCCTTGGCCCGGTACACACGGCCCTTGTTCGTGAAGAACAGGATCCAGTCGTGAGTGGAGCATACGAAGAAGTGGCTGACGATGTCGTCCTGCCGCAGCGTGGCGCCGCTGACGCCCTTGCCGCCGCGCCGCTGGGAGCGGTACAGATCGACCTTGGTCCGCTTGGCGTACCCGGTGCGGGTGATCGTGACGACCACGTCCTCGCGGGCGATGAGGTCCTCCATGGAGACCTCGCCGTCGAACGGGATGATCTGCGTCCGCCGGTCGTCGCCCCACTTGGCGACGATCTCGCCGAGCTCCTCGGAGACGATCCGCCGCTGCCGCTCCGGCTTGGCGAGGATGTCCTTGAGGTCGGCGATCTCGATCTCGAGCTTGGTGAGGTCGTCGACGATCCGCTGCCGCTCCAAGGCGGCCAGGCGGCGCAGCTGCATGTCCAGGATCGCGGTGGCCTGGATCTCGTCGATCTCCAGCAGCCGGATCAGGCCCTGGCGGGCGTCGTCGACGGTGGGCGAGCGCCGGATCAGGGCGATCACCTCGTCCAGCGCGTCGAGCGCCTTGGCCAGACCGCGCAGGATGTGCGCCCGCTCCTCGGCCTTGCGCAGCCGGAACGCGGTCCGCCGCCGGATCACGTCGATCTGGTGCTCGACGTAGTAGCGGATGAACTGGGCCAGGTTGAGCGTGCGCGGCACCCCGTCGACCAGCGCCAGCATGTTGGCGCCGAAGGTCTCCTGGAGCTGGGTGTGCTTGTAGAGGTTGTTCAGCACCACCTTGGCGACCGCGTCGCGCTTGAGCACGAGCACGATCCGCATGCCGGTACGGCCGGAGGACTCGTCGCGGATGTCGGCGATGCCGGCGAGCTTGCCCTCCTTGATCAGCTCGGCGATCCGCTCGGCCAGGTTGTCCGGGTTGACCTGGTAGGGCAGCTC
This sequence comes from Micromonospora sp. GCM10011542, assembly GCF_042650685.1. Lineage (NCBI taxonomy): Bacteria > Bacillati > Actinomycetota > Actinomycetes > Micromonosporales > Micromonosporaceae > Micromonospora > Micromonospora sp. GCM10011542. The sequence goes on from NZ_JBHSBO010000032.1 coordinate 5,280, forward strand.
GCTGACGACCAGGCACGGACGGCCGCGCTTGTCCTCCTCGACCTCGACCACGGCCCGCATGCGGATCGAACCGCGCCCGGTCCGGTAGGCGTCCTGGATCGCCGTGGTGCCGACGATCAGACCGTGGGTCGGGAAGTCGGGCCCCTTGACGATGCCGAGCAGGGCTTCGAGGGTGGTCTCCTCGTTCTCCTCCGGGTGCTCCAGGCACCACTGCACCGCCGCGCCGATCTCGCGCAGGTTGTGCGGCGGGATCTTGGTGGCCATGCCGACCGCGATGCCCTCGGAGCCGTTCACCAGCAGGTTCGGGATCCGCGACGGCAGGATGGTGGGCTCCTTGGCCCGGCCGTCGTAGTTGTCCTGCAGGTCGACGGTGTCCTCGTCGATGTCCCGCAGCATCTCCATCGCCAGCGGGTCGAGCTTGCACTCGGTGTATCGCATGGCGGCGGCCGGGTCGTTGCCCGGAGAGCCGAAGTTGCCGTTGCCGTCGACCAGCGGGTAGCGCAGCGACCACGGCTGCGCCATCCGGACCAGCGCGTCGTAGATCGCCGAGTCTCCGTGCGGGTGGAACTGACCCATCACGTCGCCGACAACTCGGGAGCACTTCACGTAACCGCGGTCCGGCCGGTAGCCGGAGTCGAACATGGCGTAGAGGATCTTGCGGTGGACCGGCTTGAGCCCGTCCCGGACATCCGGCAGCGCCCGCCCCACGATGACGCTCATCGCGTAGTCGAGGTAGGAGCGCTGCATCTCCACCTCGAGCCCGACCGGCTCGATCCGGTCGTGCGCCACCACGGCGGCGATGGCCTCGGCGGGGACCTCAGGCTCATTCGGTGTGGACTCGGGGGAATCGGTCACTGTATACCCTTATCAGACTCAGAGTCGTTTTCGTGCTGTGGATAACGGCTGTGGATACCGGCCAAGCTGTGGATAACTCTGTGGATCGGCGGGCCGACCGGTGGTTGACCGGCCGACCCGCCGCGATCCGTCAGATATCCAGGAACCGGACGTCCTTGGCGTTGCGCTGGATGAACGACCGGCGCGCCTCGACGTCCTCACCCATCAGCACGCTGAACAACTCGTCGGCCGTGGCCGCGTCGTCGAGCGTGACCTGACGCAGCGTACGCGTCGCCGGGTTCATCGTGGTTTCCCACAGCTCGGGATAGTTCATCTCGCCGAGGCCCTTGAAGCGCTGGATGTCGTCCGGCTTGGCGTTCGGCTTCTTCTGCTGGCGCAGTGCGATCAGCCCGTCCCGCTCGCGGTCGGAGTACGCGTACTGCGCGTCGTCGCCCTTCTTGTTCCACTTGATCTTGTAGAGCGGCGGGGCGGCCAGGTAGACGTGGCCCAGCTCCACCAGCGGACGCATGAAGCGGAACAGCAGGGTGAGCAGCAACGTCTGGATGTGCTGGCCGTCGACGTCGGCGTCGGCCATCAGCACCACCTTGTGGTACCGCAGCTTCTCCATGTCGAAGTCGTCGTGGATGCCGGTGCCCAGCGCGGTGATCAGCGCCTGGACCTCGTTGTTCTTCAGGACCCGGTCGATCCGGGCCTTCTCCACGTTGAGGATCTTGCCGCGGATCGGCAGGATCGCCTGGGTCCGCGGGTCGCGGCCCTGCTTCGCGGAGCCACCGGCCGAGTCACCCTCGACGATGAACACCTCGGACTCGCGCGGGTCGGTCGACTGGCAGTCGGCCAGCTTGCCCGGCATCGAGCCGGACTCCAGCAGCGACTTGCGGCGGGCCAGCTTGCGCGCCTGCTGCGCGGCGATGCGGGCCCGGGCCGCCTGGGAGGCCTTCTGAATGATCATCTTGGCCTCGGCCGGGTTGCGGTCGAACCAGTCGACCAGCCACTCGTTGCAGACCCGCTGCACGAAGCTCTTGACCGGGGTGTTGCCCAGCTTGGTCTTGGTCTGACCCTCGAACTGCGGGTTGGCCAGCTTGACCGAGATGATCGCCGCGAGCCCTTCCCGGATGTCCTCGCCGGAGAGCTTCTCGTCGCCCTTGAGCAGCTTCTTGTCGGTGCCGTACCGGTTGACCACGCTGGTCAGCGCGGACCGGAAGCCCTCCTCGTGGGTGCCGCCCTCGTGCGTGTTGATCGTGTTGGCGAAGGTGTAGACCGACTCGCCGTACGACTCGTTCCACTGCATGGCGATCTCGACCGACATGCCCTCCTCCTCGGCCCCGAACTCGACCACCGTTTTGTGGATCGGGTTCTTGGAGGCGTTGAGGTGCCGGACGAAGTCGGCGATGCCGCCCTCGTAGAGGAAGGTCACCTCGCGCTGCCGGCCGTCCTCCTCCTCGGCCACCCGCTCGTCGAGCAGGTGGATGCGCAGGGCACGGTTGAGGAAGGCCATCTCCTGCAGACGCCGGTAAATGGTCTGGAAGTCGAAGTCGACGGTCTCGAAGACGTCGGGGTCGGGCCAGAAGGAAACCGCCGAGCCGGTGCGGTCGGTGGTCTCGCCCTTGTCCAGTGGGCCGGGCTTGGAGTTGTGGTACTGCTGCCGCCACACGAAGCCGGACTTGTGGATCTCGACGGCCATCCGGGTGGAGAGCGCGTTGACCACGGAAACGCCGACGCCGTGCAGACCGCCGGAGACCGCGTACGCCTTGCCGTCGAACTTGCCGCCGGCGTGCAGCACGGTCAGCGCCACCTCGACGCCCGGCTTCTTCAGCTTGGGGTGCAGGTCGACCGGGAAGCCACGGCCGTTGTCGGTGACCCGGACTCCGCCGTCGGCGAGCAGCACCACGTCGATGGTGTCGCAGTAACCGGCCAGCGCCTCGTCGACGGCGTTGTCGACGACCTCCCAAACGAGGTGGTGCAGACCGCGCTCGCCGGTCGACCCGATGTACATACCGGGCCGCTTGCGGACCGCCTCCAGCCCCTCGAGAACGGTGATCGACTCTGCGCCGTACTCCTGCTTTTCCTGCGCTGCCACCCTCGGCCACTTTCTCGCGCCGTGCGCGCCGGGTGGGCGCGCTCGGGCGCGGGTTCGGCGGACAGGACGCGACGTCGGCGCGCGGACCGGCACCGGAGACCTCCGGGCGACGGGTCGAACGCGCCGGTCGCCGCGGTTGCCCGCGGATCGCGATCGGCTCGACCCGACGTGGAGAATGATGTGGGCCCACCGGGCCCCGTCTCTCGCTCCGCACCGGGTCTTCGTCTCGCTGTCAATACTACTGTGCGCGGGGGACAGAACCACCACTCGGCACCCTCGCGGGGCGGCTGAGAACTCCATAGCCGGCAGAACCCCGCTGCCCGCGACTCCCCCCACACGCCAGGCTGTGTTCGGACGCGGCACCGCCCGACGGGTCGACCCGCGCTCGGGCGGGTCGGGGGTCGCCGTCGGGCCGGGAGTGCCGTACGTTTGCGGCGCCCCGGCGGCGGGCTTGATCTTTGTCGGCCGGAACCGGACGATCGACCCGATCTAACCGACACGTGCTCTTAAGAGGTGACGCGAGATGGGGCTGGACAACGTCGCGGTGCACTGGCCGCGGACCGGCCGCTTCTACGATCCGGTCGCGCCGGCCGAGTTCGTCGACTTCGGCGAGATCGTCGACCTGCCGCGGATCTCCGCGCCGACCGCAGCGCTGGCCGAGTTGATCGCGAAGACCGGCACGGTCCGGGCCACCGCGTACACCGAGCTGGTCGACCTGCTGCTCGGCCTGGAGGGTGTGCTCTACGCCACAGACGCTGCGGCGGAGGACGAGGACCCGGTGATCGACCCGGACGGCTGCGCCTGGATCGCCGGCGGCATCGAGCGGTTCGTGGCCGGACACCGCTCGTACGGCGAGGCGGTGACCTTCGAGTCGGTGGGCACGGTGCTGCGGTCGCTGATGGCCGACGGCCGGCTCGCCGAGCAGCAGTTGCGCTGGCTGGACAGCCGACTGGACGCACTGCGCGACGAAAGCGGCGATCCGCCGCAGTGGAACTTCACCTGCCCCGAGCTGGGCGTGCTGGCCGCCTTCTACCGGCGCTGCGCCGACCGCGGCTTCGCCGTCTACGCCGACGCCTGACCGGGCACGTCGTCGAGGCCGGGCGGCCGGTCGGTGGCCGATCCGGCCAGGTGGGCCGGGCCCGCGTCGGGCCGGTTGGCTGCCGCGATCACCCGGGTCAGCACGGTGTGCAGGTGCTGCAGGTCCTCCACCGGCAGCCCGAGCCGCCGCACGATCGCGGCCGGGATCTGCTCGGCGCGGGCGCGCAGGGCCGTCCCGCTCGCCGTGAGGGTGACCGCGAGGCTCCGCTCGTCGGCGGCGTCGCGCTCGCGGAGCAGGTAGCCGGCGGCCTCCAACCGCTTGAGCAGCGGCGAAAGCGTGCCGGGGTCGAGCTGCAACAGGCGGCTGAGATCGCGGCCGGACAACGGCGCGTGCTGCCAGAGCGCCAGCATGACCAGGTACTGCGGATGAGTCAGCCCCATCGGCTCCAACAGCGGACGGTAGACGGCGACGACACTGCGCGCCGCCACGGAGAGCGCGAAGCACACCTGCTGCTCCAGCGCGAGGGGATCCCCGCCGAGCTGTTCGGACAATGTCGACCTCCCTGTGCGTGTTGCGAGCGTACCAATGATTGGTGTACCAATTCTTTGCACACCAACCGCCAGTGCGGGAGAGGCGAGGCGATGAGTGACGAGAAGCCGACCACCAAAAGCCCCGGTGAGGGCGGCCGACTCATGGCCTGGGCGTTCCGCAACCTGGCAGGCCCTCCCGAGGTGCAGGGCGCGGTGCAGGGCGGCTCGACCCACGCCCGGGAGGGGTGGAAGCAGGACCTGGAGCGGCGCAAGCAGTGGAGCCTTGAGCAGCGCGAACGGAAGCGCGCCGAGCGGGAGGCGCGCCGCGCCGGCCGTTGACCGTCAGCCGTAGGTGTCCCGCGGGCCCCGGCCACGCACCCGGCGCGGCCCCTTCGACCACGACGGCGCGGCCGGACCGTGGATGTGCAGCTTGCGCACCACGTTGTGACCGACCTCGCGGCCGATCTGCTGCAGCAGCGACCCGGCGAGCAGCCGCAGCTGGGTGGCCCAGGCGGTCGAGCGGGCCTCCACGGTCAGCTCGCCGTCCTCCAGCTTGACCGGACGGCTGTGCTGGGCCACCTCCGCGCCCACCACCCGCTCCCAGGCGCCGAAGACCGTCGCCTCGGCCGCCGGCTGCTGCCAACCACGGGCCTTCATCAGCCGGTTCAGCACCGCACCGAGCGGCTGCGGATCGCGCGGGTCAGGCCCCGGGCCGGAGTAGCCACGCAGCCGCCGCTGCGAACCGCCGGCGCCGTCGCCACTTCCGCCGCCCGCCGAGGTACGCCGGGTGCGCGCCGCCGCCTGCCGGCGGGCCAGGGCGGCGTCGAGCACCGCCCGGGCCAGCTCGGGCCCCGCGACGGCCTCCTGCCCGGCGCCCTCGCCACCCGTGCTGGCACCGGCTGCGGGCTTGCTCGCACCGTCTCCGGCCGGCCGTTTCGGCCGCTGCGGTTCATCCGACACGACGCACCGTCCCCTCGCCCACCTGGTAGCGCGAACCGCGCAGGGCGGCTGGCACGTCGTCGTCCACCGCGCACGTGACCAGCAGTTGGCTCGCCCCGCCAACCAGCTCGGCCAACCGCTCCCGGCGCCCGGTGTCCAGCTCCGCGAAGACGTCGTCGAGCACCAGCACCGGCTCGATGCCGTCGGCGCGCAGCAGGTCGTACCCGGCCAGCCGCAGCGCGAGCGCGAACGACCAGGACTCGCCGTGGCTGGCGTATCCCTTGGCGGGCAGCGGGCCCAGGGTCAGCGCCAGCTCGTCGCGGTGCGGGCCGACCAGGGTGGTGCCGCGTTCGATCTCCGCGGTGCGGGACGCGGCCAGGGCGGCGGTCAACGCCGCGGCCAGCTCGGCCCGATCGGTGGTCGGCTCGGCCAGCTCGATCGAGGGCCGGTAGGCGATGCCCGCCGCACCGCGCCCGGCGGCCACCGCGTCGTACGCCTTGGCGACGTGCGGGGTCAGCGCGGCGACCAGCTCCAGCCGGCCCGCGAGCAGCTCCGCGCCGTGCTGAGCCAGGTGGGTGTCCCAGACGGCCAGGGTGCCCAGGTCGCCGCCGCGGGAGCCACCGGTCTTGCGGGCCAGGTACGCCGTCCGCAGCAGCGCGTTGCGCTGCTTGACCACCCGCTCGTAGTCGGCCCGCACACCGGCGTACCGGGGCTGCCGGTTGACCAGCAGGTCGTCGAGGTAGCGGCGGCGTTCCGCCGGGTCACCCCGAACCAGCTCCAGGTCCTCCGGTGCGAAGAGCACCAGCCGCAGCGCGCCGAGGACGTCCCGGGCCCGCCGCGCCGGCGAGCGGCCCAGCCGGGCCCGGTTGGCCTTACCGGGCACGATCTCCAGCCCCACGAGGAGCTCCCGGCCCTCGTGCACCACCGCGCAGCGGATCACCGCCGAGGTGGCGCCCATCCGGACCAGCGGCGCGTCCGTGGCGACCCGGTGCGAGTCCAGGGTCGCCACGTAACCCAGCGCCTCGACGAGGTTCGTCTTGCCGACGCCGTTGGCGCCGATCAGGACGTTCGCCCCCGGCTGGAGGTCGACGCCGACCCGCTCGTACGAACGGAAGTCGACCAGTTCCAGCCGCTGGACGTACACAGGCTGTGGATACCGCTCAGCGCTTGTGGACGGCGTGACCGCCGAACTGCTGGCGCAGCGCGGCGACGGCCTTCATGGCGGGCGAGTCGTCCTGCCGCGACGCGAAGCGGGCGAACAGCGAGGCGGTGATGACGTTCAGCGGTACGGCCAGCCGGACCGCCTCATCGACCGTCCACCGGCCCTCGCCGGTGTCCTCGGTGTAGCCGCTCAGCTCGGCCAGCTCCGGGTCCTCGTCGAGGGCCAGGTCCAGCAGATCCAGCAGCCAGGAGCGGACCACGGTGCCCTCGCGCCAGGACTTGAACACGCCCGGCACGTTGGTGACCAGCTCGGAGGCGGCCAGCAGCTCGTAGCCCTCGGCGTAGGCGTGCATCAGGCCGTACTCGATGCCGTTGTGCACCATCTTGGCGTAGTGCCCGGCGCCGACCGGGCCGGCGTGCACGAAGCCGAACTCGCCCTCCGGCTTGAGCGCGTTGAAGATCGGCATCAGGCGCTCGACGTGCTCCTCGGCGCCGCCGACCATCAGCGCGTAGCCGTTCTGCCGGCCCCAGACGCCGCCGGAGACGCCGACGTCGAGGTAGCCGATGCCGCGCTCGGCCAGTCGCTCGGCGCGCGGAGCGTCGTCGCTGAACCGCGAGTTGCCGCCATCGATGATGATGTCGCCCTCGCCGAGCACGCCGGCGAGCTCGTCGATCGTCGCGTCGGTGACGCCGGCCGGGACCATCACCCAGACCGCACGCGGCGACTCGAGCTTCTCCGCCAGATCCCCGAGGGTCGCGACGTCGCTCAGCTGCGCGTTGTGGTCGAAGCCGACCACCTCGTGGCCGGCGGCGCGCAACCGCTCGCGCATGTTGCCGCCCATCCGGCCGAGTCCTACCAGGCCGAGCTGCATCTGTTCCTACCTCCGTGCTGGGGTTTCTGAGGCGCGATCAGCGGGACACGCGGATCGGCATGATGAGGTACCGGTACCCCGGGATGACCTCGCCATCCTCGCCGGCGGGCGAAATCACCGCGGGCTTGAAGGCGTCGACGAACGAGAGCATGGCGGTCTGGGTGCCCAGGTTGGCCAGGCCGTCGATGAGGTACTGCGGGTTGAAGCCGATGGTCAGCGCGTCACCGGTGAAGGCGGCCTCCATCGCCTCGCTGGCCCGCGCCTCCTCGGAGCCGCCGGCCTCGACCACCAGCCCGTCGGCGCTGAAGCTCAGCAGCACCGGGGTGGTCCGTTCGGCGACCAGGGCGACGCGCTTGACCACCTCGATCAGGGTGCTGACCGACACCCGTGCCTCGGCGTTGTGGGTGGCCGGGAAGAGCGAGCGCACCGGTGGGTAGTTGGCGCCGTCGAGCAGCCGGCTGGTGGTGCGGCGGGTGCCGCCGGCGAGACCGACCATCCCCTCGCCCGCCGCGCCCTGGGCGAGGGCCAGGGTGACCTCGCCGCCGATCGGACCGAGGGCCTTGGCGGTGTCGTTGAGGGTGCGGGCCGGGACGAGGGCGTTGATGCTCACGTCGGGGTCGTCCGGGCGCCACTGGATCTCGCGCAGCGCCAACCGGTAGCGGTCGGTGGCGAGCATCGACAGGGTGCTGCCGGAGAGCTCGATCCGTACCCCGGTCATCATCGGCAGCGTCTCGTCGCGGCCCGCGGCGATGGCGACCTGGGCGACCGCGGTGGCGAACGCGGCGGCGTCGACCGTGCCGGCGCTCTGCGGCATCTCGGGCAGCGCGGGGTAGTCCTCCACCGGCATGGTGGGCAGGGTGAACCGCGCGCTGCCGCAGACCAGCTCGAGGTGGGCGCCGACCGCGGCGATGTCGACCGGCTTGGCCGGCAGCGCCTTGGTGATCTCGGCGAGCAGCCGGCCGGAGACCAGCGCGGCGCCGTCGGCGTCGCCCTGCACCTCGACGGTGACCTGGCTGGAGACCTCGTAGTCGAACCCGGAGACCCGCAGGTTGCCGTCGGTGACGCGGAGCATCACGCCGGCCAGCACCGGTACGGATGGCCGGTTGGGCAGGCTCTTCGCGGTCCAGGCCACGGCCTCAGCGAGCGCGTCGCGCTCTACTCGGAACTTCATCAATGCCTCCGCGTCGACGTCAGCGACAACTCTCTCATGCCGACCGCTGCCTACCGTCCCGCCCGACCGTGCGGGTACCCATCGCACCTTAGGGCGCGTAGGCATCGGCTGTGCGCCCGACCCCATGGATCGTGTCGGTGCTGACGGCTGATCCGGCAGCGTCCGGCCCGATCCACAGAAAGCCCAACGCTGATGATTGGTTTTTGTTTTCTTAGAAGAGATAACTCATAGTCTTCATCGCACCTGTGCAAACTGTGGAGAACTCGGGTTCGCGCAGGTCAGACAGGTTATCCACCGGTGGGTTGGCTGTGGAGAACCGGGGGCCTAACTTGGCCGGCGATCCACAGCCCGGACGTGGCGGCTGGTTGTCCACCGTTGTCCACCGGTTGTCCACCGGTAATCCACCGACTTTCTCCCCATCCCTGTGGACGACCGAGAAGATCATCATTGGGCTTGTCCCCAGAACCTTCAACAGGCGGTGCACAGGCCCGCCCTCACCGGTGGACAACGTACGGGTTGTCCCCAGCCGTCCACAGCGTTGTCCCCAGGGTTTCTCCACAGCCTGTGGGTAACCGGCGGCGGACGGACCGTAGTTATCCACCGACGGTGGACAACGAGATGTGGACAACGATCCACGCTGGGGACGGACACGGCGTCGATCCTGTGGCCTGCACCATGTCGAGGGTCAAGCCGGAGGCTCACCGGGAACGAAGAACGCCCGACCGGTCGTCCGGTCGGGCGTGCTCGGAAGGGGGCGTGGGCCGCGTACCCCTCAGGTGTTCTGCTTGATGCGGTTGGTCAGCTCGGCGATCTGGTTGTAGAGCGAGCGCCGCTCCGCCATCTGCTGGCGGATCTTGCGGTCGGCGTGCATGACCGTGGTGTGGTCGCGACCGCCGAACGCCTGCCCGATCCGGGGCAGCGACAGGTCGGTCAGCTCCCGGCAGAGGTACATGGCCACCTGGCGGGCGTTGACCAGCACCCGGGACCGGGAGTGCCCCCGCAGGTCCTCGAGGCTCACCCCGAAGTAGTCGGCGGTGGAGACCATGATCTGGTCCGCGGTGATTTCCGGCCCGCCGCCGTCCGGCATGAAGTCCCGCAGGACCTCCTCCGCCAGCGACAGCTCGACCGTCGAGCGGGTCAGGCTCGCGAACGCCGTGACCCGGATCAGCGCCCCCTCGAGTTCCCGGATCGAGTTCGACACCCGGGAGGCGATGAACTCCAGCACGTCCGGCGGGGCGTACATCCGCTCCTGCGCCGCCTTCTTCTGCAGGATCGCGATGCGGGTTTCCAGGTCCGGCGGCTGGATGTCGGCCAGCAGCCCCCACTCGAACCGCGTCCGCATCCGGTCCTCCAGCGTGGCGAGCTGGCGCGGGGACCGGTCGGAGGTGATCACGATCTGCTTGTTGGCGTTGTGCAGGGTGTTGAAGGTGTGGAAGAACTCCTCCTGGGTGCGCTCGCGGTTCTCCAGGAACTGGATGTCGTCGATCAGCAGGATGTCGACGTCGCGGTAGCGCCGCTGGAACGCCTGGGTCTTGTCGTCCCGGAGCGAGTTGATGAAGTCGTTGGTGAACTCCTCGGTCGAGACGTACCGCACCGACCGGGCGTTGCCGAGCGTCGTGGCGTAGTGCCCGATCGCGTGCAGCAGGTGGGTCTTTCCCAGCCCCGAGCTGCCGTAGATGAACAGCGGGTTGTACGCCTTCGCCGGCGACTCGGCCACCGCGACGCTCGCGGCGTGCGCGAACCGGTTCGACGAGCCGATGACGAACGTCTCGAACATGTACTTCGGGTTGAGCCGGTTCCCGCCGCCGTCCGCACCGGGCAGTCGACGGTCGTCGCGGCCCCCCGGGCGGTGATCCGCGCCGCCGCGGCCCGGCCCGCTGTCCGTACCGCCGTCGCGCGGCAGCGCCCGGATCACGTGCTGGTCGCGGGGCGACGCGGCGTCCTCGCGGTAGCGCGGCTCGTAGGGGCGGGTGTCCGGGCCCGGCGGGTCCAGCCGAGCGGCCTGCTCGTCGAAGCCGCGCCGGTCCGGCCCGGGTCGGGGCGCCCGCAGCGGTTCCACGAACGCGGCGCTGAACAGCGCCTCCTGCCCGTCCCTGCTGCTCGGGATCAGACCCGGCCGGTGGTCCTCGACGCTCGGTGCCGGCGGCGGGCCGGCCGGTGCCGGGGGTGGGCCGGGTTCCGGCGCTCGCTGCGGATGCGGCTGCTCGGGAATGACCGCCTCGCGGGGTTGCTGCCGGCCGAAGCCGTCGGGGTCGTCGTCGAGCAGCCCAGCCGGCCCACCCGCGACGTCGACCGGCCCCGGCTCCGGGGCGCTGCGGTAGACCGTTCCCGCGGGGCGGCCGGCGGGGTCGTCGGCCACCCGCACGGTGACCGCCACCTGGATCGGCCGGCCGAGTCGGCGGGTGAGCGCCTCGGTGATCGCCGGACGCAGGCGCGACTCGATCACGTCCCGGGTGAACGCGTCCGGGACGGAGAGCAGCGCGGTGTCCTCGACGATCGCCCGCAGCCGGGTCAGCCGCAGGTAGGCACGCTGCTGGGCGGAGATGATCTCGTCGGCGAGCTCGTCGGTCGTCGCCGTCCACACCGCGGCAAGGTCGGTCGTACCGGCCACCGTCGTGCCACCCCCTCGCCTCTGCTCCCGGCCGCGGCTGTCTGCCGGCTGGCCTTTCCGGGCCCGCCGCGTACGCGGGTGGAACATCACCCGGACGGCCGACCAGTGGTCGTCCACAAGTTATCCACAGCCTGTGTACCGACCGATTGTGGCCGCCCGCCGGATGCGGGTCGGACCTGCCCCTGCCTGAACGGGCGCTGAAGCGGGTTCACCGTGCCGAACGACTCACTACCTTGTCCGGTCTTGCCTCGCGCGGCGACCGGACCCTCCGACGCTCACCGCAATCGGGCACGGTAACAGCGTTGTCCCTGCGCCATCAACCGGCGACGCGGGCAACTCCTTCTCGGCATCAGTGAAAACCGCCCCTTCGGTCCGGGCGCGTCCTCCTGTCCGCCTCGGTGGAGGTGTTTGACGGTCATTGCACCCCTGCGTAGGCTGGAGCGGCTGCTCTCTCGCCCTCTGCTAGGGTGATGAGTGCTTGCTGCCTGCGGTCGCATCCCCGCCTAGCCGAGGTTCCGCTCCGCCGGGCAGCACCGATCGGGGGCCACCGCCGAGGTGGCCTGGACCACCACACGACCCCGGCGATCCCGTCGCGCGGGGCGCGTACGAAAACGGAGAGCCTGACGTGAGCAAGCGCACCTACCAGCCGAACAACCGCCGGCGCGCGAAGACCCACGGCTTCCGGCTGCGCATGCGCACCCGTGCCGGCCGTGCCATCCTCTCGAGCCGTCGCTCCAAGGGTCGCACCACCCTGTCGGCCTGAGGCCGACCGGGTCCGGTCCGGGGGCAGTCGTGCTGACGGCCGCGCAACGACTGCGGCGCAGCACTGACTTCGCCGCAGCGGTCCGCGGTGGCCGACGGGCCGGACGGGGTGCCGTCGTGGTCCACCTGACCGTGCCGGTGACCCCGGACCCCACGACATCGACCTCGCCGGAGCCGGCGCGGGACACCGATGCGGAGCAGTCCTCCGTACCGGCCCGCGCCGGCTTCGTCGTGTCCAAGGCCGTGGGCAACGCGGTCGTCCGCAACCGGGTCAAGCGACGGCTCCGGGCGCTGGTCCGGGAGCGGTTGCCCGAACTGCCCGCCGGCAGCACGCTGGTCGTCCGGGCCCTGCCGGCAGCGGCCGAGGCGTCGTACCCGCGTCTCGGCGCCGACTTGGAGGCCGCGATCGCGGGTGCCCGGGCACCGCGCGGGCGGCGGTCCCGATGAGCGCCGGGCCCGGCATCCCGCGCCCGACCTCGACCGGTGCCAGGGTGCTGACGGCGCCCATCATCGCGTACCGTCGGTGGATAAGTCCGGCACTGCCGGCCCGCTGTCGGTTCTACCCGTCGTGCAGTGCGTACGCCCAGGAGGCGGTGGCCCGGCACGGCGCGCTACGGGGAGCCGCGCTGGCGGTCCGGCGGCTGTTGCGCTGCCACCCCTTCCACCCTGGTGGACATGACCCGGTACCGGAGCCGGGCGGTCGCCGCCGTGCCGATGTGACTGGAGCTCCGAATTGAGTCTCGACTGGATCTACTACGCGATTTCGTGGATCCTGCTGACCTGGCACTCCGCCTGGGACGCCATCGGGGTGCCGGTCAACGCGGTGATCGGCACCAACTTCGCCTGGATTCTGGCCATCGTGTTCCTGGTGGTCACCGTCCGCGTGATCCTCTTCCCGGTCTTCGTCAAGCAGATCAAGTCGCAGCGGGCGATGCAGGCGCTCCAGCCCAAGGTCAAGGAGCTCCAGGAGAAGCACAAGGGTGACCGGGAGACGCTCCAGAAAGAGATGATGGAGCTCTACCGGAAGGAAAAGGCCAACCCGCTCATGGGCTGCCTTCCGATGTTCCTCCAGATCCCGGTCTTCCTCGGCCTCTTCCACGTGCTGCGTCGGCTCGACCCGGCCAAGCAGAGCAAGACCCTCTACGGCTGGACCGTCGACCAGTTCGAGAGCGCCTCGCAGGCGAAGCTCTTCACCGCCCCGATCGCCGGCAAGTTCGGCTCCACCGCCGACGAGCTGGCCCGCCTCGGCGCCAACGGCACCACCGTGAAGATCATTGCCGGTGTGCTGGTGCTGCTGATGATGGCCACCACCTACCTCACCAGCCGTCAGATGATCCTCAAGACCGGCTGGGCCGAGGACCCGCAGCAGCGGATGATCCAGCGCCTGATGCTCTACGGCATCCCGCTGTCGCTGCTGATCTCCGGTGCGATCTTCCCGATCGGCGTGATCATCTACTGGGTCACCAACAACCTCTTCACTCTCGGGCAGCAGCAGTGGGTGCTGCGCAAGTTCCCGCCGCCGGTGACCGCCACCAAGGCCGCCAGCACCGCTGCCAGCCGCAACCCGGTACAGCCCGCCAAGTCGGGCGGCCTCTTCGGCCGCGGCAAGACCGCCCCGCAGGCGCCGGTCAAGGCGACCGCCCCGAAGGTGGCTGCCCCGAAGCCCGGTGCGAAGCCGATGAACCCGAAGAAGAGCCGTCCCGCCAAGCGGCAGGGCTAGCTCGCCCGGGCCGTCGTCGGGCAACCGACGACGGCCCGTTCCGACTCCGTGCAGCCGCCGTTAGGCCGGCGCCGGGCCGGAACCCACCGCGCGTGACGCGGCCACGGGCGACACTGCCCGTACAGACGTGCCCGTGGGCACCGGCGACCTCCCGCCGGCCCGCGGGAAACCAGCGGACCCGACGGTCCGGCCGAGCGAGTACGGAGATGAGACCGTGACCGACACCAGCATCCCCCGCGCTGACCAGTCCCTGGACGAGGAGGAGACCGTCAAGCTCGCGGTGGACGGCGACAGCGACATCGAGGACGACGAGACCGAGGACGACGAGACCGAGGACGACGGCACCGCTACCGAAGCTGCGGCCGGCGGCCGGGAGAAGAAGCCCGCGAGCGAGGGCGACCTGTTCCGGCAGAGCGAGATCGCGGCCGACTACGTCGAGGGGCTGCTCGACATCCTCGACTACGACGGCGACATCGACGAGCTGGTCGCCGGTGGCCGTCCGGTCGTCGAGGTGGTCGGCGCTCAGCTGCAGAACCTCGTCGGGCAGCGCGGCGCCACCCTGGAGGCACTCCAGGAGCTGGCCCGACTCGCGGTCTTCCGCCAGACCGGGACGCCGAGCCGCCTGCTGCTCGACGTCGGCGGCTACCGGGCGAACCGCCGCAAGGAACTCGCCGCGGTCGCCAAGAACGCGGTGGAGAAGGTCAAGGAGTACGGCGAGCCGGTCCGGCTGGAGGCGATGTCCGCGTTCGAGCGCAAGTGCGTCCACGACGTGGTTAACGCCATGTCCGGAGTGGCCAGCGAGTCCGAGGGCGTCGAGCCGAACCGGCGCATCATCGTCCGGCCGGCGGACTGACCGGGTGACCCACGACGACACCACGGCTGGCGCCGCGACCGGCCCGGGCGGCACGCCGCCCGGGCCGTCCGCTGTCCGGCCCGAAGATCCGACCCAGTCCCCACCGTCGCCGGCCGACGCGGCGCTGCCGCCCGATCTGGCCCCGGCCGCGGCCACCCTGTTCGGTGACCGGCTCGACGTGGCCGCGGCGTACGCCGAACTGCTGGCCACCGACGGCGTGGTCCGTGGGCTGATCGGCCCCCGTGAGGCGCCCCGCATCTGGGATCGGCACCTGCTCAACTGCGCCGCCGTCGCGGAACGGATCCCGACCGACGCGACCGTGCTCGACGTCGGCTCCGGTGCCGGACTGCCCGGCCTGGTCCTGGCAATCGCCCGTCCCGACCTGACGGTGACACTGATCGAGCCGCTGGCCCGACGAACCTCATTCCTGATCGAGGTGGTCGAGCGACTGGGGCTGACCCGGTCCGTCCGGGTGTTCCGCGGCCGGGCCGACGAGGCGGCCAGTGGAGCGACCGGGCGTGAACCGATCAGCGGGGACGTGGTGACCGCGCGTGCGGTCGCCCCGCTGGACCGACTCGCAGCCTGGAGCCTGCCGCTGGCCGTACGAGGCGGGCGGCTGGTGGCGCTCAAGGGCGCGTCTGCCGCCGAGGAGATCAGCGAGCACGCCGAGGTGGTCACCCGGCTCGGCGGCGGCGAGCCGACCGTGCACCTGTGCGGAGTTGGGGTGATCGACCCGCCCGCCACGGTGGTCGAGATCGTGCGCGAGCGGATGGTCGGTCCGGCCCGTCCGGCGGCCAGCAAACGGTCCCGGGGTGGGCGGCCCCGCCGTCGCTGACGGAATCCCCCTCCCGGGGCGTCCGATCCGCCGTTCGTGGCGGGGTAACGGCGTCCGGCCGGTGGGTTGCCTCGTTGAACCGGTGCGGATGGAACGAGGGGATGAGAACCCGACGTGGACCGGCCGCGCCCGTCCGCCGTAGGCTGACCGCGCGTCGATAGTGTGGAGCGGGCGGCGATGCGAACACGGGGCTCCGATCGCTCCCGAGGGGCCGTACGCTCCGGGGTGCGAGCGCGGGTGCGGCCAGTTGACCGGGTGCGGACCGACCATCCGAAGCGGGCAGGGATGACAGGTGCATGACGACGGCAGGTACGACGATCCACGCGTGACCGGGTCAACCAGCGACCCGGTTTCACGTGAAACCGACTACCCGAGCTGGTCGCCCGGCGGTCCGTCCGGGCCGTCGGCCCCCGGCGGTGATCCGATGGTCCGACGTGATCCGCCTCCCGGGCAGCCGGCGCGAGCGGAGACGCCCGAGCCGGCGACGGCACGCCGCGCGTCGGACGGCTCGGCCCGTCCGGGCAACGCCGCCGAGGTGCGACCCGCGCCGGCCCGACGCGGCAACTCGGCGGCCAGCGTCCGCTTCGAGCCGGCGGTGCCGCACCAACCGACTCCGGCGGCGGTCCGCGACGCCGTCGTGGATGCCCCGACGCCGTCGGCCGAGTCGCCGGCGACCGCCATGACCGATCCCACGTACGTTTCACGTGAAACCCCGACGCGCGAAGAGGATGACCCACCCTTGGCTATGGAGGCGATGCGCGCCGTGCAGATCCTGAATCCCAGCGGCGAGGTGACCATGCCTCGACCCGAGCGGACCCGGGTCATGTGCGTCGCGAACCAGAAGGGCGGCGTGGGGAAGACCACGACCACCGTGAACCTGGCGGTGGCGCTCGCCCTGCACGGCAACCGGGTGCTCGTGGTGGACCTCGACCCGCAGGGCAACGCCTCGACCGGGCTCAACGTTCCGCACCACACGGGGGTGCCGGACGTCTACGACTGCCTGATCAACAGCGTCCCGCTGGCGGAGGTGGCGCAGGCGGTGGAGGGCATCCCGAACCTCTGGTGCGTACCGGCCACGATCGACCTGGCTGGTGCGGAGATCGAGCTCGTGTCCGTGGTGGCACGGGAGTCGCGCCTCGATCGCGCCATCGCCGCGTACCCGGGGCACTTCGACTACGTCTTCATCGACTGCCCGCCCTCGCTCGGCCTGCTGACGGTCAACGCGTTGGTCGCCGCGCAGGAGGTGCTGATCCCCATTCAGTGCGAGTACTACGCCCTGGAGGGGCTGAACCAGCTGATCAACAACATCAACCTGGTCCGGCAGCACCTCAACCCCAAGCTCGAGGTCTCCACCATCCTGCTGACCATGTACGACCGCCGTACCCGGCTGGCGGACGCGGTCGAGCAGGACGTCCGGAACCACTTCGGCGACAAGGTCCTCCAGGCGGTCATCCCCCGCAACGTCCGGGTCTCCGAGGCGCCGAGCTACGGCCAGTCGGTGATGACCTACGATCCCGGATCGCGGGGTGCCACGAGTTACTTCGAGGCCGCCCAGGAGATCGCCGAGCGGGGCGTCATGGAGCCGGTGAGCCGGAATGCGTAGTGCGGACGAGTCGCTGGGAGGCGTGGCATGAAGAACCGTCCTCGGGGCGGTCTGGGTCGGGGCCTGGGGGCGCTCATCCCGACCGGGCCGGTGTCGGGCACCGGCACCTTGACGGCCGAGCCGGAGAGCGAGGCCGCGGGCACGGAGGCTGTCGCCGGCGCACCGACGGTGGCCGCTGCTGCGCCGCCGCCGCCGCCGGAATCTACGCTCAGCCCGGTGCCGGGCGCCCGGTTCGCCGAGATCCCGGTCGACGCGATCGTGCCGAACCCGAAGCAGCCCCGCCAGGTCTTCGACGAGGACGCACTGGAGGAGTTGAAGACCTCCATCCAGGAGGTCGGGTTCCTCCAGCCCATCGTGGTGCGCCAGCTCGACGACGAGAAGTACGAGCTGGTGATGGGCGAGCGGCGTTGGCGGGCCGCTCAGGCGGTCGGTCGGGAGAGCATTCCCGCCATCGTCCGGGACACCCGCGATGACGCCATGCTGCGCGACGCACTCCTGGAGAACATCCACCGGGCCAATCTCAACCCGCTCGAAGAGGCGGCCGCGTACCAGCAGCTGCTGGAGGAGTTCGGGGCCACCCACGAGGAGCTGGCACGGCGGATCGGCCGGAGCCGGCCGCAGATTTCCAACACCATCCGGCTGCTGAACCTCCCCGCCCAGGTGCAACGCCGGGTCGCCGCCGGTGTCCTGTCGGCCGGCCACGCCCGTGCGCTGCTGAGCCTCGACGAGGCCGAGGCGCAGGAGCAGTTGGCGCTGCGGATCGTGGCCGAGGGACTGTCCGTCCGGGCGACCGAGGAGATCGTGGCCCTGGCGCTGAACGACGGCCCGGCGAAGAGCGCGGCCGCGAAGCGTCGACCGAAGCCGCACGCGCCGGCCCTGACGGATCTGGCCGATCGGCTGTCCGACCGTTTCGACACCCGGGTGAAGGTGGACATCGGGCGGAGCAAGGGAAAGATCACGATCGAGTTCGCGACCGTGGACGACCTGGAGCGGATCGTCGGCATCATCGGAGTGCCACAGGAGGAGTCCGGGGATTGAGCTTCTCCTCCTGCGAAAAGGCCGCGCTCCCCGCCCGGGGAGCGCGGCCTTTTCCGTTGCCGCCATCGTTCGGTTTCACGTGAAACGCGGCTCGGCGGGCCTCGGCCTCCCGCTGACTCGGGCGGCAGCGCGGGCCGGTCCGCGCGCACCTACCGCGAGCCGAAGTGGTCGCGATACTCAATTCGACGCCGCTCGTTGCGCGCCAGCCGTTTCCCATGCGGCCGTAGGAGTAGACCAGCGAACAGCCGCCGGGCCGCGAGCCTCCCGCGCGCCACGGCCGGGAAGGCACTCGGTGGCGTCCTGGAGGCTCTTTCCTTGATCCGCCGACCCCACGGTGGCACCGGGCCGACTGCCGGCAGCAGGGGCCTCCAAGGGCCGGCGCCGGCAGCGGCGCACCCGAACCCGGCGTTGCTCGATCTGGCGAGCGCCCATGGTCGCCACGGGTGTTCTCACGCCGGCCGCCCTCGAAGGTAAGCGTCGTCATCCCCGGCCGAAGGGTGAGAGGGCGAGAACCGACTCCGGCCAGAGGGCGATAGCCCTCCTCGCCCCACGGAGGAGTGCCGAATTCGCCCGATGGGTGAGTGCCGACTTCGGCCGGTGGGTGAGTGTGCCACCTCCGGCCGGTGGGTGCGTGCCGACTTCGGCCGGGTGAATGAGTGCCGCCTTCGGCTGGTGGGTGAGGATCGACTCCGGCCTGTGGGTGAGCGCCGACTCCGGTCGGAGGGCGAGAGCCTCCTCGGCCGGAGAGTGGGAGCCGACCTTGGCCGATGGGTGCGCGCCATTCCCGGCTGGAGGGTGAGAGGGCGCGAGTTGACTCCGACTGGCCGCAGCGGCAGCGCCCGCCACGCGAATCGCGACCGTTGAGTTTCCCGCTCCGACCCCGTGCGACGTTCTGGGGCAGGGCTGGCTGTTACCAGTGCGCAATCTGCGGCAGTGGTTCTGGCACTTGAGGCCGCGCGCCCGCGCTCGTCCCGGCCGGTGGGGCGGCGGCCAGCACCTCGGACAGCGGCGCGGCCTTAGGTCAGGGTGCCTTCATCCGGCCGGGAATGGCTGCCGCCCTCTGGCCGGAGTCGGCTGGGCGTCCATCGGCCCGAGGTCGACTCTCACCCACCGGCCGAGGACGACTGCCGTCCACGGCGTCGACTGAGGCTCGCGCCCGGAGCGCTTCGGCAGGGGCAGGACAGGCGGTCGACGGTAGGCGGCAGGCGCCGAGTCGGGTCGACCTGAGGGTGGCGGCAGGCAGCGGCCGGCGACGAGTGGTGGAGGAATCAACCCCGGCGTCGCACCGCCCGAACGGCGACGGCCAGGCCCACGGGCTCGGCACGCCGCAGGCCTACGGCGTGCCGCGCGATGAACGAGCGACGGGCCGAAAAGTTATCCACAGCGGTTTTCCACAGGCACCCCCTGTTTCACGTGAAACCCAGCGTGAAACAGGGGGCTGACCTGTGGATGACGGGCCGTGTTCGGGATCTCGCCAGCCTGTGGATATCGCACCGCCAGTACGTCGTTGGAGGGCGGAGCGATCGACGGACAACGTTGCACCGGACGGCGCGGACCTGTGGAACGGGTAGGGACAGCGGTGCCGGACTCGGTTAGGGTCAGCGTCGTGCACGACACCCCTCCCTCAGTCCCGGACTTCACCCAGTGGCCCTCGTTTCCCTTCGAGGGCGACCTCCGCGTCAAGCAGCTCGATGATCCGGTCCCGGTCGAACCGCCTCGCAAGGGCGAGGGCCTCCGGGAATGCACCGCGTGCAACGCCCCCGAGGACGCCTACATCTGGGTCGGTGAGCGGTGGCGGGTCCGCGCCATGGACCGTCCCACCGGGCTGCCCATGGTGCTCATCCTCGAATCCCGGTCCCATCTCGACCTGGGCGACCTGCCGAATCTGCTCGCCGCCGAACTCGGCGTGATGACGGTACGGCTGGAGCGGGCCATCCGGTCGTTGGACGGGGTGGCCCGGGTGCACGTCAACCGGTGGGGCGACGGCTCGGCCCACCTGCACATGTGGTTCCTCGCCCGGCCGTACGGCCGACTCCAGCTGCGCGGCACCTTCCTGTCGCTGTGGGATTCGATCCTGCCGCCGATCTCTGAGGCCCAGTGGCGGGAGAACCTGGCGCTCGTCGCAGCGTGGCTCGCCGAATTCGGCGGCCGACCGCTGGCCGAGCCGCCCCGTATCCAGTGGCAGGCCCCCTCGAGCCTGTTGGCCCAGTCGGCCGCCGCTGACGCCGCCGCGGCTGCGGAGGAGGCCGCCTCGGTGATCGAGGCGGCCGAGGAGATCCCGGAACCGGCAACTGGTTCCGAGGCCGACCTCCCCGGTTCCGGAGCCGGACCCGGATCACCGACCGGCACCACCGATGACGAGCCGCGACCCGCAAGCGATCCCACCGCCGGAACGGAAGCAGACTCAGCAGCCGGAGCCGGAGCCGGAGCCGGAACGGTAGCCCACAGCGAGCTGGAAAACGAGACACCAGCCGCCACACCGCGGCAGGCCAATCGCGGTTCCGACGCTGACGGGACGGCCGGCACCTCTACCAACGGTGGCGGCACGTCCACCGGAAGCCGCACCACCGGAGCCGTGACCACCGACTGACGGAGGGCCGACTAGGGAGGGCCGACTAGGGAGGGCCGACTAGGGAGGGCCGACTAGGGAGGGCCGACTACGGCGGTCGCGGCAAGCCGTGCGTACGCGGTGATCGTGAAGGTGGCGGGCGCTGACGAACCCCGGCCCGCCACCTCATGGCCTTGCGGAGGAAGAACGGGTGAAGACGGGCGCGGTCAGGCGCGGGCGACGGCGCGCGCCACCAGGGAGCCGAGTACCCGGCCGAAGTCCAGACGGGCCGCCTGCACCGCGAGCGGCAGCAGCGACGTCTCGGTCATCCCGGGCGAGACGTTGACCTCCAGCACGTGCGGCTGGCCAGCGGCGTCCACGATCACGTCCACCCGGGAGAGGTCCCGGAGGCCGAGCGCGGTGTGTGCCGCGAGGGCCACCTCGGCAACGTGGGCGGCCACATCGGGCTCCAGTCGTGCCGGGGCGTGCCAGGTGGTCCGGCCGGCGGTGTAGCGGGCGGCGTAGTCGTACACACCGTTGCGCGGCACGATCTCCACCGGCGGCAGGGCCTGCGGCCCGTCGCCCAGGTCAACCACGGAGACGGCCACGTCCATCCCGGGCACGTACCGCTCGACCAGCGCGGTCGAGTCGTACGCGAAGCAGCCCACCATGGCGGCCGGCAGCGACGCGTCGTCCCGGACCACGGCGGCACCCAGCCCGGATCCGCCCTGCGCCGGCTTGACCATCAGCGGCAGGCCCAGTCGGTCGACGATCCGGTCCAGTACCGCCACCGCGCCCAGCTCGGAGAAGCGGTCGTGCGGGAGGGCCACCCAGTCCGGGGTGGGAATGCCGGCCTCGCGGAGGACCGCCTTCGCCGAGGGCTTGTCCCAGGCGAGCCGGGAGGCCCGGGCGTCGCAGCCGACGTACGGCACGCCGCAGAGGTCGAGCACCCCGCGCAGCGAGCCATCCTCGCCGGTGGCCCCGTGCAGGGCGATCACCACGGCGTCCGGCGGGTCGGCGGCCAGCGCTGGCAGCAGTGCCACGTCGGCGTCCCGCAGCTCGGCCTCCACCCCGACGGCGCGCAGCGCGTCGAGCACCCGGCGGCCGGAGCGCAGGGAGACGTCCCGCTCGTAGGAGAGCCCTCCGGCGAGCACCAGCACCCGCAGGTCGGCCGTGACGGCGGAATCGGTCACGAGGGAGTGCTCGGCAACGGTCGTACCCATGCCGGCATCATGCCAAGTCGGGCCCCGGCGCGTCGGACCCGGCCCGGCCACGACGTGCGCTGGCGCCACCCACGGCACCGAAGACGCGGCGCATGGCGATCTCCTGCTCCATCACGCCGGCCAGCCGGCGGACGCCCTCACGGATCCGCTCCGGGGGCGGGAAGCTGAAATTGAGCCGCATGGTGCCGGTGCCGGAGCCGTCGGCGTAGAAGCCGGTGCCGGGAACGTAGGCGACCCGGGCGGCGACCGCTCGCGGCATCATCGCCTTCGAGTCCAAACCGTCGGGCAGGGTGGCCCAGACGAAGAGGCCGCCCGCGGGGTTGGTCCAGCTGGTCCCGGTGGGCATCAGATCGGCGAGCGCGTCGAGCATGGCGTCCCGGCGCTCCCGGTAGACCTCGCGGTAGACCTTGAGCTGCTCGCGCCACGGCATTGTGCCGAGGTAGGTCGATACGGCGGCCTGGGCGTAGCCGCTGGGGCAGAGGATCTGCGCCTCGCTGGCGATGACCAGCTTGTCGCGGACGGCGTGTGGCGCCAGGATCCAGCCGACCCGCAGGCCGGGGGCGAAGGTCTTGGAGAAGGTGCTGAGGTAGAAGACGCCCTCTCTGCGGCGGGCGCGCAGCGGTGCCGGCGCCTCGCCCTCGAACCCCAACTGGCCGTACGGGTCGTCCTCGACCACCAGCAGACCGGCGCGCTCGCAGATGTCGAGGACCCGCTCCCGGCGCTCCTCGCTCAGCGTCACGCCGGTCGGGTTCTGGTAGGTGGGGATCGTGTAGAGGAACTTCACCCGGCGACCGGCGCGGGCCAGGTCGGCGATGGCCGCCTCCAGTGCCTCCGGAATCAGCCCGTCGGCGTCCATCGGTACGTGCGCTACCTGCGCCTGGGCGGCCTGGAAGACTCCGAGGGCACCGACGTAGGTCGGCCCCTCGGCGAGCACCACGTCACCCGGATCGAGGAAGAGCCGCGCCACCAGGTCCAGTGCCTGCTGACCGCCGACGGTGACCACCACGTCCTCCGGGGAGGCACCGCAGCTCGCGTCGATGCCGGAGAGCGCCATCACCTCGCAGATCCGCTCGCGCAGTTCCAGGGTGCCCTGGCCGATGCCGTACTGGAGGGTGGTGACCCCGTGCTCGGAGCCGAGCCGACCGAGCATCTCGCCGACCGCGTCCAGTGGCAGGGCGGCGATGTAGGGAGCGCCGCCGGCGAGGGAGACGACCTCCGGTCGACTGGCCACCGCGAACAATGCTCGGATCTCGGAGGCGGTCATTCCGCGTACTCGACGCGCGTACCGGTCGGTGTAGTCGTCGAGCGTCGTACCGGTCATGACCTCACCTCGATCGCTGCTCGGGTGGCTCCCGCCCCGGGTACCCCGCGCACCGGCGACCATGGCGGAGGGGACACCAATTGTCGATCCTAGTCCGCCCGCGCCCGTCCGGGCAGGCTGCGGCCGCGAGCGTCCACATCCCGGACCGGGGTCCCCCGGTCCGGTGACCGGTGTGCGCGTCCCCTCCCGTACCGTCGATCGGCGGCGTACGATCGCTCGTCGGGGGCAGGAAGGCGGCGCTGTCGTTCCGTGCCGTTCTCACCACCGAGCCTATTGTGGGGATGCGCCATATGTCGCGACGTCTGGTCAGCCTGACCCTCGACACGTTGGAAGACCTTCCGCGCCCGTGCCGGCAGTGCGTCTACTGGGAACTGGATCCGGTCTCCGCCGACCGGGCCTGCGCCGCTGGTGATCCAGGGCTGGAGAAGGAGGCCTGGGTCTCCCAGACGCTGCTGGAGTGGGGCTCGTGCGGCAAGCTGGCGTACGTCGACGGCATGCCGGCCGGCTTCGTGATGTACGCCCCGCCCGCCTACGTGCCCCGGTCGATGGCCTTCCCCACGTCGCCCGTCTCGGCCGACGCGGCGCTGCTGATGACCGCCAACGTGGTTCCCGCCTTCGCCGGCGGCGGGCTCGGCCGGATGCTGGTGCAGGGGGTCGCCCGGGACCTGACCAAGCGGGGTATCAAGGCGATCGAGGCGTTCGGTGACGCCAAGTTCGGCGACGCGGACGACCCGGCGGGCGGCTGCGTCGCTCCGGCCGACTTCTTCCTCTCCGTCGGCTTCAAGACGGTTCGTCCGCACCCACGGTTTCCGCGGCTTCGGCTCGAGTTGCGTACGGCGCTGAGCTGGAAGTCCGACGTCGAGTACGCGCTGGAGAAGCTGCTCGGCTCGATGAGCCCGGAGACCCTGCTCCGGCCCGTCCGGCCGGCACCGGCCACCCGCTCCACCGGCGGCTGAGCACGCGGGAGGCAGCCGCCCGTCAGTCCACCACGGTGCCGGCGGCCACCACGGCACGCAGCTCGCTGACGTCGATCGAGCCGGTCGCCACGTCCCGCTCGACCGGGAAGTACATGCGTTGCACCGCCGCCACGATCGCCTCCACCACCCGGTCCCGGAACCGGGGGTCCACCAGCCGGGCCCGGTCCGCCGGCGAGGTGAGGTAGCCGACCTCGACCCGGACGGCCGGCATCCGGGTCAACCGGAGCAGGTCCCAGGCCTTGGCGTGGGTACGGCAGTCGCGCAGCCCGGTGCGCGCGACGATCTCCCGTTGCACCAGCCCGGCCAGCCGCTCACCGGTCGCCGAGGTCACGCCGTTGTCGGTGCCGTAGTGGTAGGTGGCCACCCCCTCGGCGTCCGGGTTGGCGTGCCCGTCCAGGTGCAGCGAGATGAACACGTCGGCGCCGAGCGAGTTGGCCAGCAGGGCCCGGTCGGTGTCCGGCAGGCAGGTGTCGGGCGCGGGACCGCGGGTGAGCTGCACCCGTACCCCGGAGGCGGCGAGCCGCCCCTCCAGCCGGCTGGCCAGGTCGTGCACCAGGTCCGCCTCCGTCCACCGCAGCGAGCCGTCGGGCACCACCACGCCCGGGTCGGTGCCTCCGTGACCGGGGTCGATCACCACGGTCTTGCCGACCAGGGCCGGGCCGGATTGCCGGATCGCGTCGGACTCACGCAGCCACTGCGGGCGGCCACCGACCACCTTGCGGCCGAGTCGGCGCAGGGCGCCCATGGTGTGCGGGCCGCAGGAGCCGTCCGGGGTGAGCCCGACCTCGCGCTGGAACTGGGCCACCGCGCGGGAGGTCCGGATGCCGTAGATGGCGTCCGCGCGACCCACGTCGTACCCCATCTCCAGCAGCCGCTCCTGGAGCGACCGGACGTCCTCGCCGGTGAGTGGTTCGGGCACCGCGTGGTAGAGGGTGCGGGCGCCGAGCCGCCAGCGGGCGGCGTCCAGGGCCCGCCAGGTCTCCGCGCCGACCCGGCCGTCCACGCTGAGCCCGCGGGACTGCTGGAACGCCCGGACGGCGCGCTCGGTGTCGACGTCGAACTCGTCCGCGTCGGCGTCGGCGCCGGCGAGCAGGTCGAGGCCGGTAAGGACGGTACGGATCTCCGTGACCGCGGGTCCCCGGTCACCGGCTCGGATCGGACGCACGCACGACCCCCTCTGCACGACGCTGGCTGGCCGGGCGGCCCCGGCCTCTGAGGTTATGCGTTCCGCGGCGGCGAGGTGGCTGGGCTGGGAAAAAGACCGAACCCCGCACCCGGTCGCCGGGTACGGGGTTTGGTGTTGGTTCGGTCGGTCAGAGCGCCGACTGGATCAGCTTCACCAGCTCGCCCTTGGGCTTCGCGCCGGCGATCGACTGCACCGGCTGGCCGCCCTTGAAGACGGTGAGCGTCGGCACCGACATCACCCGGTAGGCCCGCGCCGTCTCCGGGTTCTCGTCGATGTTCAGCTTGACGATGGTGACCTGGTCACCCATTTCGCCGGCGATCTCCTCGAGCAGCGGCGACACCTTGCGGCACGGCCCGCACCACTCGGCCCAGAAGTCCACCAGCACCGGCTTGTCGGACTGCAGCACGTCCGCGGCGAAACTCTTGTCGGTGACCGCCTTGGTTGCTCCCACTATGCCCCTCCTCGGGATTGTTCGGTTGTTCAGCCCTGAATGGTCGCGATGAACCGCTCGGCGTCCAGCGCGGCGGCACAGCCGGTGCCGGCCGCGGTGATCGCCTGACGGTAGGTGTGGTCGACGACGTCGCCGGCGGCGAAGACGCCCGGCACGCTGGTCCGGGTGCTGGGCGCCTGGACCTTCACGTAGCCCTCGTCGTCGACCTCGACCTGGTCACGGAAGAGCTCACTGCGGGGGTCGTGACCGATGGCCACGAAGACACCGGTCACGTCGAGCACCTTGGTCTGGCCGGTGTGCACGTTGCGGACCCGTACGCCGGTGACCTTGCCGTCGGCGCCCAGGACCTCCTCGACGGTGGTGTTCCACTCGACCTTGATCTTGTCGTTGTGCAACGCCCGGTCAGCCATGATCTTGCTGGCCCGGAACGAGTCACGCCGGTGGATGATCGTGACCGAGTCGGCGAAGCGGGTGAGGAAGCTCGCCTCCTCCATCGCCGAGTCGCCACCGCCGACGACCACGATGTGCTGGTTGCGGAAGAAGAACCCGTCGCAGGTGGCGCAGGAGGAGACGCCGTGGCCGAGATATTCCTGCTCGCCCGGCACGCCCAGCGGACGCCAGGCCGAACCGGTGGAGAGGATGACGGCGCGGGCCCGGTAAGCAGTCTCGCCGACCCAGACCGTGCTCACCGCGCCGGAACCGATGTCGCCGGTGTCCCTCAGCTCGACGCGGGTCACGTCGTCGGTGAGGAACTCGGCGCCGAACCGCTCGGCCTGCTTACGCATGTTGTCCATCAGCTCGGGGCCGAGGATGCCGTCGGCGAAGCCGGGGAAGTTTTCCACCTCGGTCGTGGTCATCAGCGCGCCACCCGACTGCACGCCCTCGATGACCAGCGGCTTCAGGTTGGCACGCGCGGCGTAGACCGCCGCCGTGTAACCGGCCGGCCCGGAGCCGATGATGATCAGGTTGCGGACCTCGTCCACTGCCGTCTCCCGAGTTGTGTGTGTTCGGCGTCGGCGCGTACCGATGCCGATCCGAGTGCCGACGCCCGAGAGGTGTCGGCAGCTGACATCCAGAACTCATCGTACGAACCGGGGATTCCCGAGCCGGGCATCCGGTGGGTCAGGTCACGCGGGCGGACAACCGCCCGATGACCGCGGATTCACCCTACCCGCGCCTGATACCGCGTGTCCGCGCCGGACCCGGGCACACCACACTCGGGACCGCTCACCCATGCCCAACGGGCGCCCTCCGCGTCGGTGAACCGGATGACCAGCGCCTGCTCACCGCGGAACGCGGCGTAGTCGATCACCTCGATCACGAGCGGGGCCGCGCCGTGCTCCGCCGCGATATCGGCCAGGCAGGCGGTCAGCGCGGCCTCGTCGGTCAACCGGACCAGTTGGTCCAGCCCGCCCGGAGCCGGCCGCCGACCACCCTCGGAGTCCACCCCGGGCTGCCCGGCCGACGAGCTGGTGACCCGCTGCTTCGTCGTGGGCCCGGCCGACGCGTTCCCCAGCGTCTGCGGGGTGTAGTCCGTCCCGCTGCGCAGCGACGGGCCGGTGGTGCGTACGGGAGCGGCCGCCGACGCGCCCTCCGGGGCGCTGGCCGGCTGGTCCAGGGCCGCGGTGCCGGTGCTGCTGTCCGCCAGCCGGTTGAGCCCGAGCCCGACGACGGCGACGGCGACGGCGACGGCGAGCGCCAGTGGCGTGGCCCGCCGGGCCCATCGGCGCGATCGCCGGCCCGGACCGGTGGATGTGCCGCGGGCCGGATCCGCCAGGGCCGGGCTGGCTGGCCGGCGCCCGGGACCGCCGCCGCTCTGCGTGGGTACGACCGCCGCGGCGGCCGGGCCACCGGGATCGCGGACGGCGGTGTCGGAGACGACGGTGTCGGAGATGGCGTCGGCCGGATCCTCGGTCGGCACCGGGTCGGCTCCGGCCAGCGCGGCCGCGATTCGTCCGGCCAGCTCCGGCGGCAGTTGCGGCGCCGGCTCCGCCCATCGGGCCAGGTCGGCCCGTACCTCGGCCACCGCCGGCGACAGCAGCGCGTACGCCTGCGCCCATGCCGGATCCGCCTCGACCAGCCGGCCGACCTCCGCCTCCTGCGGCGTGCCGTCCAGCGCCCCGCCGAGGTAGTCGGCGAGCAGGTCGTCGTCGACCTCCCTGAACCCCCCGGCAGTCACGTGTCCTCCTGGTTGGCGTCGCCTCGGTACCGCACAGACCCCGATCCGACGCCTTCGGGCGGTCGCGGGTTCCCCGACGTGACGCCCGGCACCTCACCGGCCGTCGCGGTGGCGCCCCGGTGGGCCGGCGTCGGGCGCAGATGCCCGAGCAGCACCGCCAGCCGGGCGCGGCCGCGGGCGCACCGGCTCTTCACCGTGCCCTCGGCGACGCCGAGGATCCGGGCCACCTCGGCGACCGGGTAGCCCTGCAGGTCGACCAGCACCAACGCGGCCCGCTGGTCGATCGGCAGCGCGGCGAGCGCCTCCCGGACGACCAGCGCGGTGTCGTGGTCCTCGACCGGTGCGGCGGGTTCCGTGCCCCCGGTGCCCGAGCCGTCGTGCGCTCGGCTGCCGTCCGGCAGCGGCACGGTGGGATGCGCCTGCCGGCGTCGGATCCGGTCCAGGCACGCGTTCACCACGATCCGGTGCAGCCAGGTGGTGACCGCCGAGTCGCCACGGAACCTGCCGGCGGCCCGGTGCGCGGAGAGCAGTGCGTCCTGGAGCGCGTCAGCGGCCTCCTCGCGGTCGCCGAGCGTACGCAGAGCGACCGCCCAGAGCCGGTCGCGATGCCGGTGGAACAGCTCGGCGAAGGCGTCCCGGTCGCCGGTGACATGGGCGCGCAGCAGCTCCAGATCGGTCCTGCCGGCGCGCCCGTCCATCACCACGTCCGGCGGATGCGGTGCCCTGGTGGAGGTACCCGGCTCACGACCCCTGGACCGTGATCTCCTGCACGCCGAGCTTGAAGCCGCCGTCGGACGGGGGCAGCTCGGTGATCCAGAACAGCAGGTACCGGTACTTCTGGTCGGCGTCGAAGCCGTTGAACGTCATGGTGGTGCCGTCGTGATCCTCGAACGGCTGGCCGATGGGGGTCTTGTAGTCCCTGACCAGATCGTTGTCACCCTTGGAGGACGACGGCGGGTTGACGCTGCCGGCGAGGAGCTGGGCGGACGCGCCGGTGGCCGACAGCACCGCCCGCACCGACTTGACGCTGTGCGGCTCGCCGAGGTCGAGCCAGACCCCCATGCCCTTCTTCAGGTTGCCGAAGTTGGGCCGGTCCTTGTAGGTCTCGGTCTCCCAGCCCTTGTCCTCGTCGCCGTCAATGATCTTGTCGGCGTCGTCGAGCTCGCTGCGGTTCTTGCTGTCCGGGTCGATGATCCGGACGCCCTTCACGGTCAGCTTCCGCACGGTCGCGGCGGCCGGGGTGGCCTCACCGACCGGCGCGCTGGTGGTCGGCGCGGCGGCCGGGGAGTTCTGCGGATCCTTGTCGTCGCCCAGTGCGCTGATGCCGATCAGCAGCCCGACCAGAGCCACCGCCAACAGGCCGGCGATGCCGATGGCGACCTTGCGACCGCCGGCAGCGGCGAGCGGCGACGGCTCGTCCTCGGTGTCAGCGGTGAAGCGCAGCGGCCCGCTGTTGTCCAGGTAGTGATCTTCGGCCGGCACGTCCAGCCGCGCCAGCTCGGCGGCGAGCACGTCCGA
Organism: Micromonospora sp. GCM10011542; assembly: GCF_042650685.1. Taxonomy (NCBI): domain Bacteria; kingdom Bacillati; phylum Actinomycetota; class Actinomycetes; order Micromonosporales; family Micromonosporaceae; genus Micromonospora; species Micromonospora sp. GCM10011542. Next base: position 34,749 of record NZ_JBHSBO010000032.1, read on the forward strand.
GGACGGCGGCGCGATCTCGGCGTCCAGCAGGTCCATGGTCAGGTCGTCCAGGTACGCGGGCACGCCGGCTCGAACCTGACGGGGCGCCGCGATGGCGCCGCCGGCGTCACGGACCGCGTCCGGGATGGCGGCACGGCCATGGCCGGCCGTGGCGCCGTGAAGCGGTGCCTCGGCGTGCGGCCAGTGCCCGGTCAGGGCGAAGTAGAGGATGCCGCCGACCGCCCGGATGTCGTTCTCCTGGCTGTCGGCGCCGTCGGTGCGCGCGTCGGCCAGCACCACCCGGCCGTCGTCGCTGATCATCACCGTGCCCGGGTGGACGTTGCCGTGCACCATGTCGGTGGCGTGCACCGCGGCGAGCGCGCTGGCGACGGCGTTGCCGATCGCGGTGGCCCGGGCCGGGTCCAGCGGACCCTCGGCGGCCAGCTCGCGCAGGGACTGGCCGTCCACCCACTCGCGCACCACGTAGGCCCGCTCGGCCTCGTCGATGGCGTCGTAGACACCGACCAGGTTGGGATGGATGACCCGGCTGGCCGCGACGGCGGCCTGGAGCATCTCGGTGGCGGAGTCGCCACCCGGGTAGCGCAACACGACCGCGACCGGGCGACGCAGGATGACGTCGACCCCGCGCCAGACCAGCCGACCCGCGCTGTCGTTGTTGATGTGCTCGACCAGTTCGTACCGCTCGGCGAGGATCTCACCGGCCGTGGGAGCACCGAAGGTCATGACCGGCGGAGCGCTCTCGTCCGCCTCCTGACCCTCGCCGACCTGGGTCACCCGTCCTCCCTCGGTGATCGTGTCGATCGATGGACCCGCGCTGCTGGGCATGTGGCTTCCCGCTCTGCCGTCGAAGGAACCGGCCGACCGGTGTCGACGCCCAGCGCCGGCGCCTGCCGTACCCGTCGAGAGCGACCTTACCCGGGTTGCCCGTCTCCCCGACATGTCATCTTCCCGCCGTACCCACCGGGGTGCCGGGTGTCGGAGAGGTCGTCCGGTTACGACCCTTGTCAGCCACGTTGCTGGCACATGTACTAGCCAATCTACGGCTTCACCGCAAGTGACCGACACAGGGGCCGGACCCCCGTGGTGCGCCCGCCGAGCCGGCGATTTCCCACCGATCGGGCCACCACGCTCAGCCGTACGGCTGGTTATCCACAGGCCAATCCAGCGAATGACCGGCGAATCGCGGAGTTATCCACAGCTGCATCCCCAGGCTGATGATCCGCAGTCACGGTGTGTCGCACCGACCGTGGGTCGGGTTGGTGCCGATCAGCGACCGAGGCGGCGGCGGACCATGCCGATCACCTCGGTGATCTCACCGATCCGCAGCACCGTGGCCAGCCCCAGGTACGTCCCGCAGATCACCGCGCCGCCCACCACGAGCTGCACGATGGCCTCAGCGCGCGTCGGCGTGTCGTCACCCGGCAGCAGCTTGACCACGATCAGGCCGACCACCGCCGCACCGAGGGCCGCAACCGCTACCCGCCCGCCGGTCCGCATGATCTCGCCGAGACCGATCCGGCCGACCCGGGGCCGCAGCAACCAGGCGGAGGCGACCGCGGCGGCCAGATACGAGACGGCATTGCCGATCATCATGCCGGCGCCGGCGAAGCTCGCCGAGAAGGCCACGTAGAGCATGATCTGCACTCCGATGCGGAGCGCCACCACCGGGATGTTGATCAGCGCCGGGGTGCGGGTGTCCGGCAGGGCGTAGAAGGCGAACGTGAACAGCTGGCTGACCGCGAACGGAACCAGCGCGAGCGCGGCGGCGAGCAGCACCACGGACGTTGCGGTGGCGTTGTCCTCGTTGAAGGCGCCGAACCGGAACAGCGTGAACGCGATCGGAGTGGCGAGGACGGCGTAGCAGACCGCGATCGGAGCGAGGACCGCGGTGACCGTCCGGGTGCCCCGGGACAGGTCGGCGGTGAGATCCGCGTGCCGGCCGTCGGCGGCGGCCGCGCTCATCCGGGGCATCAGCGCTGTGATGATCGAGACGGCGATGATGCCGTGCGCCGTCATCAGCAGCAGGAAGACGTTGTTGTAGATCAGCGGGCCGGCGGCGTTCTCCCGGCCGGCCCGGTTCAGCAGGTTGAACAGCACGATCAGGCCGATCTGGCTGACCGCGACGTAGCAGATCATCCACGCCCCGAGCCGGCCCAGCTCGCGCAGGCCCAGCTCGCGGAAGTCGAAGCGGAGCTTCCAGCGGAAACCGACCTTGCGCAGCGCCGGCAGCAGGCCGACGGCCTGGATCGCCACGCCGAGCAGCGTGCCGCCGCCGATCAGCAGGATCCGCCCGGTGGTCATCTGGTCCGGCCGGACGATCTCGGCGCCGAACACGGCGATGTAGAGGCCGGCGGTAGCGATCACCACCAGGTTGTTCAGGATCGGCGCCCACATCGGGGCGGCGAAGTGCCCCCGGGTGTTGAGCACCGCGCTGATCAGCGCGCTGAGCCCGGAGAAGAAGATCATCGGCAGCATCAGTCGGGCCAGCGCCGTGACCAGCTTCGAATATTCGCCGGCCGACTCGCCGCTGCCGTAGAGCACGGTCAACCACGATGCCGACAGCACTGCCAGCAGGGCCGCCGCGCCCAGCGCCAACACCGCCAGGGTGAGCAGCCGCTGGGAGTACGCCTGGCCGCCGTCCGCGTCGGTCTTGCGGCGGCGCACCAGCACCGGGATCAGCACGCTGGTGAGGACGCCGCCGAGCAGGAACTCGTAGACCATCCCGGGCAGGATCTGCGCGGTGGTGTACGCGTCACCGACCAGCGCGCCGCCGAGCGCCGCCGCGATCACCAGATTGCGCAGGAAGCCCGTACCCCGGCTGACCAGGCTGCCGATCGCCATCACCGCGCTGTTGGTCGCGGCGCTCGCCTCACCCACCTGCTCCTGCGGCGGGGCGGCCGACTCCATCGCCGGCTGGTTGAGCGGCTCGGCGGAGATGAAGGTGGCCCCGTCTCCCGGCCGCCCCCCGCCCCCCGCCCCGCCGCCCTCAGCGGCGTTCGCGCTGCGGTAGAGCCCGCCGCTCATCTCCAGCCTCCCCGGGGTACGTCGAGCCGGGCACCGGCCCGCACGTCACAGACCTTAGTCAACCGGTGGTCGTTACCCGCGCCCGGCGGACGCGATGCCGGCCCGGCCCGATAGGCTGGCGATCCCATGTCCGAAGCCTCCGCTCCCCACGCCGCCGACCGCCGCGAACTCACCGCCGCGCAGCGCAACGCCGTCGCCGAACTGCTCCGGGTCTCCCCGGTCGCCGACGAGCTGGGCCGCCGGTTCGCCCGCGCCGGCCACGAGTTGCACCTGGTGGGCGGTTCGGTGCGGGACGCGCTGCTCGGCCGGCTCGGTGACGACCTGGATTTCTGCACCGACGCGCACCCCGACCAGACGCTGCGGATCCTCAAGGGCTGGGCCGAGTCGATCTGGGAGACCGGCCGGGAGTTCGGCACCATCGGCGCCCAGCGCGACGGGCTCCGGCTGGAGGTCACCACCTTCCGCGCCGAGTCGTACGACCAGGTCAGCCGCAACCCGGTGGTGGTGTACGGCACCAGCCTCGACGAGGACCTGAAGCGACGCGACTTCACAGTCAACGCGATGGCGGTGAGCCTGCCCGAGCACCGGTTCACCGACCCGCACGGCGGGCTGGACGATCTCGCCGCCAAGGTGATCCGTACCCCCGGCACCCCTGCCCAGTCGTTCGGCGACGACCCGCTGCGGATGCTGCGGGCCGCCCGGTTCGCCGCCCAGCTGCGCTTCGCCGTCCATCCGGACGTGCACGCGGCGATGAGCCGGATGGCCGCCGACCTGGACCGGATCACCGCCGAGCGGATCCGCGACGAGTTCACCAAGCTGCTCTGCGGCGCGGACCCGATCACCGGGCTGCGGCTGCTGGTGGAGACCGGGCTGGCCGAGCGATTCCTGCCCGAGCTGACCGGGCTGAAGCTGGAGATCGACGAGCACGCCCAGCACAAGGACGTCTACGAGCACACGCTCACCGTGGTCGACAACGCCGTCTCCTTCGAGGAGGAGGGCTGCGACTTCATTCTGCGGATGGCCGCCCTCATGCACGACGTCGGCAAGCCGGGGACGAAGTCGGTCGGCCCGGACGGCCGGGTCAGCTTCCACCACCACGAGGTGGTCGGTGCCCGGCTCACCAAGGCCCGGATGAAGGCGCTGCGCTACCCCAAGGACATCACCGCGAAGGTGACCGCGCTGGTCGCGCTGCACCTGCGCTTCTACGGGTACGGCCGGGGCGAGTGGACCGACTCGGCGGTCCGGCGGTACGTCGCCGACGCCGGTGACCTGCTGCCGAGGCTGCACAAGCTGACGCGCTCCGACTGCACCACCCGCAACCGGCGCAAGGCCGCGCAGCTCGCCGCCGACTACGACGCGCTGGAAGACCGGATCGCCCGGATCGCGGCCGAGGAGGACCTGGCCCGGGTCCGCCCCGACCTGGACGGCAACGCGATCATGGAGTTGCTCGGCGTACCGCCGGGGCCGGTGGTGGGCCGGGCCTGGAAGTACCTCAAGGAGCTGCGCCTGGAACGCGGCCCGCTGGACCGCGACGAGGCCGAGGCCGAGCTGCTGCGCTGGGCCCGCGCCGAGGGCCTGATCGAGTAGCCCGCCAGCCGTCACCCTCGACGACGCCGCGGAAGATCTTGGAGGAAACGCGCCCCTCCAGGGGCATTTTCCCTCCAAGATCCCTATGGCTTCTCCGCGACGACGCCTTCCAGGGTCTCGGTCAGCGCGTCTCGACGGCCGTTCCGTCCATGGCCGGGGTGCCCTTGCCGCCCGACGCGCCGTTGCCACCCGAGGTGGACGCGGAACCGAGCCGCGCGAGCAGGCCGGCCAGGTCGATGCCGGTCAGGTCGCTGCCGAGCTGAAGGCCCTGCGCCACGTTGCCGGCCACCGACTTCGTCAGCGAAGACGCCCCGTCGGTCGAGATGACGGTCATCTTGTCGATCGCGCCGATCGGCGCGCTGGCCGCCTCGACCACCTGCGGCAGCACCTTGACCAGCAGGTCCAGCACCGCCGCCTCCCCGTACGCGGCGAACGCCTCGGCCTTGCGCGCCATCGCGTCCGCCTCAGCCTGCCCTCGGGCCAGGATCGCCGCGGCCTCGGCCGTGCCCTCCCGCTCGACGGCCTCGGCGATCGCGGACCGCCGGCGCTGCTCGGCCTCGCCCTCCTTGGCGCCCTCGATGGCGTTCGCCTCGGCCAGCGCGGCCCGCCGGGCCCGCTCGCCCTCACCGGTGAGCCGGGCCTGCTCGGCGGCGGCCTGCGCGGCGGCGATGACCGCCTGCCGCTGCGCGTCGGCGTGCAGCACCGCCGCGTTGCGGGCCGCCTCGGCCTCCTGCTCGACCTTGTACCGCGCGGCGTCGGCCGGCTTGCGGACCTCGGTGTCGAGCTGGCGCTGCTTGAGTTCGGCGTTGCGCTCGGCCACCTTCTGCTGCTCGGAGAGGATCGCCTGGTCCCGCTCGGCCTGGGCGAGCGGCCCGGCCGCCGCCGACTTCGCCTTCGCCGCGTCGATCTCGGCCTGGATGCCGGCCTGCTTGAGGGAGAGGTTCCGGTTCGCCTCGGCGATGGCCTCCTCGGCGAGCAGCCGCTCCTGCTCGGCCTGCTGCCGGGCCCGCGCCTCGGCGATCGCGGCGTCCTTGAGCACCCGGGCGGCCTCCGGCCGGCCGAGGTCCTGCAGGTACGAGCCCTCGGCGAGGATGTCCTGGAGCTGGAAGGTGTCCAGCACCAGACCCTGGTTGGTCATCGAGTGCTCGGCCTCCTCGGCGACGGCGCTGGCGAACGCCGCCCGGTCCCGGATCACCTCCTCGACGGTGAGCCGGCCGACGATCGAGCGCAGTGCTCCGGCCAGCACCTCCCGGGTGAAGTTGTCGATCTCGTCCTGCTGATGCAGGAACCGCTGGGCGGCGGCGCGGATCGCGTCCTCGGTGCCGCCGACCTTGACGATGGCCACGCCGTGCAGGTCGGTCCGGATGCCCTGCTTGCTCACCGCACCCCGGATGCCGACGTCGATCCGGCGGCTGGACAGGTCGAGCGACTGCAGTTTCTGCACCACGGGCAGGACGAAGACCGAGGCGCCCAGCACCACCTTCTGACCGGACATGTCGGTCGACCGGCCGCCGTCGGCGGTCTGGGTGGTGCGGCCCTTGCGGCCGGTGACGATGAACGCCTCGTTCGGCCCGGCCACCTTGATCCGGGAGAGCACGAAGAGCACCAGGACGAGCACGAGGAGGACCGCGCCGCCGATGGCGATGAGCAGGGGCATGGAGGTGTCCTGTCTGCGAGGAGGAGTCAGTAGGTCTCGACGTGCACGCTGGTCTCGCTCAGCGCCTGGACGACGAAGACCTGGGCGCCGACCGGGATCGGGTGGTCCGCCCGGGCGTTGAGCTTCACCGGCTGACCGGCGACGCGTACCCGGACCTCGCCGTACCCGTTGAGGGGCACCGGCGTGACCACGAGGCCGAGCGCGCCGACCAGGTCGTCGCGCGTCGGCGTGGCGTCGGTACGCATGTTCCGCGCCGCTCGGCTGAGCCGGGAGGCGAGCCAGCCGGTGGGCACCGCGGCGAGCACGCCGCCGGCCGCCGCGGCCGCGATCCTGCCCGGCGTACCACCGCCGAGCAGTTCGTTGACGATCGCGGCACCGAAGCCGAACGCCCCGGCGAAGCCGGCGACCGTCTCCAGCGACACCGGGCCGTCCAGGTCGACGTGCCCGAACTGGAGCAGTTCCGTGCCGAGCAGGGCGAGCGCCAGCACCGCGACGCCCGCGCCGCCGATGATCAGAAAGATGAGCGTCCCCGTGGCCACGATCTGCACGGTAGTGGGCATTGGCAACGCTCGACGCCCGGCGACGGGCCACACAGTGGCAGCGGCTCCACCATCGGCGCCGGCAGGATCTGGACGGCCACCGAGCACCACAACGCGGTCAGCGACAATGGGGTCCATGCGCTGGACCGTGCTCGACTCGCCGATCGGCGAGTTCTCCGTGGCCACCGATGGGGAGAGCGTCCGTGGAGCGCACTTCGGCCGGATCGGGACGGCGATCGAGGAGCCGGACGACGAGGTGGCCGAGCGGGCTGTCGGCGAGCTGCGGGCGTACTTCGCCGGCGAGCTGACCGAGTTCACCGTGCCGATCTCGGCCCCGCGGGGCTCCGACTTCGAGCGGGCCGTCTGGCGCGAGATGACCCGCATCCCGTACGGCGAGACGTCGACCTACGGCGAGGTGGCGAAGACCCTCGGTGATGTCGGGGCGGCTCGGGCGGTGGGAGTTGCTTGCAACCGGAACCCGGTCCCGGTGCTCGTGCCCTGCCACCGGATCGTCGGTGCCGGCGGCAAGCTGGTCGGCTTCGGCGGGGGCCTGGACCGCAAGGTGAAGCTGCTGGAGCTGGAGGCCGGGGTGGCGCTGCGACAGGCCTGGACAGGGCGCTGACGGAGCAGCTCCGGAGGCACCTGTCGACCGGGTCGAGCCGAACGCGCGAGGGCCGGGTCCGAACGGACCCGGCCCTCGACGATGTCGCTGGTCAGCGCGTCAGCGCTCGACCTCGCCGGCGATGAACTCCTCCACGGCCTGGTGGGCGTCGTGGTCGGCGTACTGCACGGGCGGGGACTTCATGAAGTACGACGAGGCCGACAGGATCGGGCCGCCGATCTTCCGGTCCAGTGCGATCTTCGCGGCCCGGACCGCGTCGATGATAACGCCGGCCGAGTTCGGGGAGTCCCACACCTCGAGCTTGAGCTCGGCGTTGAGCGGGGTGTCGCCGAACGAGCGGCCCTCCAGGCGGATGTACGCCCACTTGCGGTCGTCGAGCCACGGCACGTGGTCCGACGGGCCGATGTGCACGTCGCTCTTGCTCATCTCGTGCGGGATCTGCGAGGTGACCGACTGGGTCTTCGAGATCTTCTTCGAGACCAGGCGCTTACGCTCCAGCATGTTCATGAAGTCCATGTTGCCGCCGAAGTTGAGCTGGTACGTGCGCAGCAGCTCGACACCGCGGTCCTCGAAGAGCTTCGCGAGCGCGCGGTGCACGATGGTGGCGCCGACCTGGCTCTTGATGTCGTCACCGACGATCGGCAGGCCCGCGTCGGTGAACTTCTGCGCCCACTCGGGGTCGGAGGCGATGAAGACCGGCAGGGCGTTCACGAACGCGCAACCGGCGTCGATCGCGGCCTGGGCGTAGAACTTGGCGGCCTGCTCGGAACCGACCGGCAGGTAGCAGACGACGACGTCGACCTGCGCGTCGCGCAGCGCCTGCGCCACGTCGACGGGGGTCGCGTCGGACTCCTCGACGATCTCGCGGTAGTACTGGCCCAGACCGTCGAAGGTCGGACCGCGCTGCACGGTGACGCCGGTCGGCGGCACATCGCAGAGCTTGATGGTGTTGTTCTCGCTGGCGACGATCGCCTCCGCGAGGTCCATGCCCACCTTCTTGGCGTCCACGTCGAACGCCGCGACGAACTCCACGGCGGAGACGTGGTAGTCGCCGAAGGCGACGTGCATGAGACCCGGGACGCGGTCGTTCGGGTCGGCGTTCCGGTAGTACTCGACGCCCTGAACCAGGGACGAGGCGCAGTTACCCACACCGACGATGGCGACGCGGACGGAGCCCATAGCGTCTGCCTCCTTCTTTTCTGTCACGGCCGCTCTTTCCTGGTCTCTCCAGGCGGAGGCGGGCTGTTGTCTTCTCGTCGGCCACCGGCCGTCCCGTGCGGGACCGTCGGGGCTCGGCCGGAGCGCTCGTTGGCGATGAGCTCCTCCAGCCAGCGGACCTCACGCTCACAGGCGTCAAGGCCGTGGCGCTGCAGTTCCAGGGTGTAAGCGTCGAGGCGCTCGGCCGCCCGGCCCAGCACGTCACGAAGCCCTTCGCGACGCTCCTCGATCTTGCGGCGGCGACCCTCCAGGATGCGCAGTCGGGTCGCCTGGTCGGTCCGGGCGAAGAACGCGAAGTGCACACCGAAGCCCGTGTCGTCGTACGTCTCGGGCCCCGCCTGTGCGATCAGTTGGGCGAAGCGTTCCTTGCCCTCCGCGGTGATTTTGTAGACCACCCGACCTCGTCGGCTGGTCAGCGCGGGAACCTCCTCGGCGGTGGCGGGTGTCTCGGCGGCTTCGGTGATCCAACCCGCCGCCTGCAACCTGCGCAGGGTCGGGTAGAGCGAGCCGTAGCTGATCGCCGCCCGGATCGCGCCGAGTTTGGCGGTCAGCTCCTTGCGCAGCTCGTAGCCGTGCATCGGAGACTCCTGCAGGAGGCCGAGGATGGCGAACTCGAGCACTGCGCCGCCCTCTCTTTACCCCCGGCGCGGAGTGGTAACCGCCGCGATGTATCGGACCGATACATCGCACGTTAGCGGTTCGCGTGGATCAGGGCAAACCCCCGTTCCGGGTTCCTCCCGTCACGGATCGTGACCATGGTCGCCTGGCCCGGCCGGACCGCGTACCCTTCTCCGCATGCGTACGCAGCGCCAGGTCGTCGACTACTCGCTCCAGAAGCGAGCGGTGCTGCGTGAACTCCTGGCCGGCCGGGTCGGCACGTACGACGTCTGCGACGCGTCGCCCTACCTGAAGAACGCGGCCCGGTTCCACGGCGAGCCGACCGAACGGCGCTGCCCGATCTGCCGGAGCGAGAACCTGACGCTCGTCCACTACATTTACGGCGACGAACTCAAGCAGTCCGCCGGGCAGGCCCGGACACTCGCCGAGCTGCCCGTGCTGGCGATGACGCTGCGTGAGTTCCAGGTCTTCGTGGTGGAGGTGTGCCTCGGTTGTGACTGGAACCATCTCGTCGAGCAGTACCTGCTCGGCCGGGACGGGCTCACCGGTGACGCCGAGGGCACCGGCGAGCAGGACGCAGCGGGCACCGGCGGGGCCGGTCGACGGAGGCGAGAGGCGCAACGGTGATCCCAGCTCGATCGACCGGCTCCGGGGCCGCGTACCTGACCCGGAACGGCCGACGGCTCGTTGGTCTGATTGGCCCGATTGATACGGCAATGACACCCGCCCCCCGGCACCCCCGTGCCGGCGTGGCGGGTGAACCAGCTCACGGCAACCCGGTGGCGGCGCGGTCGCGCCCCACCGCGACCGGCAGGGTGTGAGGAATGAACTCGTACGGCGATTCCAGTTCTTCGCGCGGGCGGGCCCAGATCCCGGGTCCGGGCGGGGACCCCGGACCGGGGGCGGACGACGTGTACCGCCGGTCCGGCGGTGACTCCGGTGGGAGCGGCTGGTCGGCCCCGGCGGGCGCCGCGTCCCCCGGTCGCGCCTCGGTGACACCGCGGGCCGCCGCTGGCGGTCGCGCCTCGGTCGGTGGCTCCGCCGCCGTCCCCCCGCGTGGCGGCGCGGCCGGCTCGGCCTCCGTCGGCTCGGCGGCGGCCGGGCGGGCGGGTGCCGGGCGAGCCTCGGTGCCGGTGTCGCCGGCTCCGGGCGCGGGTCGGGCCGGCGCGGGACGCGCCTCGGTGCCCGTGTCACCCGCACCGGGTGGTCCGGCGGGCCGGGCCGCGGTGGGCGCCGCGGCCGTCGGTGCGGCCTCGGCCGGGCGGGCGAGCGTCGGTTCGGCGTCGGTGGGCGGACGGGCCGCCGTCGCGCGGGCCAGCGTGTCCCCGGTCTCCGGCGGGCCGGGCGGGCCCGGTGGCCCGAACGGCCCCGGGCGCGGTGGTCGAGGCGGTCGCGGTCCGGGTGATCCGGGCGCGGCGGCGCGGGCCAAGAAGCGCAAGCGGATGAACCTGCTGATCGCCGGGTTCGCCGTCTTCATCATGCTCGCGGGCCTGGGCGTCGTCAGCTTCACCTACTACTCGACCAACGTGGTCATGCCGGAAGAGATGCCGCTGCCGCTGTCCACCACGGTCTACGCCAAGGACAACAAGACGGCGCTCGCCAAGCTCGGCAGCGAGAACCGTTCCTTCGTCACCATCAAGGACATTCCGCAGCACGTGCAGGACGCGGTCGCCGCGGCGGAGGACCGGAACTTCTACCGGCACTCCGGTGTGGACTACAAGGGCATCGTCCGGGCCGCCTGGAACAACGTCTCCGGCGGCGACAAGCAGGGTGCCTCGACGATCACCCAGCAGTACGCCCGCAACGCGTTCGAGAACCTGAAGGACGACACCTACGGCCGCAAGGTGAAGGAGGCGATCCTCGCCTCCAAGCTCAACGACAAGTACGACAAGCCGACGATCATGCAGCACTACCTCAACGTGATCTACTTCGGCCGGGGCGCCTACGGCATCGAGGCGGCGGCGCAGACGTACTTCGGCCATGCGGCGAAGGAACTGACGGTCGCGGAGGGCGCGGTCCTCGCCGCGTTGATCAAGCAGCCGGTCGCCAGCGACACCCACCGTGGCTATGACCCCGCGGTCAACCCCACGGACGCCAAGTCCCGGTGGCAGTACGTGATCGACGGTATGAAGAAGGAGGGCTGGCTGGACGCCCCGGGCCGGCCTCAGTCGCCCACCGCGTACCCGAAGGTTCAACCCCCGTCGAAGGACGGCGTCGGCTTCGGGGTGAAGAGCCCCCGCGGCAACGTCGTCAACTATGTCCGGCAGGAAATGGACCAGATGGGCCTCTGCTCGGACACCGGCGCGGCGGGCAAGACCAGCTGTGTCGACGCGCTCCGCGACGGCGGCTACCGGATCCAGACCAGCATCGACCCGAAGCTGCAGACCGCCGCCGAGAACATCGCGATGCAGTCGAAGAAGGGTTCGGAACTCAACGACCAGCCGAAGAACCTGATGGCGGCCGTCGTGTCCATCGACCCGAAGAAGGGCCGGGTGCTCGCCTACTACGGCGGCGACAGCGGGGCCGACTTCGACTACGCCGGTAAGAACACCGACAAGAACGGTGATCTCACCGGCGGCCACCCGCCGGGCTCGTCGATGAAGGTGTACACTCTCGCCGCGGCGATCGACGCCGGCATCTCGGTCAAGTCGCACTGGGACCCCACGCCGTTCAAGCCCGAGAACGCCAGGGACGAGATCGGCAACGCCAACCGCACCAACCTCAAGTGCGGCAAGTGGTGCACCCTCGAGGAGTCCACGATCCAGTCGTACAACGTGCCGTTCTACCACGTGGCCGACAAGATCGGTGCGGACAAGGTGGTCGGCATGGCTGCGAAGGCCGGCGTGACCACGATGTGGGGGGTGGACCCGCCCCAGGCGTTCGACCTGGCCAAGGCGGGCAAGGAGAAGAACCCGTTCGACCAGTACGTCGCGTTCGGCAAGTACCCGATCACCGTGCTGGACCACGCCAACGGTCTGGCCACGCTCGCCAACGACGGCAAGTACATCAAGGCCCACTTCGTCATCAAGGTCGAGCAGCAGGACCAGGACACTGGCAAGTGGAAGGTTGTCGCCAGCGAGCGCATCAAGCCGCAGCAGCGGATCGACAAGAAGGTCACCGACGAGGTGGCCGGCGTGCTGAAGCAGATTCCCGGCCCGAACAAGCTCTCGCTGGACAACGGCCGGCAGGCCGCCGGCAAGACCGGCACCTGGGAGTACGACAAGGACGACAACGCCCACGCCTGGATGGTCGGCTACACCCCGCAGATCGCCACGGCGGTCTGGGTCGGCAGCCGTGACCCGAAGAAGCCGGAGATCCGGCTGGCCGGCGGCAAGGACATCGGTGGTTCGACCCTGCCCGGTCCCATCTGGGAGAAGTACATGAACACCGCCCTCAAGGGCCAGGACGAGATCCCGCTGCCCAGCGTCACCGGCGAGGGCGACACCACGGCAGGTAACGGCAAGGAGCCGGCGGCTCCGCCACCCCCGATCCCGGGTCAGCCGGGCGGCCAGCCGGGTCAGCCGGGCCAGCAGCCCTGCGACCCGCTGACCAACCCGTTCTGCCCGCGCACCGACGGCGACAACGGTGGCGGTAACAACCCAGGTCGACCCGGCGGCGGCAACGGCGGCGGACTGCTGCCGAGCACGCCACCGACCACCTACCGGGACTGACCCCCGCGCCCCGACGCCGCCGCCGGCTGGACCACGTGTCCGGCCGGCGGCGGCGTTTCGGTACCCGGATCCGCGCGCCGGGACGGGACGCGCACCCCGGTCGTACGGCAGGATGCCTCTTCATGAGCACCCAGTCGACGCCCGGCATCGACGACGCCGGTACCACCGACCACCCGTCGCGTTCCGACGGGTTCGTCCGCGGCATCTCCGGCGTGATCGGCGGCCCGCTTGGTGACCACGCCGTGGCGCTGGACCGGCCGGCGGGCGGGGAACGCCGGTTCTGGACCGCGGCCCGGATCGTGCTGGCATTGGTCTGCCTGACCATCGCCCTGCACTGGGTGCAGAAGTCGCCCTGCCAGGACGGCGCCTGGCAGAACAACGTCCAGTACACCCGGTTCTGCTACACCGACGTGCTGGCCCTCTACTACGCCGAGGGGCTCAACGAGGGCAAGGTGCCCTACCGCGACCACCCGGTCGAGTACCCGGTGCTGACCGGGTACTTCATGGGGGCGCTCGGCCTGCCCGTGCACGCCCTCGGCGACGGCGACCCGGGAATCAACCAGGGTCAGTGGTTCTACAACCTCAACGCCCTGGTGCTCGGGGCGCTCGCGGTGGCCACGGTGGCGGTGATCCTGGCACTCCGTCGCCGACGACCCTGGGACGCGGCGCTGTTCGCGCTCGCGCCGGCGCTGCTGCTCACCGCCACCGTCAACTGGGACCTGCTCGCCGTCGGGCTGGGCGCGTTCGGGCTGCTGGCGTGGGCGCGTACCCGACTGGACCTGGCGGGTGTCCTGCTGGCCGGCCTGGCCGGGGTGCTGCTCGGGCTCGGCGGCGCGGCGAAGATGTGGCCACTGTTCATACTCGGGCCGATCCTGGTGCTCGCGATCCGCGCCGGCCGCATCCTGCACGCCGTCGTGTCGGTCGGCGCGGCCGCGCTGACGGTCGTGCTGGTGAACCTGCCGGCCGCGTGGAGCTACCCGGAGAACTGGGACCGGTTCTTCGAGCTGAACAGCACCCGCCCCATCGACTGGGGCACGCTCTGGTACATCGGGCGCTACCTCGACGGCAAGGTGGGCAACGACCCCACCCGGCTCGGCCCGTTCGAGTGGCTGAACGTCAACATCGGCATGCTCAACCTGCTCTCGTACGCCCTGTTCGGGCTGGCCTGCCTCGGCGTGGCCGTGCTGGCGCTACGCGCGCCGCGCCGCCCCCGGCTGGCCCAGCTCGCCTTCCTGGTCGTCGCCGCCTTCCTCATCTTCAGCAAGGTCTGGTCCCAGCAGTTCGTGCTGTGGCTGCTGCCCCTCGCGGTGCTGGCCCGTCCGAAATGGGGCGCCTTCCTCGCCTGGCAGCTCGCCGAGGTCTGCTACTTCGCCGCCTTCTACGGCGAACTGCTCGGGGCGGCCACCAGCCGGCCGGTCTTCCCGGAGGGCGTGTTCGTGCTGGCCGCCACGCTGCGGCTGACCACCGTGGTGGTGCTCTGCGTGCTGATCGTCCGAGAGGTCCTGCACCCCGAGCGTGACGCGGTCCGGGCCACCTACGCGGACGACCCGGACGGTGGCGTGCTCGACCGCGCGCCGGACGCGCCGTGGCTGGACCGCTGGCGACGCCCCTCGCCCTCCCAGCAGGCCGTCCCCGTCACCTGATGCCGGGCGGGATCCCCCGCGGACCCGCCCGGCGACAGCCGCGTCAGAGCCGGTAGACCACTGCCCCGTCGATCTCCTCACGGGTGATGCCCAGCGCGTCCACCGGCGTGTCGATGGTGAACTCCCACGGCGTGCCCGCCACCTGGCCGCGCAGCAGCACCACCCTGCGGACGCCGAGGACCCGCAGGTAGTCGACGCTGCGCTGGTCGGGGAACGTCTGGGTCACCCGACGGACGTCGTCGAGCTGGCGGGGGGTGAAACCGCTGCCGCCGTTGACCACGTCCTGGAACCGGCTGGTCGACCAGAGCATCACGTGCTGGTCCAGGCTCTGGTTGCTGGGCAGCACCAGCATCGGACCACCCACCGTTCGCATCGCCGCCGGCTGGGTCGGCACCACCGGATGCGGCGTGCTGTTGAGGCCTTCGACCGTGACCAGCAGCAACGGGAGCAGGGTCGCCAGCCGCAGCCACGGGCCCGGCCAGGACGGAATCCGCTGCGCGGCCAGCTCCCGTACCCGGTCGGTGAGGGCGGTTACCGCGCCGGCGGCGAGCAGGCAGAGCAGCAGCGTGGCCCAGAGCATCAGCCGGCCCGGGGTACGCAGTGCGTTCCAGCCCGGCGCGTGCTCGAAGAGCGGGACGTAGGTGAAGGTGCCGTCGAAGAACCGGGTGCCCATCGCGAAGACCATGGTCACCAGCACCCCGACGAGCAGCAGCAGCCGCTGCCGCAACCGCCAGACCGAGAAGAACAGACCGCCGGCGGCCAGCGCGTACAGCACGAAGCCGGGCAGCAGGGTCATCTCCGGGTGCCACGGCAGGGCCGCCCGCGCCCCTTCGTGCAGCCCGCCCCAGATCCGCGACTCGGCAGGCGCGGTCACGAAGCCGGACGCCGGCGGCGAGAAGAGGGCGATGTCGCCGATCGTGCGTTCGGCGTACGGGTGCAGCTCGGTGACCTTGAAGTAGGGGATCGCCATCAGCACGCCGACCGCCGCGAAGAGCACCCCGCCGATCAGGTCGGCCAGGAGCAGCCGCCGGCCGAACGGGCGGGCCTGCCCGGTCCGGATCCGCCGCACGAACCAGGTGACGGCGGCGACGATAACCGCGCCGGCCAGGAAGTACGCGAACGGCAGCCCGATGCCGAAGCCGAGGCTGAGTTGCCAGGCCGCCACCAGCCAGCCGGCGTAGACCCAGCCCTCGTGCCGGCGCTCGGGCCGGTAGCCGTACCGCAGCGACCAGCCATGGCCGCGGGCCAGCATCGCCAGCGCCAGCGGGATGCCGCCGTTGGAGACCACGTGCAGGTGGCCGGCCTGGGCCAGCAGCCAGGGCGCGTAGGTGTAGGCCACTCCGGCCACCGCCGCGCCGATCCGGCCCGCGCCCAACTGCCGGGCCAGCGCGTACGTCCCAAAGGTGGCGAGCGCGTGCGCCAGCACGAACATGATGTTGTAGCGCAGCACCGCTTCCTCGGGGCCGTTGCCGAGCATGCCCGCTGGGGCGTAGCCGAGGAGCGTGTCGGAGAACGCGAAGCTCCACAGCTCGGGGAAGAACGTGTTGGACTGCCAGAGGTGCGCCGGGTCGGTCAGTAGGATGTGCCCGGACCAGGCCATCTGCCAGGCCTGCAGGCTCGGGTCCCAGTAGTCCTGCGGCAGCGTGTAGCGCGGGTAGCGCAGTGTCGGCCAGGTCATCAGCACGGCCAGCGCCAACGCCCCGAGCGTCGCCAGGGTCCACTCGTGGACCAGGAACCGGCCGACCGTCCGGAGCGCACGGCTGAGCTGGCTGGGCGCCGGCTCGGGAGTGGAGGCGAACGCCTTCCAACGCTCCGGCTCCGACGGCTCACCGTCCGCGTCGCCCTTGGCCGCGTCGCCCTTGGCAGCGTCGCCCTTCGCTGCGTCGGCCGTGCCGTCGCCGTCCACTGCGCGCTCGGCCTTCGGGGAGTCACTGATGGCTGACTCAGTCTTCGACGACTCAGCCTTCGCTTGGTCGCCCTTCGCTAGGTCACCCTTTGTGGGGTCGTCCTGAGCCTTGGCTGCGGCGCCGTTCCGGGCACCGTCGCGTGCGGCCCCGCTCTCCGTCGCGTTGCCGCCCATGGCGTCGTCGTGGGTGCCGCCGCTGTCCGTGGCGTTGTCCTTCTCCGCGCCCGCGCCGCCGGTGGTCGGGGCGCCGGCGTCAGCGCTGGCCGTACCCGTGTCCGTGCTCTTGTCCGTGCCCGCCGCCTCGGCGGCGTCGGCCGCGCTGTCGACGGCGGGCCGGGTGGCCGGCGGTGCGTCAGCCTCGTCGGTGGGGGAGGTGGGCCGGGCGCTGCCGGTCCCGGGCTGTCCGGTCGTCATGCCGCCGGGGTCTCCGTCCCGAGCTGGTGGCGGAGGAAGTCGATGTCGGCGCTCTGCCCGGCCACGCCGCCCGGGGTCTCGACCACGACCGGTGCCCCGGCGGCCCGGATCACCGCCACCACCAGCTCCGGGTCGATCGTCCCCCCGCCGAGGTTGTCGTGCCGGTCCTGGCCGGAGTTGAACGCGCCCTTGGAGTTGTTGGCGTGGATCAGGTCGATCCGACCGGTGATGGCCTTGACCCGGTCGACCAGGCCGAGCAGGTCCTCACCGCCGGCGTGGGCGTGGCAGGTGTCCAGGCAGAAGCCGACCTCGTAGTCGCCGACGGCGTCCCAGAGCCGGGCCAGCGCGTCGAGCCGACGGGCGCACGCGTTGTCGCCGCCGGCGGTGTTCTCGATCAGGACCGGGACGCCGAAGCCGCCGGAGTCGGCCGCGTACGCGAAGGTCTTGCGCCAGTTGTCGAAGCCGACCGCCGGGTCGTCGCCGGCGTTGACGTGCCCGCCATGGACGATCAGGCCCTTGGCGCCGATCGCCGCGGCCGCGTTCGCGTGGCCGAGCAGCAGCTTCCGGCTGGGGATCCGGATGCGGTTGTTGAGGGTGGCGACGTTGATGACGTACGGCGCGTGTACGTAGAGGTCGACCTCCGCCGCGCGCAGCCGCTCGGCGTCCTCCCGTGGCTTGGGCGCCTTCCACCCCTGCGGGTCGGAGAGGAAGAACTGCACGGTGTCCGCGGCCCGGGCGGCCGCCTCCGCCAGCGGGTCGGTCGAATCGACGTGGGCTCCGATACGCATGCGAGCGAGCCTACGTCGCGACCCCGACGGGCGGGGTGACGCCCGCCGCCGGCCGCGCGTCACCGGAGGCACCGACGATCGTTGATGGGATGGAACCGACGGCCAGCTTCCGGTAAGCCGGCGGCGCGAGCGCCGCGTACGGCAGCCGGTGGCCGACGGACCGACAGCGAGGGCACCCCGCCGCGCGGCCCGGCGCGGTGGGGGCGGCCCCTCGGGACAACGGACCCGCCGATGAATAATCTCGGAAAATTGTGGCATTTCCCCCGACAAGTGACGAGAGCCGTTGTATCGTCAGGTAACAACACGATAAAGCTCCGCGGGGCGTCTCCGGTCCAACCTCATCGGTGTGGTCGTTCCTCCCCAGGTCCCACCCAAGGAATGCGGACGGGACGCCCCGCGGCCTCGTTGACGGGGGCCCACCACCGACCGGTGACGGTCGGGCGGTGGGCCCCCGTCGGCATGCTCACCAGGGGTCGGCGGACCACTGGCGGGCATGATCGTCCGGACCGGGTATTCTGGTCCGGTTGTCCGCGTCCGGCCGGGTTCCCCCGGCACGTGCGGGCAGCGACGCACGACCTCCTGCCACGGAAGGACCGTGGCCGCTTAGCCCACAGGAGGTGAGCACGTCTTGCGTCATTACGAGATCATGGTGATCCTCGACCCCAGCCTCGAGGAGCGCACCGTCGCCCCGTCGCTCGACACGTACCTGAACGTGATTCGGACCGCGGGTGGCTCGGTTGAGAAGACCGACGTGTGGGGCCGCCGGCGCCTCGCGTACGAGATCAACAAAAAGGCCGAGGGCATCTACGCCGTCGTCGACCTGCAGGCCACGCCTGCTGCCGTGGCCGAGCTGGACCGTCAGCTCCGGCTCAACGAGTCCGTGCTGCGCACCAAGGTCATCCGGCCGGAGATGCGCTAAGCATTCAACCCGGTTCGCCCGGATCAGCCTCAGCGGCTCTGTCATACGGCTCTGCGAGCCTGTACGACGAGACGCTGAGTGCGCGAGGAGATGGTCATGGCAGGAGACACCACCATCACGGTCATCGGCAACCTGACCGATGACCCCGAGTTGCGGTTCACCCCCAGCGGCGCCGCGGTCGCCAAGTTCCGGGTCGCTTCGACGCCCCGGTTCATGGACAAGGCCTCCGGTGAGTGGAAGGACGGCGAGCCGCTCTTCCTGGCGTGCACGGTCTGGCGTCAGGCCGCCGAGCACGTCGCCGAGTCGCTGCAGCGGGGCGCCCGCGTGATCGTGTCGGGCCGGCTTCGTCAGCGGTCCTACGAGACCCGCGAGGGCGAGAAGCGCACCGTCATCGAGCTCGAGGTCGACGAGATCGGCCCGTCGCTGCGCTACGCCACGGCGAAGGTGCAGAAGATGTCCCGCTCCGGCGGGGCTGGCGGTGGGTTCGGTTCCGGTGGCGGTGGTGGCAACCAGGGCGGCGGAGGCAACTTCGACGACCCGTGGGCCTCGGCCGCACCTTCTCCCGCGCGTGCAGGTTCGGGCGGCAATTTCGACGAGGAGCCCCCGTTCTAATGGCGCCGAGCGCCCGCGATCGCAAACCAGGAGCACGAGCAATGGCCAAGGCTGCGGCACTTCGCAAGCCGAAGAAGAAGGTGAACCCGCTCGACAAGGACGGGATCACCTACATCGATTACAAGGACACCGCGCTGCTGCGCAAGTTCATCTCCGACCGCGGCAAGATCCGCGCTCGGCGGGTGACCGGCGTCACCTCGCAGCAGCAGCGGCAGATCGCCCGTGCGGTCAAGAACGCCCGTGAGATGGCGCTCCTGCCGTACACCGCCACGGCCCGCTGAGAGGAGGCACCGACATGAAGATCATCCTGACTCAGGAAGTTTCCGGTCTCGGTGCCCCCGGCGACATCGTCGAGGTCAAGAACGGCTACGGCCGTAATTACCTGCTGCCGCAGGGCTTCGCGATCAGCTGGACCAAGGGTGCGGAGAAGCAGGTCACGGTCATCAAGCGGGCCCGCTCGGCCCGTGAGATCCGCGACCTCGACCACGCCAACGAGGTCAAGGGTCAGCTCGAGGGTCTGAAGGTCAACCTGAAGGCCCGCGCCGGCGACGGTGGTCGACTCTTCGGCTCGGTCACCCCGGCCGAGATCGTCGACGCCGTCAAGGCGGCCGGCGGTCCGGTCCTCGACCGGCGCCGGCTGGAGGTGCCCGGTCACATCAAGTCGACCGGCACCTACCCGGTGAAGATCAAGCTGCACCCCGAGGTGACGGCGTCGTTCAACCTGAACGTCGTTCAGGGCTGACGCCACCACGCTTCAACACGAGGGGCCCGTACCGAGCGATCGGTGCGGGCCCCTCGTGCACCCGCCGCCACCGCCGAAGCCCGGCGCCCCCCGCCTCGCGGGCCGTCGACCGATGCGGTCAGCCGATCGGCTGACCGGTCACCGCGCTGACCAGCACCGTGGAAAGGCCGCCACCCACCACCGCCGCGGCCAGTGCGATGGTGGCCGAGCGCCAGGTGGTACCCACCCTCCGCAGCAGTGCCGCCACCACCAGACTGCTCACCAGCGCCAGGCCGAAGCGCGGCGCGCCGGCCAGGAGCGACCCCAGCGCGTGCGACCGGGGTGACTCGCAGCCACCACCACTGATGTCGGTGACACATCCGGCCGGTGCCCGGCCGTCCAGTGTCAACAGCCAGACGAACACCAGCACCGCCGGCACGAGGTAGCAGGCGGCGGTGTATAGCAGCGGCCGGAACGGACCCCCCGGGTCCGGGTCGAGGAGATCGTCCTCCAGCCGACGTCCCCAGCCGCCGGTGCCCACCGTCGCGAGCCGCCGCCGCGCCGCCTCGGTCGACGCCGGCTCGGCCCTACGGCTCGGCCCGACCCGTGGAGCGGCCGTGCTGCGCGGGCGCGGAGCGGTGTACGCGACGACCGGCGATCGGGGCGCCGCCGACGGTGGGTCCATCCACCGCGGGTCGTCGTCGGCCAGCCGGGTGCCGGACCAGAACCCGCTCTCCCGGACCGGCCAGCTCTCCGCCTTTACGGACCGCCCCGAACGCGGCGGCACCGTCCGATCCAAGCGGTCGTCGTCCTCCGCGTACCGGTCCCACTGGCCGGTCTGGTCCGGCTGCTGCACCCAACCGCCGGTGCTCTCCGGCGCCGTCCACTGCCCGCTCGCCTCGGTCCGGTCCCACCGGTCGCCTCCCGGTGCCGGCGGCCACGCGTGCAGCCCGGAAGCGTCCCAAGGATCCACCGCGGGCGCGTACGACGGCTCCGGCTCGGCCCCCCGCGACCAGGGGTCGACCGCTGGCGAGGACCGGGACTCCTCGGTCGCCCGGCGGCTGCGCCGGGTGGGCCGCTGCGCTGCCCGCGACACCGGCTCGTCGACGGCCGACTCCTGCTCGCCCCCCGACCAGACGACCTGTGGACGCCCCGCCGGCGCGCGACGGGGACGGCGGTCGGGGGCCGCGCTTGAGACCGGCTCCTCCTCCACCGCGTCGGCACGCCGGCTGCCGACGTACCCCTGCTCCTGCGGGCGGTCGAGCGTCCACTCCCGGGTGTGCTCCGACTCCGGTGCCGCGCCGATCGCCGACGGCTCCCGCCAACTGGCCCCGCGGCCCCCTTGCCAGCTGCTCGCCGTCGCGGTGCTGCGCCATTCGCCGACGGAACGCGGCTCGTCGGGCTCGTCGTCGTCCGGCGCGGCGTGCCGGCCGCCGCCATCCGCGCGCCGCACTCCCGACTCGAGGGCCCAGCGGGGCAGGTACGCGTCGACCGGCTCGTCCTGCCCCCGGTCCAGAGCGGATCGGCGACCGGAGGGGCGGTAGCGTCCGCCGTCGTACGGGTCGACCGGAAGTGGATCAGCGGGATCACCCCACGGGGGGATCGGCTGGCGCTCGCGCGGGCTGCCCTCCCCGCGTCCCCAGTCCCGGTAACTCACGGCCGGAGCGTGACCCTTCTCAACCGAAAGCGCAATCCGCTGTCCAGGTGTAGCCGTTCGCTGGAGATAGTACGGGACGATCGTGTCGTCGGCCCGACCGAAATATTTCCCTCCACAGGCTGGGGACCGTGTTTCCGCAGCTCAGGGGCGTAACGACGAGAATTCCCCAAGAGTTGTCCACAGCCTGTGCACACGCTGCGCACATGCTCGTCCACCGGCGTCCACAGGTTGTCCCGAGGCTCGTCCACCGACCTTGTTGAGTCGCTGACCTCGTGGTCCGTATGGTTGGCCCCCGACCGCCGGCGCGATGACCCCCGATCGACCGGCCCGGTCGGACGGAAGTGTCACACCCGGGCGGTAGAGCTGGGACTGGATCCGGCGCAGTGGAGGGGGGACCCGTGTCGGTCACCGACGACATGCGGGCAGAGCCACGCTCCGGCGGGCAGCCGCCCGCGCAGCGCGACGGCGGGTTCGACAAGACCCCGCCGCAGGACGTGGCGGCGGAGCAGTGCGTCCTCGGCGGCATGCTGCTCTCCAAGGACGCCATCGCCGACGTCGTCGAGATCCTCAAGACCAACGACTTCTACCGGCCGGTGCACGCCACCATCTTCGACATCATCCTGGAGATCTACGGCCGGGGTGAGCCGGCAGACTCGATCACCGTGGCCGCGGCGCTGGCCGACTCCGGCGACCTGGTCCGCGTCGGTGGAGCGCCCTACCTGCACACCCTCATCGCGAGCGTGCCCACCGCCGCCAACGCCGCCTACTACGCACGGATCGTCAGCGAGCGGGCCGTGCTGCGACGACTGGTCGAGGCCGGCACGAAGATCGTGCAGCTCGGCTACGGCACCGCGAGCGGCGGCAGCCGCGACGTCGACGACGTCGTCGACCTGGCCCAGCAGGCGGTCTACGACGTCACCGAGCGCCGGGTCAGCGAGGACTTCGCGGTGCTGGCCGACATGCTCCAGCCGACCCTGGACGAGATCGAGGCGGTCGGTGCCCAGGGTGGGGTGATGACCGGCGTCCCGACCGGCTTCACCGACCTCGACCGGCTGCTCAACGGCCTGCATCCCGGGCAGCTCATCATCGTGGCCGGCAGGCCCGGTCTCGGTAAGAGCACCGCAAGCATGGACTTCGCTCGAAATGCCGCTATCCGGGCCAACCAGGCGGCCGCCATCTTCTCGCTGGAAATGAGCAAGGTCGAGATCGTCATGCGACTGCTCTCCGCCGAGGCGCGGGTGCCGCTGCACGTGCTGCGCAGCGGGCAGCTCTCCGACGACGACTGGACGAAGCTGGCCCGGTGCATGGGCGAGATCAGCGAGGCGCCGCTCTTCGTCGACGACACGCCGAGCATGAACCTGATGGAGATCCGGGCCAAGGCTCGCCGGCTCAAGCAGCGGCACGACCTCAAGATGATCGTGGTCGACTATCTCCAGCTGATGACCTCGCCCAAGCGCACCGAGAGCCGGCAGCAGGAGGTCGCGGACCTGTCCCGGGGCCTGAAGCTGCTGGCCAAGGAGGTCGAGTGCCCGGTGATCGCGGTCAGCCAGCTGAATCGTGGCCCCGAGCAGCGCACGGACAAGCGGCCCCAGCTCTCCGACCTGCGTGAGTCCGGCTCGATCGAGCAGGACGCCGACGTGGTCATCCTGCTGCACCGCGACGACTACTACGACAAGGAGTCGCCGCGGGCGGGGGAAGCGGATTTCATTGTTGCCAAGCATCGAAATGGGCCGACCGACACCGTGACCGTCGCGGCGCAGCTGCACCTATCGCGGTTCGTGGACATGGCCATCGTCTGAGCAGGCGCGGCCGTCGGGTGGCGGCCTCAGCCCAGCAGTGGGAACCAGCCGGCCGACTCGCCCAGCTCCAGCCGGTCCCGGTCGGTGAGCGGGAGCCGTCCGGTCGCCTTGAGCAGGAACTCGTGGTCGTCCCAGGAGGCCGGACGCACCGCCTCGTCGCTCAGCAGCCCGTTCATGGTGGACACCGCGACCCGGACGGCCAGCGGGCCGGGCGGCGGCGCGTCGGGCAGTTCGGGCACCAGGTCCAGGTGGTGCACGACCGCCTCGGTGGTCAGGGTGGCCAGGAAGTCCGGCACCCGCAGCACGTGCCCCTGCGTGGTCACGTGGCCCGTCGGGTCCGCCGCCGCGGCGGCCCTGATCGCGGCCGGGGCGGTGTCCCGCCAGACCTGGACGATCCCGGTCGGTCGTTCGAAGGCGGTGGCGGAGCGGCGTACCCACCAGGCGTGGCGGGCGTCGTCATCGCCCCCGCCGGACGGGAATCCCCGCCAGTAGCTGACGTCGTCGACGTCCGCCGGACCGGCGACGGGGCTGGCGAGCGTCACCAGCGCCCGCTGGGCGTCGCAGAGGACGTGGAAGAGCAGGTCGGCGACCAGCCAACCCCGGCAGCGGGTCGGTCGTTGCAGGTCCGTGTCGTCCCGGTCAGCGATCACCGCGGTGATCCCGTCGTACGCCTGCGCCAGGGCCTCGTCCTGCCGGATCGGGGTCATGTGGTGCAGCCTCGCACGGCTCCGTCCGGCAGCCAACCGGCGCACGGCACGCTGACGCCGAGACGGGGCCGGGCGTGCCGCCCGACCCCGCGTCCGCCTGTCGTGGCTCGGCTCAGCCGAACATCTCGTCCAGGAAGCTCTTGTGCTTCTTGCGCTTGTAGTGCCCGTGGTAGCCGTGGTGCTGCTGCTGCCCGTGGCCGCCGTAGGCCGGTGCCGGCGGGTAGCCGTGCGCCGGCGGCGGGGGCGGCGGGACGGAACCGTAGCCGGGCTGGTGCGGGGCGGGGGGCGGCGGCGGGTAGCCACCCGGCTGCTGGGCGGGCTGCTGCGGCGGGCCGCCGGCCTGCTGGCGGCTCCAGTTGGCCTCCGCCTCGAACAGCTTCTCCAGTTCGCCGCGGTCGAGGAAGATGCCTCGGCACTCGCTGCACTGGTCGATGACGACGCCGCTGCGTTCGTACTGGCGCATTTCTCCATGACACTTGGGGCAGGTGAGAGTCATCACCCGACGGTACCCGGTCCGGTCACGCGGTCGCGGTGAGCGCCTCGGTGACCTCGTCGTCGGCCACCTCGTGGAAGTCGTCGTAGTAGGCGCTGACCGCGCCGAACTCCGCCGGTCGCTGGGCGCAGACCACCTGGTCGGCCTCGGCGGCGAGCAGTTCGTACGCCTCCTGGGCGCCGACCGGCACGGCGACCACGACGCGCCGGGCGCCGAGCCGCCGGCACACCTCCACGGCGGCCCGCGCGGTCGCCCCGGTGGCCAGGCCGTCGTCGACGATCACGGCGGTCCGCCCGGTGAGGTCCAGCGGCGGACGGCCGCCCCGGTAGAGCCGCTCCCGACGCTCCAGTTCGGCCTGTTCCCGCCGGTTCACCTCGGCGATGTCCTCGGGGCTGAGCCGGCTGGCCACCAGGTCGTTGAGCACCTGCACGCCGCCGGGGCCGAGCGCGCCGAAGGCGACCTCCCGGGCCCAGGGCATGCCGAGCTTGCGGACCACCAGCACGTCCAGCGGTGCGCCGAGTCGTTCGGCGACCACGCGGGCCACCGGTACGCCGCCGCGGACCAGCCCGAGGACGATGACGTCGGGTTCGCCGACGAGTGCGGTGAGCCGCTCGGCGAGCACCCGGCCCGCCTCGGCGCGGTCGCGGTAGGTGGTCATGCCTTCAGGTCTACGCCCTGCCGTGCCGATCCGTCCGGCGGTTACGCCGAAGAGGTCCGACCGGACAGCCGGACGGGCACCGGTTCGACGGGCGTTCGGTTCGTCGAACGCAGAGCGGGTGCCCAGGTCAGCAGGGCCAGCGGGTACAGCAGGTAGCCGAACCGGGTGGTGGGCATCAGCAGGATCGCGGCGAGCAGCCCGTACCCGCAGATCAGGGCGGTGGCGACGGCGGTGCGCGGCGGGCGGCGGGCGAGCCGGACGGCGATGGCCACGCCGGCCACGACCAGCAGCGCGGCGGCGATCAGCCGACCGGCGGGCAGTGCGGTGGCGATCAGGTGACCGGGGAACGGCGACTGGGCGGGGCTGGTCACCAGGCCGTGGCCCAGCGGGAAGCGCAGCACGTTCTCGGCCAGCGCGTCCCGGTCGACCAGCAGGGCGGGTAGCAGCGCCGCCACCGGCAGTCCGATCGCGCCGGCGGCGACCCGGCCGCCGGCCCGTCGGGTCAGTCCCCAGACGATCAGGACCAGGGCGACCGGCCAGGCGAAGAGCTTCAGGGCACCGGCCAGTCCGACCGCGAGACCGGCCCGGCCGGGGCGGTTGGCGGCGGCGAGTGTGAGCGCCAGCAGGCAGAGCGCGAGGACGGGCAGGTCGTCGCCCCCGGTGGCCAGGGTGAGGGCGCAGATCGGCAGCACGGTTGCGGCCTGGACGCCGCGCAGCAGTGCGGCGTCCCGCCGTGGCTCGGCGTCGCTGGTCCCGGTCGGAGGGGCAGCGGACGGTCGCCCGCGGTACGCGTCGCGCGCGGCGACGACGGCCAGGGCGAGCGCCAGCGCGGTGCCGACCGCGAACCAGATCCGCGCGTCGGTCCACCAGGCGTCGACGACGGCTCGGGGCAGGCCGAACAGGGCCATGCCCGGTTGGTACGGGGTGTAGCCGAGCAGTTGATCGCCGGGTGGCAGGGCGGCGATCGCGTCGTGGCCGAGGTACGGCGTGCCGTCCTCCAGCAGTCGACGGCCGGCCCGTTCGACGACCAGCACCTCCTCCTGCGCGCGGTCGGTGCGCCCGCCGGCCCGTTCGATGCTCTGCCAGAGCAGCGGCAGCAGCGTGGTGGTGGCCCAGGCGAACCCGGTGACCGCCCACCGGGCCGGCAGGGCGACCAGCCGGGCCGCCGGGGCGTGCCGACGGAGCAGGAGTTGACCGCTCACCATCAGCGCGGCGATCAGGTAGCCGACCGCGGCGACCGTGCCCCAGGCCCGGTGCGGCAGCAGCGTGGAGGTGACGGCGGTGATCGCGGCGAAGCCGGCCGAGGCGGCGTAGAGACCGAGGTCGAGGGCGAGCCCGTCGGCGGCGGAGTCGAGCCGGTGCCAGCGCCGGTGGCGGACGGGCGGGTCGTCGGCGATCACGCGCGCCAGTCTGGCAGACCGCGCTGGTCCACCGGCCGGTCCCCGTGCCGCCATCGGCGGACGTGGCCGGCGGGGGTGTTCAGGCGGGCAGGTGGGGAAGGCGGGCCCGTCCAGCCTGCCGGCGGCTCTGGGCGAGGTGGATCACCGCTCCGGCGTCGTGCAGCGGCGGAGCCAGGATGCCGGGTCGGCCGCCGGAACCGCGCTGGAGGGCGGCGAGCAGGGTGCCGGCCGGCATCGGCCGGGCGAACAGGTGCCCCTGGCCGGCGGCGCAGCCCAGCTGCCAGAGCGCCCGCCGCTGCGGCTCACTCTCCACCCCCTCGGCGACCACCTCCAGATCGAGGCTGCGGCCGAGGTCGAGGGTGGAGCGGATGACGGCGGCGGCCTCCGCGGAACTCTCCATCGCGGTCACGAAACTACGGTCGATCTTCAGCTCGTGCACCGGGATCCGGGAGAGCAGGGAGAGCGAGGAGTAGCCGGTGCCGAAGTCGTCCAGCGCCAGTCGGACCCCCTCGTCCCGCAGCCGGCTGAGCACACGGTCGACCACGTCCAGCTGGCTCAGCGTCAGCGTCTCGGTCAGCTCCAGCACCAGCCGGTCGGGGGGCAGGTCGTGAGCGCGCAGCCGGGCCAGCACCGAACCCGGGAACCGCGCGTCGAGCAGGCTGCGCGGGGAGACGTTCACCGCCACCGGTACGTCGAAGCCAGCGTCCCGCCAGCTCGCCGCCGCGATCAGCGCCTGGTCGAGGATCGCCTCGGCGAACGCCGGCAGCAGGCCGGAGCGTTCCACCGCCTCCAGGAAGCGCAACGGATCGATCATGCCGTGCGTGGGGTGGTGCCAGCGGGCCAGCGCCTCCGCGCTGGTCACCTCGCCGGTGCCCAGATCGACGATGGGCTGGAAGTTGACGGTGAACTCGTGGTCGGCGACCGCGCGCGGCAACTCACCGCCGAGGGCCAGCCGGCCCAGGTCGGCGGTGTCCCGGGTCGGAGCGTAGGTGGAGATCCGTTGGCCGGCGCGTTTCGCCTGGTACATGGCCACGTCGGCGCGGCGGAGCAACTCGGTCATCCCCCCGCTGGCCGGCGCCGCGGCGATGCCGCCGCTGGCCTCGACGCTGATCCGCATGCCGTCCAAGTCGAACGGTTCGTGCAGGGCGCCGAGCAGGGCCTCCGCCCGGTGCGCGGCCACCGCCGGGGCCGGCAACCCCCGCAGGAGTACGGCGAACTCGTCACCGCCGAGCCGGGCCACCAGGTCGCCACCCTGTGCGGCGCCCCGCAGCCGCTCGGCGACCTGGACCAGCACCTGGTCCCCGGCGGCGTGCCCGAGCGTGTCGTTGACCTCCTTGAAGTGGTTCAGGTCGATCAGCACCAGCGCGGTCACCCCGTCGGCGTGGCGTGCGGTGAGCTGCTCGGTGCCCTGGTCGAGCAGGTGCCGTCGATTGGCCAGCCCGGTCAACGCGTCGTGGGTGGCCGCGTAGGCGTGCTCGTCGGCGACCCGGGCCAGCTCCGCGTACGCCTGGGCGTTGCGCACCGCCGTGCACAGCGCGGAGGCGAAGGTACGCAGGGTGTACCGCTCCCGTTCGGAGAGCTGCACCGGGCCGCGGAAGCGCAGCCGCAGCACCCCGACGTCGACGGAACGGTCGTGCCCCTCGAGCGGCGCCGGGACGACGGTGCCGTCCACGTCGGTGGGCGTCGTCGCCGGTGCGTCGACGGTGATGCCGCCGGTGCCGCCGCGGATGACTCGGGGGCCGTCGCGCAGCTCGATCTCGACCTCGTCGGCGGAGAAGAGCTCGGCGGCCTGGGTGACGGCGGTGGTGAGGACGGTGTCCAGCTCGACCACGTTGAGCGCGTCGGTGGTCCGGGCCAGCCGCTGCCAGGCCTGCTGCTCGGTGCGACCGCGGATCCGCGCGGAGTAGGCCAGGTGCAGGCTCAGCACGAGTGGTGGGACGGCCAGTAGTAGTCGGGGATCCAGCCGGAGGATGAGCAGCGTGCAGACGGCTACGACGAAACGGACACCGAAGCCGGCCAGCCGGAGGTCAAGGTTGTTCAGGAACTGACGGGACACCCGGGTATTGGTCGCGAGTGCGATCACCGGGATCGCCAGGAGGTCGTCGAGCAGTGCTGCCACCAGGTAGATGGCCCCGAGCAGAGTGGCCAACTCCGCCACGCCGGCCGTGGGCCAATGCCAGTGGATGGCCTGAGCGGTGGCGCCCGCCCCAGCAGCCACCAGGATGTTCTTGCTGACGCCGAACGCTGTCTTGATCGTCGGCAGCTTCATGATGGCCGATGCGGCGCCGACGCCGATCCCGGTTGCCAACACCACCCAGGCAGGCGGAGCGACGGCCACCCCGATCACGATCGCCGTCTCGGTCCAGGTGATGGAATGGGTGGTGGATCTGATGCGGATCGGTGCCTTGATGATCGTCACGAGGGCTGTCATGAAGATCAGCGCGACGATCGTCGCTCCGTCGCCCACCGAGTTGGGTGGTCTGGCCAGCACGCCGGCACCGGCGACCAGTATCGGACCGGTGGCCAGTAGAGCGACGAGACCGACGAGCAACAGCAACTGTCGGTGCGTCCTGGTGGAGTTCTCTGATGTCGCCCGGCTCATGAAACTCCTGCCGTCGCCGACAGTTACGTGCTGACGACGGGAGCCTACCGCTGAGCGTCACTCGGATGTCAGTGCCATTCGCTGCCGCGCATTGCATGCTCCCTCCACTCATCCCGGCCGGTTCGGTATCCCGGGTCGGTCGATGACGAGAGCCTAAGGCGAAGGGAAAGCGGTTAGCAGCAATAAATGTCGGTATGCGCAACATTAGCCAAGACCGAGGGTTTTGTGACGTTCTGTCCATGACTCCTGAGCGGAGCGCGGTCGAACTGTTCAAGCTGCGCGTGAGCATGTTGCGAGCGCTGCCGAAAGAGGCTATCGACAACACTCCGACGTTCCTCGGTCAGTCTGACGGCCGAACGCCCAAGTCTCATCCGGAGTTCGGACCCAGCGTTCGCCCGGTCGGACGAATGCCTGCTTCCAGCCCAGGTCAGACCCGGTCGCAGGGTGCGGTCAACGAGATTGGTTCAAATTCCACACAACGTTAATGTTTCCTGAAGTGATCGTCCGAGCACCCACAGATGCGGAATCGGGGCCCGGTTGGAGATCAGGGTCCTGAGTGGCCTTGAGGTGCGTCTTGCGGGCGTCAAGTTGCATCTCGGGACGCCGAAGCGGCAGGCGGTCCTAGCGAAGCTGGCCGTGTCTCCGGTCAGCCCGTCGAAGTCGCTCGTCCGACGAACGAGCTGTGGCAGGTGGACCCCCGGTTCGCCGTGCCCAATGCCCGCACCTGCGTGGCGAATCTCCGACGTATGTTCGAATCCAGTGAATCGGGTCGGCGTCTGCTGAGCTGGCAACGGAATGGTTACCGACTGCAACTCGAGCCGTAACGAATCGACCTGGTCCATTTCGGGCGCGAGCACCACGACGTGTGGTTCCTCGTCGAGCGGGCTCTCCGTATGGACCCGTCGAACGTCTTGCTCGGCCAGTTCAGGCAGGCGGTGAGACTGCTGAAATCGTCGCTGGCTCCCTTCGAGCGCCGCCGGCGGAGTGAGCACCTCGTACCGCACCGATAGGCTCACGGCCGTGACCGAACCTGCGCAGCTCAGCCACGTCGACCGCGCCGGCGCGGCCCGCATGGTCGACGTTTCCGCCAAGGCGGTGACCGGCCGTCTGGCCGTGGCCGCCGGCCGGCTACGGACGACGCCCGAGGTCATCGACCTGCTGCACCGCGACGGCCTGCCCAAGGGCGACGCGCTGGCCGTCGGCCGGCTGGCCGGCATCATGGGCGCCAAGCGCACGCCGGAGCTGATCCCGCTCTGCCACCCGATCGCCCTGCACGGTGTCACCGTCGACCTGGCGCTGACCGTCGACACCGTCGAGATCACCGCCACCGCCCGCACGGCCGACCGGACGGGGGTGGAGATGGAGGCGCTGACGGCGGTCGCGGTCGCTGGTCTCGCCCTGGTCGACATGGTCAAGGCGGTCGACCCGGCGGCCTCGGTGGAGGCGGTCCGGGTGCTACGCAAGGAGGGCGGCAAGACCGGCGAGTGGGTCCGCCCGGAGGACCGGCCGTGATCCGGGCCCGGGTGATCGTCGCCTCCAACCGGGCGGCCGCCGGCGTCTACGCCGACACCAGCGGTCCGCTGCTCGTCGCCGGCCTGCGCGAGCTGGGCTGCGAGGTCGACGAGCCGGTGGTGGTGCCCGACGGCGATCCGGTCGGTGCCGCGCTGCGCGCCGCCGTCACCGACGGCGTCGACGTGGTGTTGACCAGTGGTGGCACGGGCGTCACCCCGTCGGACCGCACCCCGGACGTGACCCGGGGGCTGCTCGACTACGAGATCCCCGGCATCGCCGAGGCGATCCGCGCGTACAGCCGCGATCGGGTGCCCACCGCGGTGCTCTCCCGCGGCCTGGCCGGGGTGGTCGACCGGATGCTGGTGGTCAACCTGCCCGGCTCGACCGGTGGCGCCCGCGACGGGCTCGCGGTGCTCGGGCCGATCCTCGCGCACACCGTCGACCAGCTCCGCGGCGGCGACCACTGACCGGTCCGCGCCCAGGCCCGGCGAGTGTCGGTCGGTCCCGATAGGCTCGGCCGGTGAGCACGGAAACCGCACCCGCCGCCGATCGGGCCGTCGCGCCCCCGCCGGCGGGCTGGGAGGAGGCCCGCTCCCGGGTGTACGCGGTCGGCCTGGCCGCCGCGCTCCCCGCCGCCGCCCGGCCGCTGGCCGACACCGACGGGCACACCCTCGCCGAGCCGCTGACCACCCGCACCGACCTGCCGGCCTTCCCCACCTCCAGCGTGGACGGCTGGGCGGTGCGCGGTGCCGGCCCCTGGCGCG
Source organism: Micromonospora sp. GCM10011542 (assembly GCF_042650685.1). Lineage (NCBI taxonomy): Bacteria > Bacillati > Actinomycetota > Actinomycetes > Micromonosporales > Micromonosporaceae > Micromonospora > Micromonospora sp. GCM10011542. Next base: position 66,280 of record NZ_JBHSBO010000032.1, read on the forward strand.
TGGTCGGGCGGGTGCTGGCCGGCAACACCCCGGCACCGCTGACCGAGGACGGCACGACCGTCGAGATCGCCACCGGTGCCATGGTGCCGGAGGGCACCACCGCGGTGCTGCGCGTCGAGGAGTCGCGCACCAGCGAGGGCCTGGTCAGCGGCACCCCCCGGGAGACGCCGGAGTGGCGTCAGCCGGGTGAGGAGGCGTCCGCCGGTGAGGAACTGCTCCCGACGGGCACGCCCGTCGACCCGGCGGTGATCGGCCTGGCCGCGTCCTGCGGCCACGACACGCTGCGGGTGCGCCGCGCGCCGCGCGCCGCGCTGCTGGTCTTCGGCGACGAGCTGCTCACCGCCGGCCCGCCCGCGACCGGCCGGGTCCGTGACGCGCTCGGGCCGGCGGTGCCAGCCTGGCTACGCCGGTACGGCTGCCAGGTCCGCCCCTCCGACGTGGTCGGCCCGGTGGCCGACACGCTGCCCGCGCACGTGGCGGCGTTGCGCGCGGCGCTGGCCAACACCGACCTGGTCTGCACCACCGGCGGCACCATGCACGGGCCAGTCGACCACCTGCACCCCGCCCTCGAGGCGCTCGGCGCCGACTACGTGGTCAACACGGTCGCGGTCCGGCCGGGCTTCCCGATGCTGCTGGCCCGGCTGGCGGGCGCCGACGGGCGGGTCCGGTTCGTCGCCGGCCTGCCGGGCAACCCGCAGTCCGCCATCGTCGCGCTGGTGTCCCTGGTCGCGCCGCTGCTCGCCGGTCTCCAGGGCCGGCCGATGCCGGCGCTGCCGCACGCGACCCTGGCCGAGCGGGTGCCCGGGCGCGGCGACCACACCCATTTGGCGCTGGTCCGACTCGACCGGGCCGCCGGCACCGCCCACCCGGTGCGGCATGTCGGCTCCGCGATGCTGCGCGGTCTGGCCGGCGCCGACGGGTTCGCGGTGATCCGGCCGGGCACCACCGGTGAGCCCGGTGACCGGGTGCCGGTGGTGCCGCTTCCGCTGCTGCCCGGGGAGCGCTCGTGACCGCCCCGGCGTTCACCTTCGGCGAGGTCACCGACCAGCCGCTCGACCGGGCTGCGCACGAGGCTGCGGTCGCCGACCGGCGCGCCGGCGCGGTGGTCTCCTTCCAGGGTGTCGTCCGCGACCACGACCACGGCCGCCCGGTGGTGAGCCTGGAGTACGAGGGGCACCCGAGCGCGGCGCAGGTGCTGCGCGAGGTGGCCGCCGAGATCGCCGCCGAACCCGACGTCTACGCGGTGGCGGTGTCGCACCGGGTGGGCCCGCTCGGGATCGGCGACGTGGCGCTGGTCGCCGCGGTCAGCACGGCGCACCGGGCGGCCGCGTTCGCGGCGTGCGCCCGGCTGGTGGACGAGGTCAAGGCGCGGCTGCCCATCTGGAAGCGGCAGGTGTTCGCCGACGGCACCGACGAGTGGGTCAACTGCCCCTGACGGCTCAGCGGCGGCCGTTCACCAGCACGGCCCGGGCCAGTCGGTCACCGTAGAACGCGGGCTCGGCGCCCGGCCGCCAGGGCAGCGCGGCGACGAGCACGATCAGCGCGAGCGCGAGGGAATTCTCCATCAGCGCGCCGAAGAGCCCGTCCTGGTAGTGCGACACCTCGGGCAGTTGGTGCTCGTACGGCCAGATCGGCGAGATCAGAAAGAGCAGGTAGAGCCCGCCCGCGGCGACGCCGTGCCGCAGACCGGTCAGCGTCGGGTACCAGATCGGTGGACGCAGCCCGTTGACCGCGGGCAGCCCCCCGTACCCCGGGCCCTGGCCGGTGCGCTGCGTCAGCCCCCGGCTGGCCTCCCGGCGGCGGATCGCGGCGTCGGCCAGCACGATGATCGCCGGGATCACGAAGACCAGGTGGTGCGTCCACGAGATCGGGCTGATCACGTTGGCGGTGAGACCGACCAGGGTGAACGCGGTCAGCTCGTCGCCGTCGGCGCGGGCGCTGGCCGCCCGGGACAGACCCAGTGCCAGGACCAGCACCGAGAAGGCGAACCAGAGCAGCCCGGGCGTCTCGATCGAGTCGTAGAGCCGGGCCAGCAGGCCGGCGAGCGACTGGTTCGGCGTCATGTCCGCCGCGCCGACCCGCTCCGTCTGCCAGAGCACGCTGCCGAAGTACGCCCTCGACTCGGTGCCGACCAGCGCGAAGCTGCCCAGCGTCACGCCGATCGCCGTGCCGATGGCGGTGGCCGCCACCCGCCACTGGCGGGTGATCAGCAGGTAGGCGATGAACAGCGCGGGGGTGAGCTTGACCGCGGTGGCCAGGCCGATGCCAGCGCCGGCCCAAGCGCCGCCGTAGAGGAAGCGCAGCAGCGGGCCGTCGGTGGCGGCGTAGTGGGTGCCCCGGCGGGAGCGCCAGCGCAGACCGATCAGGTCGGCCATGATCAGCGCGAACAGCAGCAGGTTGACCTGGCCGTAGCCGAGGGTCTCGCGGCCCGGTTCAATGGCGACCGCCAGAGGGACGGCGACGGCCACGGCGAACCACAGCGGCCAGGCCAGCCGGTCGACGATCGGGCGCAGCAGCCCGGCCAGCACCAGGGCCAGCGCGGCGATGCTGGCCAGGGCGTTGACCATCCCGGCCGCGTCGACCGGTAGCTGGGCCATCGGCAGCATCACCAGACCGGCGAAGGGTGGGTAGGTGAACCCCAGGGTGGTGCCGGGCGCGATGAACTCGTAGAGCTCGTGACCGCTCGCCCACCACACCACCGCGCCGTGGTAGATCTTCATGTCGAAGAAGTTGTACGGCCGCCCGAAGGCACCGATGGCGAGCCATGCGGCGTAGGCGACGGCGGCCACGATGCCGACCCGTACCACTGTCCTGCGATCGATCCCACGCGTCACGCGCTGACCTGGGGCGAGGCGGTCCGCCCGTCTACCGACAGTCGCCGGCATGGCGTGGCCACCCCCGTACCAAGGTCGTCCTATCCGTCCAGGTCCTGCACGGAGCCTAGAACGGCGCCTCACGTCAGTGCCTCCCGCGTTATGCGACCGTGTCCGATCCCACACATGTTTTTGACATTTCAACCGCGTTAACGCCTACCGGGCGGTTCAGGTAATTCGCGGTTTTAGCGGGGGTGGGAGCAGCGGAGGGGAGGATCGACGCAGGTCAACCGGGGAGTCGCCGCGCGGTGGCGGCGGATCGGACGGCGATCCGGGCCTCCCGCTTGGCGGTACGGACGGCGCGCTGCACGGAACGTCGAGAGTGACCGATGCGGTGACCGGTCCGCCAGCGAAGACCGGGCTTGCCCTGGGTGTCGGCTGCGGCGAGCAGCAGACCGCCGAGGAGGCCGAGGTTCTTCAGGACGTGGATCTGGTTGTTGTTCCGCGCCATCGGGTCGTCGTTCTTCCAGAACGGATGGCCGGCGATGGTCACCGGCACCAGCGTGCCGGCGAGGGCCAGCGCGGCGGGTCGGGTCAGTCGCCCGGTGGCGAGCATCAGCCCGGCGCCCAGTTGCACCGCCGAGTTGATCCGGATCAGCTGCTCCGTCTCGGTGGGGATGCTCGGGTGCGCCTTCCGCAGAAGCGGTGCCATCCGATCCGTGACCGGTTTGGCCGCCGGGGCCAACCGCGTCGGGTTGACGAAGTTGCGGTACCCGCTGACCACGAAGATGCCGCTCAGCATGGCGCGGGCTAGGGAGCGTACGGGCGTCATGGATCAGTCATACCCCGTCGCGACCGTCGCTACCCCGGCAACCGCCGATCCGGATCGGTGAACGTGGACGCCACGCCACGCCGATTCGAGCGACCGTCGCGGATGGACCGACCCGGCCAGGTAACGTCGCGCGGGTGACCTCGCTGCGGCTCCGACCCGAAGACCAGGCCGACACCGCGCCGGTCCGTCGGGTGCTGGCGGCGGCGTTCGCCCGGCCGGACGTGGCGACACCGGCCGAGGTGAGGCTGGTCGACGAGCTGCGCGGCAGCGCGGCCTGGCTGCCGGAGCTGGCCATGGTCGCCGAGTACGGCGGCGAGGTGGTGGCGTACGCGCTGCTCACCCGGGTCCGGGTTCGACCGGAGCGGGGAACCGACGTGCCGGCGCTGGCGCTGGGCCCGGTGGCCGTCGCGCCACACCGGCAGCGGGTCGGGCACGGCAGCGCGGTGGTGCAGGCCGCCATCGACGCGGCCACCGAGCTGGGCGAGCGACTGGTCGTCGTCCTCGGTGATCCCGCCTTCTACCGCCGGTTCGGCTTCGGTCGGGCCGACGAGCTGGGCCTGACCAGCCCGTGGTCCGGGCTCGGTGAGCCGTGGCAGGCGCTGGTCCTGCCGCCGTCGACCAGCGGCGAGGGTCCACCACCGCGCGGTGAGGTGCTCTTTCCGGCGCCCTGGTCCCGGGTCTGACGACGCGGGCCCGACGGCGACCCTTCCGGGTGTCGATCAGGCCGGCTGGGTGCGCAGGTACCGGCCGAAGTGCGGAACGGTGAAGGCCACCGTGCCGCGCTCGCCCGAGTAGATGAGCCCCTTCTTGATCAGTGCGTCGCGGGCCGGGGAGAGGCTGGCCGGCTTGCGGCCGAGGGCTCGGGCGATCTCCGCGGTGGGCACGGCGGCGTCCATGTCGTCCCGGACCGGGCTGCCGCCGTCGACCTCCACCAGGGACAGCGTGGCCATCGCACGCATGTACTCGCGTTCCGCCGGGGTGGCCCGCTCGAATCGCGAGCCGAAGAAGCCGACCGCCAGTTCGGCCTCGGCCTCGGGTGCCGCGACCCGGACGTCCGCGGCGGTGATCGGCGAGCGCGGGGCGTGGTCCCAGGTCGCCTTCCCGTACGCCTGCACGAAGTACGGATAACCGCCGGACTTCTCGTAGAGCAGGTCGAGCGCCTTCTGCTCGTACTCCACCTCCTCACGCTCGGCCGGCGCGCAGAGCGCCTGGTCGGCGGCGATCCGGTCGAGCCGGTCGATGCGCTGGTAGCGGAAGAGCCGTTCGGAGTACGACTTGGCCGCGCTGAGCACGGCCGGCAGGTGCGGCAGGCCCGCGCCGACCACGATCAGTGGCGCGCCGAGCTGGGACAGTTCGTGGCAGGCGGCGCAGAGCGCCGACACGTCCTCCGGGCCGAGGTCCTGCATCTCGTCGATGAAGATGGCGATGCCGGTGCCCACGTCGCTGGCCACGGCGGCGGCGTCGCTGAGCAGCTCGACCAGGTCGATCTCGATGTCGCCGGAGTCGGCCCGGCCGCTGGCCGCCGGCACGTCGATGCCGGGCTGCCACCGGTCCCGCAGCTTCGGAGCGGCACCGGCCCGGCCGGTGGGGACGGAACGCTGGGCGAACGCCTTGAGTACGCCGAGGAAGGCGTCGATCCGGTCGGGTGCCCGGTGCCGGGGAGCCAGCTCGCGGACCGCCATGTGCAGCGCGGCGGCGACCGGGCGGCGCAGCGACTGGTCGGGACGCGCCTCGATCTTGCCGCTGCCCCAGAGCCGGTTGATCGCCTGGGAGCGGAGGGTGTTGAGCAGCACGGTCTTGCCGACGCCGCGCAGCCCGGTGAGCATCAGGCTGCGCTCCGGGCGACCCCGGGCGATGCGTTCCAGCACGATGTCGAAGACGTCCAGCTCCCGCCCCCGCCCCGCGAGTTCGGGCGGGCGCTGGCCGGCGCCGGGGGCGTACGGGTTGCGGACCGGATCCACGCATCGCACAGTATCGGGCCCTCTAGCTGCGAGGCTAGACATGGATAGATGGGACTACCGGCGTGTCGAAACCGTCGACAAAAAACTAGGGCTGTCTAGCGTCCACGCTAGACAGCCCTAGTTTCGCCTATCGGCTCATCGCTTCTTCAGGCAGAGCACGTAGTCGAACACGTCGACCGAGTTGTCGTGCACGTAGTTGGCGGTGGCCTGTGGGGCGAGCGTCTTGCACCGGTCGCCATCCGTGGTGGCCGGAATCCGCAGCAGCACCTGGTAGGTCTTCGGCCCGCACGGCACCTTGCGCAGTTCCGCGTCGTCCTCGGTGCCGTCGTTGACCACGCAGTCGCCCTTTACGAACTCGTCCTCTTCGTCCTCGCTGGGGCTCGGCGCCGCCGACGTCGGCTCGGCGCCGGGCAGGATCGGCGGGTTGGTCGGCGCGCTCAGCGACGGTGCCGAGCTCTTGTCGTCGGCGGCCTTCCAGACGGCCCAGCCGGCCAGGCCGAGGCACGGGCAGAGCAGGAGCAGCACCACCAGCGTGATGATCAGTGCGACCTTGCGACCGGTCTTCCGCACGGGCGGGGCCGCGGGCGGCATCCCGTACCCGCCCGGCGCCGGCGCGCCCCACGGCACGGCCGGCTGGCCCGGGATTGGCCCGGCCGGCGGAAACGGTCCGGGCGGCGGCGGATACCCGGGACCGGAGGTGGGGGGCGGATAGCCCGCCCCGGAGGTGGGCGGCGGGGCCCAGCCGGAGCCGCCGGGCGGCGGGCCCCACTGCGGCTGGGTCGGGGGTTCCCCGCCGGGCGGCGGACCCCACTGCGGCTGGGTCGGGGGTTCCCCACCCGGCTGACCCCACTGCGGCTGGGTCGGGGGTTCCCCACCCGGCTGACCCCACTGCGGCAGCGTCGGGTCGACCGGCGGGCGGCCGTCGGGGCCGGTCGGCGGGCGCTGGTACGGGTCGTCCGGCTGCCCGGAACCCGATGATCCGTAGGTCGTCATGTCATCCCCAGGGTGGGTGGCGTCAGCGCTGCTTGAGGCAGAGGACGAAGTCGAGGGTGTCCAACTCGCTGTCGAAGAAGTACCAGTTGGTGTAGCCCGCCACCTTGGCGCACTTGGCCTCGGCGTCCTTCTCACCGCTGGTCGCGCCGTCGATGCGGCGCAGCACCTCGTACGACTTGGGGGCACAGCCGCTGATCAGGAGCTTCGGCTTGCTGCCGGTGGCGCTCTCGTTCCGTACGCACTGGCCGACCTTGACGAACCGTGGGTCGGCCGAGGACTCCGGTGCCGGCTCGCTCGGCGCCGGGGCGGCGGGATCATCCGCCGCCGCGCTCGGCCGCACGGCGACCGCGGACTCCGTCGGCGCGGCCACCGGGTCCGGCTCGTCCCGCCCGCTGAGGAACCACAGCGTCCCGCCTCCGGCCAGCAGGAGCAGCACGACGACTGCCAGCACCGCGAGCAGGGGTCCGCGGCCGCGCTTGCCGGGAGTCTTCGCCGGGTCGCCGGCGTACGGATCCGGCGCGGCGTCCCGGTACGGATTGCCACCGTACGACGCCGGACCCGGCTGGTACGGGTCGCCGCCGTAGGTCGCCGCCGGTCCGCCGCCGTAGGGCGTGCCCGGCTGCCCGCCGCCGTAGGGCGTGCTCGGCTGCCCGCCGTAGCCAGGTTGCCCGCCGTAGCCCTGCTGTATGCCGTAGCCCGGTTGCTCACCGTAGCCCTGCTGTGCGCTGTAGCCCGGCTGTCCGCCGTAGCCCTGCTGTGCGCTGTAGCCCGGCTGGGCGGCGGGCCGACTTTCCGGCGGATAGGGGCGGGTTGCCGGTGGATAGGGATCCACCGTCGGAGGATAGGGCTGCTGGTCCGCGCCGCCGGCAGGCTCGCGGGGCCCGCCACCCCAGCCGCCGGCCCCGGCGCTGGGCCCGGACGGCTCGTCGGGCCGTCGCCCACGCCACGGTTCCGGCAAGGCGTCACCCGGTGGTCCGTAGTTCGCCATGCACGCCCCTCCTGCGCGAGTGGTGAGAGGCCGGCCACCAATGGGGGACGCCGACTCCGAGGCCACCGTAGCGTGGACCACTGATGAGCTCACCTCCACCAAGTGCCTCCCGCCCGGCCGTAGGGGCCGCCGAGGCCGCCGCCGGGGCTGCCCCGACCCTGATCTGGACCGCGTTGATCGTGGTCTACGTCCTCTGGGGTTCCACCTATCTGGCCATCCGGATCGCCGTGGAGTCGCTGCCGCCGCTGATGTCGGCGGCCACCCGGTTCGCCGCCGCCGGCCTGGTGCTGGCGGTGGTGCTGCGGCTGCGCCGCGGCCCGGGAGCGCTCCGGGTCGACCTCCGGCAGCTCGGCTCGGCCGCCCTGGTCGGGGTGCTGCTGCTCGCCTGCGGCAACGGCCTGGTGGTACTCGCTGAGTCCGGGCCGGCCGGGGTGGCGGTGCCGTCCGGGATCGCCGCGCTGCTGGTCGCCACGGTGCCGCTGCTGGTGGTGCTGCTGCGCTCGGCCACGGGGGACCGACCCCGGTTCTGGACGTTCGCCGGGGTCACCCTGGGCTTCGCCGGGCTGGTCCTGCTGGTGCTGCCCACCGGCGGCGCGAACGCGGTGCCGCTGGCCGGGGCGCTGACCGTGGTCGCGGCGGCCACCTGCTGGTCGATCGGATCCTTCCTGTCCGGACGGATCCGCATGCCCGCCGACCCGTTCGTCGCCACGGTGTACGAGATGGTGGCGGGCGCCGTCGCGCTCGCCGTCATCGCCGTCGGCCGGGGCGAACTGCGCAGCTTCCACCCGACCGAGGTCACCACCCGAAGCTGGCTCGCGCTGGTCTACCTCATGGTGGCCGGTTCGCTGGTGGCCTTCACCGCGTACGTCTGGCTCCTGCACCACGCGCCCATCTCGCTGGTCTCCACGTACGCCTACGTCAACCCGGCGGTCGCGGTGCTGCTGGGCGCGCTGCTGGTGGCCGAGCCGATCACCGCGCAGGTGCTGCTCGGCGGCGCGGTCATCGTCGCCGGGGTGGCCCTGGTGGTGAGCACGGAACGCCCCCGCCGACCGGGCGCGGGATCACGATCGGGGACCGCGCCGGCGGGCGAGCGCCGGTAACGTCCGCGCGCATGTCGGCCGGTGCACCGCTGTGGGCGGTGCTGCTGGGTGCGCTGGCCGGCCTCGCCGTACCCGCGCTGGCCCGCCGCTTCACCCCGCCGTCGCCGATCCGGGGCTGCTCCCCGCTGCTGCTCGGGCCGGTGGCCGCCGTGGTGTTCGGCGGGCTTGCCGTCGCGCTGGGCGACGACCCCGCGTTGCCGGTGTTCCTCGCGGTGGCGGCGGTGGGGCTGGTGCTCGCCGTGATCGACCTGGCGTGCCTGCGGCTGCCCGACCCGTTGGTGGGCACCGCCGGGTCGCTCGCCGTCGGCGGCCTGACCGGCGCGGCGATACTCGTCGGCACCCCGGGCCGGCTGGTCGGCGCGCTGGTGGGCGCGGTGGTCGCCGCCGCGGCGCACGTGCTGCTGGCCCTGCTGCCCGGGTCGCGACTGGGCTTCGGCGACGTGAAGCTCGCCGCCGTCCTCGGCCTGCCGCTCGGCTGGCTCGGTCGGGATGCCCTGGTGGCTGGGCTGCTCCTGCCGCATCTGCTGCACGGTGGGCTGGTGCTCGTCCTGCTCGCCACCCGGCGGGTACGCCGGGACACCCTGCTGCCGCTCGGGCCGGCGCTGCTCGCCGGCGCGTGGCTCGCCGTGCTCCTCAGCTGAACCGGTGGCAGGTCAGATCAGGCGGAGCTGGCGGTCCTTGGGGCGGCGCGGCTCGGTCTCGCCGAAGCGTTCGAACAGGCCCGGGTCGATGACGTTCAGGAACGGTGACGGTACGCAGTCGCGCTCCGAGCCGTGCCGGGTACGGCGCGCGGCGTGACTGACGTACAGCCGGTCCTGCGCCCTGGTGAGGCCGACGAAGAACAGGCGCCGCTCCTCCGCGATCGCGTCCTCGTCCGGCGTCGAGCCGGGCCAGCGCAGGGGCAGCAGCCCGTCCTCGGCGCCGACCAGGAAGACCACCGGGAACTCGAGGCCCTTCGCGGCGTGCAGGGTGAGCAGGGTGACCGCCTCGGCGCGCGGGTCGAGGGCGTCCACCTCCGCGCCGGTGGCCAACTGGGACAGGAACAGCTCCAGGTCGTCGCCGCAGCGCCGGGCCAGCGGGGTGAGCAGGTCCACCGCCGAGCGGACGTCCTCCGGGCGTACCGCGGTGGAGGCGTCCAGGGTGGGCACCGCGAACCGGTCCGCGACCACCTGGCCGGCCAGCCGGACCCGGGCGGCCAGTGAGCCGGCCAGCCCGTCGGCGTGCCGCAGCTCGCGGGCGATCGCCGCCACGCCCGGGCGGTCACGCAGCCGGTCGTGCGAGCGCTTCTGCACCGGGATGTTCGCCCGGGTCAGGGCGTCCACGATTGGCGCGGCCTGGCTGTCGGTGCGGTACAGCACGGCGATGTCGGAGAACGACAGTGCGGTGGCGCGGCCGTCGATCCGACCGGAGTCCAGCGAACGGTGGGACAGTCCGCCGACCAGCTCGTCGACGGTGCGTACCACGAAGTCGGCCTCGTCCGCGACGGACGTCGCGGGGTAGCGGCCGACCAGCGGCGCCTCCGGGTCGAGCCGGGCCGGGTCCAACCGCCGGCCGCGGACCAGCGACGACGGCGCGATGGCCTGCACGGCGGCGGCCAGGATCGGTGCCGACGAGCGGTAGTTGCGGTTGAGCCGGACCAGGCGGGCGTCGGTGAAGTCCTGCGAGAAGCGCAGGAAGTAGCCGACGTCCGCACCACGGAACGAGTAGATCGCCTGGTCCGGGTCGCCGATCGCGCAGAGGTTGCCGTCGGCGGGGCTGAGCAGCCGCAGCAGCTCGTACTGCACGGCGTCGACGTCCTGGTACTCGTCCACGAAGATCCACTGCCAGCGGTCCCGGTACCGCCGTACCAGGTTCCGGTCGCCCCGCAGCAGCTCCACCGGCAGGCTCACCAGCTCGTCCAGGTCGACCAGGTCCTGCTTGCGCAGCAGCGCCACGTACCCGGCCGGGTCGTCGCCCGCCTCGGACCGGGCTGCGGCCCGCTCGGCGTCGTCGGCGATCCGGAAGTCCGCCGGCAGGCCGGCCGCCTCGGCGTTCTCCCGCAGGATGGTCAGCCCCAGCGCGTGGAAGGTGCCCACGGTGACGTCCTCGGCGACCGGGCCGAGCAGGCCGTCGAGGCGGTGCCGCAATTCCTCGGCGGCCCGGCGGGTGAAGGTGATGGCCAGGCAGTGCTCGGGGAAGACGTTCAGCTCCGCGCAGAGGTACGCGATCCGGTGGGTCAGGGTCCGGGTCTTGCCGGTGCCCGGACCGGCGACGATCAGCAGCGGACCGCCGGGCGCGGAGGCGGCCACCCGCTGCATGGCGTCCAACCGGTCCAGCAGCCCGGTGCCGACCTCCTCCATGCCGGCGAGCATCGGCTCGAACGGCTCGTGCGGGGATGGCGGCGGCGCGATCGGCGGGGCCGGCTGGGGGGCCGCCTTCCGCTTCGGCTCGGTCTTCGCCGCCGGGCGCTTCGCCTTCGCCGCCGGCTCCGCGGGGCGGCGCTGCGCCGGCACGGGTACGTCGAACAGCGTCTCCTGCGCGGTCGCGGCGCCGGCACCCAACTCGGCCGGGTCGAAGAGGGTGATCACGCCGTACTCGCCGTCGTAGCCCGGCACCCGGCGCACGTCGCCGCGGCGCAACCGCCCGATGCCCTTGGCGAGCAGTTCGCCGCCGGCCTGCGCGATGTCGGCGAGCGGCGTCGTGGTCAGGATCTCCAGCTCCGGGCCGAGCGCAGCGAGCAGGTCGTTGAGTCGACCCTCGACCTTCTTCGACCGGGCGCCCACCTTGTTGATCTCACCGAGGATCTCGGCCAGCGGCACCAGGTGGGTGACGTCCCGGGCGTGCGTCGGTCGGTGTCCCTCCGGGCGGTCGGCCAGTTCCTCCACCCGGCTGAGCACGCCGACGGTGAGCGGCTTGCCGCACTCCGGGCAGCGACCGCCCGCGGCCCGCGTCCGCTCGGGGGACCAGTTCACGCCGCAGAGCCGGTGCCCGTCGGCGTGGTACTTGCCCTCCTCGGGGAAGAACTCGATCGTTCCGGCCAGGCCGTCCCCGGTGCGCAGCGCCTCCCGGACGGCGAAGTAGTCCCGCTCGGCGGTCAGCACGGTCGCCTCCCGGCCCAGCGCCGGCGGGGAGTGCGCGTCCGAGTTGGAGACCAGTTGGTAGCGGTCCAGGCTGCCGACCCGCCAGTTCATCGCGGGGTCGGAGGAGAGGCCGGTCTCCACGGCGAAGATGTGCTCGGCGAGGTCGGCGTAGCAGTCGGCGATCGCGTCGAAGCCGGACTTCGAGCCGAGCGCGGAGAACCACGGCGTCCAGATGTGCGCGGGAACGAGGTAGCCGTCCGGGCTCGCTTCGAGGGTGATCTCCAACAGGTCCCGGGAGTCCAGGCCGAGGATCGGTCGGCCGTCGGAGCCGAGGTTGCCGATCCGGCCGAGCGCCGTGTTGAACCGGGCCACCGCGTCCAGGTCCGGCAGGTAGATCAGGTGGTGCACCTTGCGGGTCCGGTCGTCCCGCTTGTAGATGGTGGAGATCTCCACGCTCAGCATGAACCGGGCCGGGTCCGCCTCCGCCGTGCCGGCCAGCCGGGGCGGCAGCCGGCGCGCCACCTCCCGCTCCGCCTCGGGGCTCAGCCGGTACAGGCCGGGCTCGGCCGGGCGCAGATTTTCCCGCAGGTGGTCGTACCAGGCCGGGTGGGTGAAGTCTCCGGTGCCGAGCAGGGCGATGCCCTTGCGCCGGGCCCACCAGGCGAGGTTCGGCAGGGTGAGGTCGCGGCTGCACGCGCGCGAGTACTTCGAGTGGATGTGCAGGTCCGCGACGAAGGGCCGGAGGCCACCGGGGGGTACGGCGCTGAACGGGGGCACGCCGCATCCTGTCACGCCCGCCGCGCGCGCCACCCACCGCCACGCGCGGACGTGACCTCCGCTATGCCGAGCGCAGCTCGACGAGGGTGATCTGCGGCTCGGCGCCGACCCGCACCGGCGGGCCCCAGAAGCCGGCGCCGTTGGTCACGTACACCTTGGTGCCGTCGACCTCGCCCAGCCCGCTGACCACCGGCTGCTCCAGCCGGACCGCCAGGTTGAACGGCACCATCTGCCCGCCGTGGGTGTGCCCGGACAGCTGCAGGTCGACGCCGAACTTCGCGGCCTCGACCGCGGCGATCGGCTGGTGGGCCAGCAGCACCACCGGGCGGCTCGGATCGCGGCCGGCGAGGGCGGCGCCGAAGTCGGCGGGGGCGGCCAACCCGGTGCCGGCGGCCGACACGTCGTTGACCCCGGCCAGGTCGAGCACGCCGCCCCGGGCCTGGATCTCCTGACGCCGGTTCTGCAGTACCCGCAGGCCGAGCCGGTCCACCTCCTGCACCCACTCCTCCACGCCGGAGTAGTACTCGTGGTTGCCGGTGACGAAGAAACTGCCGTACCGGGAGCGCAGGTCGCGCAGCGGCGCGGCGGCGGAACCCAGCTCGGCGACCGAGCCGTCGACCAGATCGCCGACGACCGCGACCAGGTCGGCGTCGAGCCGGTTGATCGCGGCGACGATCCGCTCGGTGTGCGCCCGGCCGCGCAGCGGGCCGAGGTGGATGTCGGAGACGGTGGCGATGCGCAGGCCGTCCATGCCGCGGGGCAGCTTGGCCAGCGGGATCTGCACCCGGTCCAGTTGGGGCGGGCCGAGTGCGGTGCGGATCCCGTATCCGGTGATGCCGGTGGCGGTGAGACCGGCGAAGATCGCCGCCCCACGGGCCAGCAGCAACCGGCGGGCCGGGTCGTGGTCCGGCTGCGCGACCGCGTCGGCGGCCGGGGGCTCGGCCGGGCCGGCCGCACCGACCAGGACCGGCTCGGGCGCGGCGGTGGTCGGCTGGGCGGAGATCACCCGGCGACGCAGCAGCAGCCGGGTGACCAGCATGGGCACTTCCAGCACGACGAGCAGGACCAGCAGGTAGAACATCAGCGCGAGCCAGAGGTAACCGGGCCAGGCCAGCCAGTAGAGCCCGGCCTGGGTGCCGGCCATGGTCGCCGGCACCAGCAGTGCCAGCACCAGCGCGGCGATCCCGCCGATGCGTCGCCAGCGGCCCGGGGTGGTGGTGTCGCGGACCAGGCGCTTCCACAGATAGAAGTGGATCAGACCGGTGATCAGCGCCAGGACGGCCACGAACCCCAGAACCGCCAACATCTGTGCGCCTCCCTCAGCCGCCCGCGAAGGGGGGCAGGACGTCGATCGTGGCCCCGGCCGGCAGGGGTGCCTGACGATCATGACAGGTCACGCCGTCGACCAGGAAACTCGCCACCCGTAGCACGTCGGCCAGCCGGCCGCCGTGCCGTTCGGCCAGCTCCTGGGTGAGGTCGTCCAGCGATCGGCCGGCGGGCGCGGTCTCCTCTCGCCGGCCGGCGGCGGCGCGGGCGCCGGCGAAGTAGCGGATCGTCAGGTCCACGTCAGCCCCCGATCGCCGACATGGGTCGGGTCGGCTGGAGGAAGGTCGGGTCGTCGATGCCGTGCCCGGCGCGTTTGCCCCACATCGCGGTGCGCCAGCGCCGGGCGATCTCGTCGTCGTCCGCGCCGGAGCGCAGCGCGCCGCGCAGGTCGGACTCCTCGGTGGCGAAGAGGCAGGCGCGGACCTGGCCGTCGGCGGTCAGCCGGGTGCGGTCGCAGTCGCCGCAGAACGGTCGGGTGACGCTGGCGATCACGCCGACCCGGGCCGGGCCGCCGTCGACCACCCAAGTCTCGGCCGGTGCCGCGCCGCGTTCGACGGGGTCGGGGGTGAGATCGAAGACGGTACGCAGGGAGGCCAGGATCTCCTCGGCGGTGACCATGGTGCTGCGGTCCCAGCCGTGCTGGGCGTCCAGCGGCATCTGCTCGATCATCCGCAGCTCGTAGCCGTGGTCGACGGCGAAGCGGAGCAGCGCCGGCGCCTCGTCCTCGTTGACGCCGCGCATCAGCACCGAATTGATCTTGACGGGGTTGAGCCCGGCGGCGGCCGCCGCGGCCAGCCCGGCGAGGACCGCGTCCAGCCGGGGACGGCGGGTCAGCCGGGTGAACCGGTCCGCGTCGAGGGTGTCCAGCGAGACGTTCACCCGGTCGAGCCCGGCCGCCCGCAGCGTCGGGGCGAGCCGGTCGAGACCGATGCCGTTGGTGGTGAGCGAGATGCGTGGGCGGGGTGCCAGCGCGGCCACCGCGCCCACGATGCCGACCAGGCCCGGCCGGATCAGCGGCTCACCGCCGGTGAACCGCACCTCGGTCACACCCAGCCGCTCCACGGCGACCCGGACCAGCCGGACGACCTCGTCGTCGCTGAGCAGGTCGGGGCCGGCCAACCAGGGCAGCCCCTCGGCCGGCATGCAGTAGGTGCAGCGCAGGTTGCACTTGTCGGTCAGGGAGACGCGCAGGTCCCGGGCGACGCGGCCGTACCGGTCGACGAGGACGCCGTCGGTACGCGGGGCGACGCTCACCCGTCGACCGTAGCGCGCCCGGCGCCCGCCAGGGCCGCACGGGCGGCCCGGACGACCGCATCGCGGTACGCGCCGCCGAACAGCGCGGTGTGCACGAGCAGGAGGTGCAACTGGTGCAGGGGCACCCGCTCGCGCCAACCGTCAGCCAGCGGCCAGCTCTCCCGGTAGGCCGCCAGCACGCGGTCCAGGTGCGGCGCCCCGCCGAAGAGCGCCAGCTGGGCGAGGTCGGTCTCCCGATGCCCGCCGTGCGCGGCCGGGTCGACCAGCCAGGCCCGGCCGTCGGCGCCCCACAGCACGTTGCCCGGCCACAGGTCGCCGTGGATCCGCGCCGGTGGCTCGTCGCCACCGAGGCCGGCCACCCGGCGGATCACCTCCTCGACCTGCGCGCCGTCGGGGCCGGGCAACGCGCCGTTGTCCACCGAGCGCCGCAGGTAGGGGGTGAGCCGACGCCGGGCGAACCAGGTCGACCAGGGGCCGTCGTCGGGGGTGTTGTCGGCGGGGAGCGCACCGATGAAGCCGGGCCAGGTCGCGCCGAAGGCCGGCGCGCCGGCCCGGTGCAGGTCGGCCAGCTCCCGGCCGAAGCGCTCGGCGGCCTCCGGCGTCGGCTCGCCGGGCTCGACCCAGTCGAGCGCCAGCAGGTCGGGCAGCGCCACGATCACCTCGGGTACGGCCACCGCGCCCGCCTCCCGCAACCACCGCAACCCGGCCGCCTCGCTGGCGAAGAAGCCCTCCGGCGCCGGCCGGCCGGCCCGCTCCGGCCAGCTCTTCGCGAAGACGGAGTGACCGTCGTCGAGGGTGAGCCGGGAGGCGGCGCAGATGTCACCGCCGGCCACCGGCGTCTCCCGGATCCGCTGGTGGGTCAGGAAGGTCGGCAGGTGCGCGGGGTGCGCGCGCAGGTACGCCAGATCCATCAGCGCACCGTAACCGGTCCCCACGACACAACCCCTCGGTCCGAACAGATCGACCCGATGTGGCGGGGCGGGAACCAAGGTGGATGCGGGCTGAGCAGCGCAAACACGTAGCGTGACTGTGGATGACGCGCGTGTCGTCCACAGGGGCAGCGCGGCACGGTCGGCCAACCGCAGGCTGCCGGCATGAGTGACACCGACCGCCCCCGGCTCTCCGTCCGCTCGCCCGCCGACCTGTTGGCCGCCGTGCCGTACCTGCTCGGCTTCCATCCCGCCGAGAGCGTGGTGGCGGTGGCCCTGCACGGCCGGCGGATCGTCTTCGTCGCCCGCGCGGACCTGACCGACCCCGCCGCGGACCCGACCGAGCGGGCACGGCACCTGGCCGGGGTCATCCGGCGTCAGGGCGCCGACTCCGCCACCGTGGTCGGCTACGGTGCCGCGGCCCGGGTGACCCCGAGCGTGGACGCCGTCCGCACCGCCCTCGCCGGGGCCGGGCTGGCGGTGCTGGACGCATTGCGGGTGACCGACGGCCGCTGGTGGTCCTACCTCTGCACCGAGGCGGACTGCTGCCCACCCGAGGGGCGCACCTACGACCCGGCGACCAGCCAGGTGACCGCCTCCGCGATCTTCGCCGGTCAGGTCGCCCTGCCCGACCGGGCTGCCCTCGTCGCGCAGGTGGCGCCGGTGGACGGCCCTGAACGGGTGGCGCTGCGCGCCGCCGCCGGCCGCGCGCGGCGCCGACTGACCGACCTCATCGAGCAGGCGCCCACCGGCGACCTGCTGGGCGGCCGGACGCTGCGGGCCGCCGGGGTGGCGGCGGTCCGCGAGGCGCACCGCCGACAGCGCCGGGGCGAACGGCTCGACGACGACGAGGTGGCCTGGCTGAGCCTGCTCCTGGCCCACCTGCCGGTCCGTGACCACGCCTGGGAACGCACCGACGGTCGGGACCGCGACATCGCGCTCTGGACCGACGTGCTGCGCCGGGCCGAGCCGGAGTTGACCGCCGCGCCGGCCGCCCTGCTGGCCTTCGCCGCCTGGCGGGCGGGGCAGGGCGCGCTGGCCGCGGTCGCGCTGGAACAGGCGCTGGCCCGACACCCCGACTACTCGCTCGCCGTGCTCCTGGACGACCTGCTCCGGCGCGGTGTGCCTCCGTCGGAGCTGGACGGCTGGCCGTCGGTCGGCCTGCCGGGCGTCGTTCGCCGACGGAAGCGCAGCCGCCGAGGCCTCCGCTGACCGGTCGCGTCCGGCGACCGCGGCGCTGTGCCGGCCAGCTCGGGCCGCCCGGCGCGGGCCCGGCTGCGGCAGTCAGTCGTGCGAGCGGGCGGAGGCGCCGTTCCGTTCGTCCACCGTGATCCGCTGGGGGCCGGCGTAGACGTTCATGGTCCGGCCGCGCAGGAACCCGACCAGCGTCATCCCGGCCTCGTCGGCCAGCTCGGCGGCGAGGGTGCTCGGCGCGGAGACCGCCGCCAGCAGCGGCACGCCGGCCATCCACGCCTTCTGGGTCAGCTCGAAGCTGGCCCGCCCGGAGACCAGCAGCAGGTGCCCGGCAAGCGGCAGCCGGCGTTCCCGTACCGCCCAGCCGATCACCTTGTCCACCGCGTTGTGCCGGCCCACGTCCTCGCGCAGCACGACCAGCTCGCCGGCCGGCGTGAACAGCCCCGCGGCGTGCAACCCGCCGGTCCGGTCGAAGCCGCGCTGGGCGGCGCGCAGTCGCTCGGGCAGTTCGGCGAGCACGGCGGCCGGCACGGTGAGCGGGTCCGCGGCGACTGCGAACAGCGACCGGGTGCGTACCGCGTCGATGCTGGCCTTGCCGCACACCCCGCACGAGCTGGTGGTGTAGAAGTTCCGGGATGGGTCGACGGTGGGTTCCGGCACGCCGGGGGCGAGCACCACGTCCACCACGTTGTACGTGTTCGGCGTCTCCGCGCCGGCGCAGAGCTGCGCGGTGAGCACGTCGTCGGTGGACCGGATCAGCCCCTCGGTCAGCAGGAAGCCGATGGCCAGGTCCAGGTCGTCGCCGGGGGTCCGCATGGTCACCGCGAGCGGCCGGCGTCGACCCGGCCCGGCCGCACCGACCCGGATCTCCAGCGGCTCCTCCACCGCGAGGGTGTCCGGCCGACGGACGGACCCGCGCCCGTCGGCCACCGCGTCCAGGTCGATCCGGAGTACGCCGCGTCGGTCAGTGGCCCGTCCCATCCCGCCATCCTCCACCCGGCCCCGGACCCCCGCACCACCACCTGCCCACTGTTCACGCCGCGCGGCCCTCCGATCGCGGCCGGCGGCGGGACGTCCGCGCGGCTACCGTGACCAGATGGTCAGGTACGCGGCGGTGGTGCTCGCGGGCGGGGCCGCCCGCCGGCTGGGCGGGGTGGACAAGCCCGCGCTGCCGGTCGGCGGGCGGCCGATGCGGGACCGGGTGCTCGCCGCCGTCGCCGATGCCACTCAACGGATCGTGGTCGGCCCGGCCGGTCCGGTGCCCGAGGGCGTCCGGGTGACCCGGGAGGAGCCGCCGGGCGGCGGGCCGGTCGCGGCGGCCGCCGCCGGGTTGGCGCTGCTCGACCCCGGCACGACGGGGGTCGCGCTGCTCGCCGCGGACCTGCCGCTGCTGACCCGCGACGCGGTCGGTGAGCTGCTCACCCACCTCACCGTGGACGGGCCCGACGGAGCGTGCTTCCTCGACGGCGACGGGCGGCGGCAGTCGCTCTGCGGGGTGTGGCGGGTCGACGCGCTGCGGGGCGCGCTGGGCCGGCTGGCCGCCGAGCGGGGCGGCACCCTGGCCGGGGCCCCGGTCCGGGGGTTGCTTGCCGGCCTCGTGGTGCGGGAGGTGCCGTGGTCCGGTGGCGGCCCGCCGCCGTGGTTCGACTGCGACACTGACGAGGACGTACGCCGGGCGGAGGAGTGGGCGCGATGACGGTGATGGACGACTGGGTCACGGCGGCCTGCGCCGAGCTCGGCCTGGACCCGGTCGAGGTGTCGGTGCCGATGGTGCTCGACCTGGCCCGGGACGTCGCCCACCAGGTGCTGCGGCCGGGCGCTCCGGTGAGCGCGTACCTGCTGGGGGTGGCGGTGGGCCGGGGCGCCGACCCGGCGGACGCCGCCGCCCGGCTCAGCGCGCTGGCGGCCACCTGGCCGGTAGGGCTGGGCGCCGACCCGGCCGACCCGGCTGCTCCCTGAGTCCCGCCGCCGCGGTCACCCCGGTCCCTCCGTGAACCACGCCGTCGCCGTCACCCCGGTCGCCGCGTGGACTCCGCCGGCCCGATGGCCTCCCGGTCGCCGAGGCGAGGTCACCGCCACGGACCGGGCCGGTGTCCGATCCCGGTCCGGGCTGATTGGGCCCCCGGGTCGCGTGGGTAGGGTGATCGTGACGGACGGAGGCGATCATGACGGCCGACCACCCCTCGGCGCCGAACGGTGAGCTGCCCGGCGACCGGGCTCAGCCAGCCGGGTCGGCCCAGTCAGCCGAGCCAGCGGAGTCGATCCTGCTCGACGAGCCCAGCACCGCCGACCTGCGGGCCAAGGTGACCGAGGCGTGGCGCGAGTTCGCCCGGGCGCTCGCCGAACGGCTGCGGGACCTGCCCGCCGGGGCCCACGTCGAGCTGACCCTGGACCCCACCGCCTCGGGGACCGGGGACGCCGTCTACTCGATCAGCGTGGACGTGGACGGGGACGGCACGCTCACGGCGCGGGCGGTCGGCAACGCCACCCTGCCTCAGGGCTACCGGTTGGACCGGGCCGCGGTGGCCGACATGGTCGCGCTCGGCTGGTCGCCGCCCGGGGTCGTCGCCGGCTCCAAGGGCTTCTTCGGGCTGGACGGTACGACCGCGGAGGCGAGCCGGATCGCGGCGCTGCTCGCCCGGACGCTGCGCGACGTGTACGGCGCACCGCACCCAGCCTTCCTCGTCTACCTGATCCAGGACGCCGAGGGTGAGTCGCTGACCGTGGAGCCGCTGGGTACCGCCCGCAGCGAGTTCGGCCCGGACTCCGACGTCGAGGCCGACCTGGAGCAGGCACTGGCCGAGGCGGCCACCGCCGAGGCGGCACCGGACGAGGTGCTGGACCTGCCGGAGCGGGTCCGTACCGTCGTCTCCACCATGCTCAAGTCCGACGCCGACCGGTTGCAGATCGACTCGGACGGCGACATCACCATCCGCGCCGGCTCGGCGATGGTGTTCGTCCGGGTCCGCGACAATCCGCCCCTGGTGGACGTCTTCTCGCCGGTGCTGACCGAGGTCGAGCCGACCGAGCGGCTGTACGTCAAGCTCTCCGAGCTGACCAACCGGATGCCGATCGGCCGCCTCTACTGCGCGGACGACACGGTCTGGGCGTCCATCCCCGTCTTCGGTCGCAACTTCCAGGCCACCCACCTGATGCTGGCCGTGCAGGTGATGACCGGGCTCGCCGACGAGTTGGACGACCGGCTGCACGGCGAGTTCGGCGGCAAGCGCTTCTTCGGCGAGGGCGACAAGCCGGTCCGCCGCGACGAATCCGAACACCGCACCGGCATGTACCTCTGAGCGCTGGTCAGGAGACGTCCAGCAGGGTCTTCCCGGTGATGGCGCGGGACTCGATGGCGGCGTGCGCGGCGGCGGCCCGCTCCAGCGGGAAGCGCTGGCCGATCAGCGGCCGGAGCCGCCCGGCCGCCGCCTCGGCCAGGGCCCGTTCGGTGTACGCGCGCATCCGCGCCGGCGGCACGTCCGGCCGGACCAGGGTGACGTCCCGTGCCGCCGCGGCCTCCGCCGGCACCGCCGCCCACTCCCCGCTCGCCAGCCCGAAGCTGACCATGCGTCCGCCCCGGTCGAGCAGCTCGAACGCGGTCCGGGCGATCGCCCCGCCGACCCCGTCGAGCACCACGTCCACCCCGCCGACGGCGGCCCGGACCCGCTCGGCCCAGTCCGGCGCGCGGTAGTCGACGGCCACCTCGGCGCCCAGCCCGGGCAGCAGGCCGACCTTGCGCGCACCGCCGGCCGCGCCGACCACTCGTGCTCCGGCGTGTGCTGCGAGCTGCACCAACAGGCTGCCCACGCCGCCCGCCGCGGCCTCGACCAGCACCCGGTCGCCGGGGCGGACGCCGACCGCGTCGATCAGCATGCCGGCGGTACGCCCGTCGGCCAGCAGCGCCACGGCTGCGTCCAGCGCCAACCCGGCCGGCACGTCGATCGGTGCGGACGTGTCGACCGCGGCGCGCTGGGCGTACCCGCCGGAGCCGCCGGTGGCGCTGACCACCCGCCGGCCGATGAGCGCCGGGTCGACGTCCGGTCCGACGGCGGTGATCGTCCCTCCGACGCCGTTGCCGGGGATCAGCGGCGGGGTGACCCGGAACGGTCCGGGTCGGCCGGCCCGCTGCTGCGTCTCGACGAAGGTGATGTTGGCGTGCGCCACGTCGATCAGAACCTGGCCCAGGCCGGGTACCGGGTCGGGCGCGGTGCCCGGCACCAGCACCTCGGGCCCGCCGAACTCGCGTAGCCAGACCGCCCGCATGGCATCCCCCTCAACCCAGGCGGGCGCCCCGGCGACCCCCGCCGGCACAGCTCACACCCTCAACCGGGCTTGAGGTCAAGAGTTCAGCGGGTGGAGGGGCCGACGCCGGGGGACTCGACCAGCCGGGAGAGCACGATGGTGCTGCGGGTGGAGGTCACGAAGGACTCGGCCCGCAGCCGCTCCAGCGCCGCCTCCAGGTGACCGATGTCGGCGGCGCGCAGGTGCACCAGCGCGTCCGCCTCGCCGGAGACGGTGTACGCACCGACCACCTCCGGGTGCCGGCGTACGGCCACGCCGATCTGTGCCGGGGTGGTCCGGCCGGCGCAGAACAGCTCGACGAACGCCTCGGTGGTCCAGCCGACGGCGGCCGGGTCGACGACGGTCGTGAATCCCCGGATGACCCCGGTGGCCCGCAGTCGGTCGACCCGCCGCTTCACCGCCGGGGCGGAGAGTGACACCCGCGTGCCGATGTCGGCGTACGACGCTCGGGCGTCGGCGACGAGCAACGCAATGATCCGCTGGTCTACGGCGTCTATCTGCAACGTTCCGCCTCTGGGAAGCAATGGTTGTGGCTGTTACCAAAGTTCTAAGGTACCTACTCTTGGTCACCGTGAACCAGCAGCGAGTCCCGCGAAAGCGGACATATCTCATGTGCTCGCCCGACCACTTCGCGGTCGAGTACGCGATCAACCCGTGGATGGACGTGACCACCCCGGTCGACGCGGAGTTGGCGGTCAAGCAGTGGGACCGGCTGCGGGAGACGCTGGTCAGCCTCGGGCACGAGGTGCACCTGCTCACCCCCGAGCGCGGTCTGCCCGACATGGTGTACGCCGCCAACGGCGCCTTCGTGGTCGACGGCAGCGTCTACGGCGCGCGGTTCAAGCACGAGCAGCGGGCCGCCGAGGCCGCCGCGCACCGCGCCTTCTACGAGTCGGGCGACTGGCGGTTCATCGCACCGAGCGAGACCAACGAGGGCGAGGGCGACTTCGCGTACGTGCCGGAGGCGCACGGCGGGCTCATCCTGGCCGGGCACGGCTTCCGCACCGAGCTCGCGGCGCACGCCGAGGCGCAGGAGGCGCTGGGTCGGCCGGTGGTGTCGCTGCGGCTGGTCGACCCCCGCTTCTACCACCTGGACGTGGCGCTCGCCGCCCTCGACGACGCGAACGTCGTCTACTTCCCCGGCGCGTTCTCCGCGGCCAGTCAGCGGGTGCTCGCCCAGCTCTTCCCGGACGCCGTGGTCGCCGACGACGAGGACGCGATGACCTTCGGGCTGAACCTGGTCAGCGACGGTGCGAACGTGGTGCTCAACAGCGAGGCCACCCGGCTCGCCGGCAAGCTCAAGGCGGCGGGTTACACCCCGGTGCCGGTCGATCTGGCCGAGCTGAAGAAGGGCGGCGGCAGCGTGAAGTGCTGCATCGCCGAGTTGCGCCACTGACCCCAGCGGTACGCGGCAGGGGCCGGTCTCCCGGATGGGAGGCCGGCCCCTGCCGTCGGTCCGGGGTGGCTCAGCCCAGCGTGGCCAGCTCGTTGATCAGCACGTTCGACATGACCTGACCGTCGCGCTGGACCTCGCGCAGGTACCACTTCTGCTGCGGGGTGCGCGGCTGGTTGAACTGCCAGATGCCGCGCGGGCTGTCGATCTGGCCGATCTTGCCGAGCGCAAGGTTGACCTGCTGCGGGGTCGGCGACCCTCCGGTCAGCTGGACCGCCTGGTCGAGCACCTGCGCCGCGTCGTAGGACGCCATCGCGTACGTGCTCGGGGAGACCTGGTGCTTCTTGCGGTAGGCCGAGGCGAACACCCGGTTGGCGGTGTTGTTCAGATCCGCCGAGTAGTTCAGGGCGGTCTGGATGCCCAACGCGTCGTTCTTGAGGCTCTCCAGGACGGTTCCCTCGGTGAGGAAGCCGGGGGCGTAGATCGGGCCGGAGAACTCGTTGCGCAGCTGCTTGACGAACTCGATCCCGGCCGCTCCGGAGTAGAAGCAGAAGACCGCCGTGGGCTTGTTGGCCAGCGCCGTGCCGATGTCGGAGACGTACGCCCTCTTGCCGGGGTTGGGGAGGTCCTTGGTCTTGACAACCGGGCTGGTGATCCGCGGATCGGTGGTCCCGAACTCCTGCCGGAAGCCGCGCACCACGTCATCGCTGCCGAGGTTGTCCGGCACGATGATCGCCACCCGGCCGTTCGACGGAAGCTGGTCGCGCAGGTACCGGCCCAGCGCCCGACCCGCCTCGTCCAGCACGTATGACGTACGCCAGATGTAGACCACGCTCTGCAGGCTGCTCGGCGACGCGTTGGAGCCGATCAGCGGAACCCGGGCCTGCTCGATGGTGTCCCGGATGCCGACCATCACCGCCGAGTTGACCACGCCGGTGAGCGCCAGCACACCCTGCTTGAGCAGCCCGTCGACCGCGGCCTTGCCGGTCTTGGCGTTCTCACCCTCGTCGGCGGTCAGCAGGGTCACCGGGTGCCCGCCGAGCCGTTGGTCGTGCAGGTCCAGGTAGAGCTGGAAGCCGTTGGTGATGTCGTCGCCGATGCTCTTGGACCCACCGCCCTGCGGCGCGATCAGACCGATCTTGATCGGGCCCCGGTCGGCGCTCTGCTGGTCGGTGTCGGAGCCGCACCCGGCGGCGAATCCGGTCGTACCGAGCGCGGCCAGCAGCTGGAGCGCCCGTCTGCGGTTCATCTGCGACACCGAGTTCCTTCCCAGGAGCTTTGCAGGGGCGGAACACCACCACCCCTCCGGCGTTCTACCTGCTCCGCGACGCTGCGTCAATGGCTAGTGATCATCGTGCAGGGAACGCAACACAGCGGCCACCCGGGGCCAGGCCGCGGACTCCGGGTCGATGAGGCCGAAATGCTCGCATTCGGGCAGCTCAACCAGGCTGATGTCGGTCTCGACGGCCCGGGCGGCGGCGACGAAGTCCCTGCTCAACTCCACCGGCACCTGCTGGTCCCGCGCACCATGGACGACTACTATGCGTGATCGGATGGGCACCAATGCCCGTGGATCGCTCGCGGCGTACCGTTCCGGGAACCGCTCCGGGCCGCCGCCGAGCAGCGCGTCCACCGCGCCCGAGTCCAGATCCCGCCGGTACGCCTCGACCAGGTCGGCCACCGGAGCGAGGGCGAGCACCCCACCCACCGCCGCCGGTGCCACGGCCGCGACGTACAGGGCCAGGTGGCCCCCGGCCGAGTGACCGACCAGGATCGGCGCGTCGCGGGTGACCCGGCCCGGCATCGCCTCGGCGGCCAGCCGGGGCAGCTCCACCACGCCGGTGAGCGCGTCGGTGAGCGTGCCGGGCCAGCCGCCGCCCGGCTGCCCGGTCCGGCGGTACTCCAGCTGCGCCACCGGGTGACCGAGCCCGGCCAGGGCGGCGGCGAGCGGCCCGGTGTGCCGTCGGTCGTACTCCGCCCGCCAGAAGCCGCCGTGCACCACGACCACCAGCCGCCGCGCGGGACCGTCGCCGGCCGGCAGCCGCAGGTCGGCCACCTGATCCGGATGCTCGCCGTACGCGACGGTGTGGTCGGGGTCCGGGGCGGGTCGGGTCAGCACGGCACGTGGGTCGGCGGGCATGCGGTGACGGTAGCGCCCGCGCCCCGCCCGGGTGGTTCCACCGTCGGAGTCGGTCCCGGGCGGCATGGGTCGCGCCCGCTGGGTAAAGATGGACCCCATGACCGAAGCGCGCTCCGCTGGACAGAACGACGAGCCGGGCCACGACGGCACCGGTCACTCCGGCACCGTGGTGGTGGTCGGCCCGGACGGCCGGCCGGTCGGCACGGTGCAGACCGACGAGGGCCAGGGCGAGGATCCGACCCGCCTGGTCGAGCAGCCGGCCAAGGTGATGCGGATCGGCAGCATGATCAAGCAGCTGCTGGAGGAGGTCAAGGCCGCTCCGCTGGACGACGCCAGCCGGCACCGGATGCGCGAGATCCACGAGCGCTCGATCGTCGAGCTCAAGGAGGGCCTCGCCCCCGAGCTGCGCGAGGAGCTGGAGCGCATCTCGCTGCCCTTCACCGAGGACAAGGCCCCCAGCGAGGGCGAGCTGCGGATCGCGCACGCCCAGCTCGTCGGCTGGCTGGAGGGGCTCTTCCACGGCATCCAGGCAGCCCTGGTCGCCCAGCAGATGGCCGCCCGGGTGCAGTTGGAGCAGATGCGCTCCGGCCGCCAGGCGCTGCCCAGCGGCCCCGGCGGCATGGTGCCCGGCATGCCGGGCATCGGCCAGCCGTCCGGTGGTGAGGGGCACAGCACCGGCCAGTACCTCTGACCAACGGGCCCGGCCCGGTCAGCCCACCCCGAAGACCTTCTCCAGGTACGCCGCCACGCCGTCCTCGGAGTTCGCCGACGTCACCTCGTCGGCGATCGCCAGGACGGCGCGGTGCGCGTTAGCCACCGCCACGCCGCGCC
This sequence comes from Micromonospora sp. GCM10011542, assembly GCF_042650685.1. NCBI lineage: Bacteria > Bacillati > Actinomycetota > Actinomycetes > Micromonosporales > Micromonosporaceae > Micromonospora > Micromonospora sp. GCM10011542. The sequence goes on from NZ_JBHSBO010000032.1 coordinate 92,172, forward strand.
CGGCCCAGGTCAGCATCGGTACGTCGTTGGGCATGTCGCCGAAGGCCAGCACGTCCGCCGCGGCCACGCCGAGCCGGTCGCAGTACCAGTCGAGCCCGGCGGCCTTGGTCACCCCGGCCGCGGAGATCTCCACCAGCCCCGAGGCCGACGAGTGCGTCGCCTCGGCCAACCCCGCCACCGCCGTGGCGATCAGCTCGGCGAAGGCGTCGGGATCCTGCTCGCCGGCCCGGACGAGCAGCTTCACGGCCGGGAGCGACAACAGTTCCTCCGGCGTCCGCACCGCCCGGATCGCCTCGTGGTCGGCGTCCCAGCGCAGCGGGTACTGCGCCTCGTGCCGCATCTCCCGGCTGTCCAGGATCTCCACCGCGAAGCTGATCCCGGGCACCTCGGCGCGCAGCCGCTGGGCCACCTCGGCGAGGTGCTGCGGCGCGAGCGGATCGGCGCGCAGCACCTCGTCGCGCACCGGGTCGTAGACCACGGCGCCGTTGGCGCAGATCGCCGGCAGCGGCTCGGCCAGCTGCTCGTACACCATCTTCAGCCAGCGGACCGGACGGCCGGTGACCAGCACGACCGGCGTGCCCTGCGCGGAGATCCGCGCCAGGACGCCGGCGGTACGCGCGCTGACCGTGTGGTCGTCGCGGATCAGCGTGCCGTCGATGTCGGTGGCGACCAGTCGTGGTGTCTCTCCCATCACCGGGAGAGTAGCCGGTCCAGGTACACCGCCACCCCGTCGTCGTCGTTGCGCAGGGTCACCTCGTCGGCCGCGGCGCGGACCTCGGGGTGGGCGTTGGCCACCGCCACCCGGGCCCACCCGGCCCACTCGAACATCGGCAGGTCGTTGGGCATGTCGCCGAAGACCAGCACGTCGGCCGGGTCGACCCCGAGGGTCTGCGCCACCACGCTGAGCCCGGTCGCCTTGTCCACCCCTGGCGGGCAGATCTCGACGAAGTCGAGCCCGGCCTGGGTGAGCGTGGCGACCCGCGGCGGCACGATCCGGCGGGCGACCGCCAGCAGCTCGTCCACGTGGTGGTCGGCGGTCCGGACGAATGCCTTGATCACGTCGCAGGAGAGGCACTCGGCGCGGCTGCGCTCCTCGAACCGGTCCTGGTACGGCCAGCTCGGGTGGTAGTCGCCCCACAGCGGCGCGTCGTGCTCGTCGGAGGCCTCCACCATCACGGTCAGCGGGCCCACCTCGGCCTCGAGGTCGGCCACCAGCCGGGCCAGCACCCCGGCGGGCAGGCGCTCGTCGCGCAGCACCACCGGACCGGCCGGGTCGCTCTGGTCCACCACGCGGCCGCCACCGGCCATCACCAGGAAGTCGGCGGCCCGGATGTCGTTGCGGGTCAGTTCGGTGAGCCGGGGACCGCGACCGGTGGCGCCGACCACTGGTATTCCGGCGGCCCGCACCCGGTCGAGCACCCCGTGGGTGTACGCGGAGACGGTGTCATCGCTGCGGACGAGCGTCCCGTCGAGGTCGGTGGCGATCAGCTTGGGTAGTCCCGGGCGGGTCATCGTTCCTCCTTCGCCCGCCGCCGTCGCAGCCAGCCGTACGGTCCGGGAAGGGACCCGGCGTGACGGCGGGCAGCAACCGTACCTCGCGGAACGGGTCGCAACCATGGCTTCCAGACGAATCGGGCGCCAACGGGCGGCACACCACCGGTGTCCGGCGACACCCCGGCGACGAGGGCCGGCAGGGTCGAGCGTCCGACGCTCAGGCGGGGGGTTCCGGGCGGGCGAACGGCGCGGCCGGCGTGACGGTCAGGTCGGCCGGCGGCGGTGGCCCCTCCTCCGGGTCGCGACCCGGCCGGCGACGCCATCCGCCGTTCGCCGCGCCGCTGCGGCTCCGCGGCCCACTGGCCGCGTCCCGGTCGTCGTCAGAGGCTGGGGCGCGCCCGGCGTCCCGCTCCGGTCCGGCCGGGGCGGTCCCGCCGCCCGGCGCCAACCGCAGGGCAGTGCCGAACAGCACGCAGGCGACGAACGCCATCACCAGACCGCGGCCGTACTCGGCCCGGAAGCCGTCCTCCGATGAGTAGAAGAGCGTGCGCTGGCCCGACTCGTCGAGCGCGGAGGCGGTGGCGACGAGCAGCGCCAGCAGCGCCCCGGCCAGGGTGAGCCCGGCCAGCCGCGCGTTCGACCGGACAGCGGGCGTGCCCCGCAGCGCCAGCGCCACGGCGCAGACCAGGGCGAGCAGCCCGACCAGGTAGGCCACCCCGAAGCCGCCGATCTCGGACACCCCGGCCGGCAGCCGGACAATGGCGTCACCCTCGGGGCCGCGGTTCGGCGGCGTCATCACCAGCCACTCGCCGACCAGCGAGGCGACGGCGGCGACCGCACCCAGACCCGCGATCAGCAGAGGCAGCCGGGGATCGCGGCCCAGACCGGCCAGCGACCCGGCGAACCGGCGTCGGCGTGTCGTCTCGACGGCACCCCACTCGATCACGGCGGGCCCGTCGGACCGGTCGCCCTGTCGGGGGATGGGCAGCTCCTCGGACATCGGCCATCCTTCCGCCGGTCACGGGCCTGCGTCGAATCATGACACAGGCGACAGGTGGTGACGGGGATCGCAGGTGGGACGTCGGTGTCGCTCGGTCGCCCGGCGGTCGCCGATCCGCTAGCGTCGGGTCATGCCTATCCGTACCGCTTCCGCACAATGGCAGGGCAATCTCACCGAGGGTGCCGGCACCGTCCGCACCGGTAAGGGCGGCCTGTCCGGCAACTACTCCTTCAAGTCCCGCTTCGAAGAGGGGGAGGGGACCAACCCCGAGGAGCTGATCGGCGCCGCGCACGCCGCCTGCTTCTCGATGGCGTTCTCGAAGGCCCTCGCGGACGCCGGCTCGACGCCCACCTCGGTCGACACCACCGCCAAGGTGCACCTGGACAAGACCGACGCCGGGATGACCGTGACCCGGATCGAGCTGGAGACCGTCGGCCAGGTGCCGGGCATCGACGACGCCGAGTTCCAGAAGCTCGCCGACGCCGCCAAGGCGAACTGCCCGATCTCCCGGCTGCTCTCCCCGGGCGCCGAGATCACCCTCAGCGCCCGCCTCACCTCCTGAGCCACCCGCGCCCGGCCGGTCCGCGCCGCCCGGGCGCGCCTCGGCCCGTCCACCCTTGCGGCGGACGGGCCGGCCACGCGCACGGTCGGGCAGAATGGGTCGGGTGCCCGTGGAGATGAGCCGCGAACGCTTCGAGGAGTTGGTCGGCGACGCCCTCGACGAGGTGCCCGAGCAGTTGCTCAGCCTGATGAGCAATGTGGTGATCCTGGTCGAGGACGACCCACCGCCCGGCGAGAGCCTGCTCGGCCTCTACGAGGGGCACGCGCTCACCAACCGGGGCTGGGACTACTCCGGCGTGCTTCCGGACCGCATCTTCATCTACCGCCGGCCGATCCTGCGGATCTGCGACAGCGACGACGACGTCGTCGACGAGGTCGCGGTCACGGTGGTGCACGAGATCGCGCACCACTTCGGCATCGACGACGAGCGGCTGCACGAGCTCGGCTGGGGCTGAGCCCCGGTCGACGCCGCAGCACCGCCGCCGCGCCGCACCGCTCGGCCGATGGTCTGCGGTTGCCCTGGTCGCCTACCGTCGGGTCAGCTACCGCGACCTTTTCAGGAGGCACCTTTCATGCGCAGCGCGCTGTTCTCCGCGGAGAACCTGGAGAAGGAGTCCGCCCAGCCCGGCATGCGGCTGCAGAACTCCAAGATGTTGAAGATCGAGCTGAACGGTGAGGCGATGGCCCGGGTCGGGTCGATGGTCGCCTACCAGGGGCAGGTGCAGTTCCAGGCGCTCGGCTCGGGCGGGCTCGGCAAGTTTCTCAAGCAGAAGCTCACCGGCGAGGGCGTTCCGCTGATGAAGGTGTCCGGCCGGGGCGACGTCTTCCTCGCCGAGTTGGCCAAGGACGTGCACATCATCGACCTCGAGCCGGGCGACGCGCTCTCCATCAACGGCTCCAGCGTCCTCGCCTTCGACTCGACCCTCCAGTACGACATCAAGATGGTCGGCGGCGCCGGGATGGCCTCCTCGTCCGGCCTGTTCAACTGCGTCTTCACCGGGCAGGGCCGGATCGCCATCACCACCAACGGCACCCCGGTGGTGCTCAACGTGGACGCCCCGACGTACGTGGACCCGCAGGCCGCGGTCTGCTGGTCCGCGAACCTGCAGACCGGCTACCACCGGGCGGAGCAACTCGGCCTGGGCACGCTGCTCGGCCGGCGTACCGGCGAGTCGTTCACGATGAGCTTCGCCGGTCAGGGCTTCGTGGTGGTCCAGCCGTCGGAGGAGCCGCCGATCATGGGCAGCGGCACCCAGGAGCAGCAGGGCGGCCTGCTCGGCGGTCTGTTGAGCTGACGCCGGTCGGCGGGGCGCCTCTGGTCGGGGCGCCCCCGCCGCCGTCAGATCAGTTCGCCGGTACGCAGCCGGGCCAGCCAGGCCGCCGCATCGGTGTAGTCGACGTCGGAGAGGCCGGCCGGCGCGGGCACCGGGCGGTCACCCGCCCCGTCGACCCACCGGTGCCGGGGGTACGAGCCCAGGAAGCGGACGTCGGCGCAGACCCGGCGTAGCCCCTGCAACGCCTCGCCCAGCCGGACGTCGGCCACGTGCCCCGTGCAGTCGAGGAAGAAGACGTACCGGCCCAGCGCCTCACCGGTCGGGCGGGACTCGATCCGGGTCAGGTTGACCCCCCGGACGGCCAGCTCCATCAGCACCGAGAGCAGCGCACCCACCCGGTCGTGGGCGATGTAGACGGCCAGGGAGGTCACGTCGTCGCCGGTCGGCGGTGGGGGCGGCCCGGGGCGGGAGACCAGCGCGAACCGGGTCACCGCGTCCGGGTGGTCGGCGATCTTGTCGGCGAGCACCGCGAGCCGGTGCCGGGTCGCCCCGATCGGGGCGCAGATCGCCGCGTCGTACTCGCCCGCCCCGGCGCCGGCGGCCGCCGCGCCGTTGGAGAGCACGTCGACGACCACCGCGTCCGGCAGGTGGGCCCGCAGCCAGTTGCGGCACTGGGTGGACGCCTGCGGGTGGGCCGCCACCGAGCGCACCGCGGTGAGCGAGGTGCCGGGTCGGGCGCCGAGCACGAACTCCACCGGCAGGATCACCTCCCGGGTGATCACCAGCGGCTCGCCCTCCGCCATCTCGTCCAGGGTGACGCCGACCGCGCCGCCGATCGAGTTCTCCAGCGGCACCAGGGCGGCGTCGGCGTCGCCGGCGCGGACGTTCTCCAGCGCCTCCCCGACGCTGCGGGCGGGCGTACGGTTGCCGCGCTCGGCGGCGGGGACGGTGCGCAGCGCCTGCTCGGCGAAGGTGCCCTCCGGACCGAGGTAGACGAAGCGCGTCGGCGGTGTTCCCGGCATGCCGACCAGCCTACGCACCCGGCCCGAGGGCCGGGCCGGCGTCGCAGGCCAGCGTCCGGATGCCGGCCGGGCCGGTGGCACGGACCTCGATGGAGCAGACGTCGGTGCCGGCGGTGACCAGCTGTGGCGTGCCGCCCCGGCCCCGGGTGACCACCTGGAGTTCCTCGTGCCCGGTCACCTCCAGCACGGTGTACTGCCAGTCGGCGGCGCAGAGCGGCCCGGTGCGGACCCGGACCCGGACGTCGTCCGGCAACACCGCGGCCCGGCCGCGCAGCAGGTCGATCACGCGTTGCCCGGACGGCCCGTCCTGGCAGGTCGTGGCGACCAGACCGGCGTCGGAGGTGGCCGGGACGGGACCGGCCGGCGGGTTGAGCGGTGTGCTGGTCGGTGGCCCGCTGGGCGGTGTGGCCGGCGGGCTGGCCGGCGTCACCGGGGCGGACGAGGGAGCGGCCGCCGGCCGGCTCAGCTCGGGCGGGGCGCCGCAGCCCGCCAGCGCCACCATCGCGAGCAGTGCCCAGGGCAGCACGCGGATGACGGGGCGCACGGGCACGGCGGGACGCGCCGACGCCGCGAGGCGGCGGTGCGGGGGTGCGGCGGCGGGCTGGTGGCGGGGTGGGGTGAACGGCACGGGCCGATCCTCGGTACATCGGAGAACATCGCTGCGGCCGGGCGGCCGAGCCCATCGTAGGAGGAACCGGCGGCCGGGTGAAGGTCAGCCGAGCACGCGGTGCCCGGCGCGCTCCAGCGCGGCGGTGCCCTCGGCCAGCCGGACGGCCGGCACCAGCACGTAGTCGGTATCGAAGGTGGAGAACGCCACCACGCTGACCCGCGCCTCGGCCAGCGGATCGACCAGCGCGGCGAGGGTGCCGGTGCTGGCCAGGTCCAGCGGTCCCGCCACCCGCAGGCAGCGCCAGGCGGTCTCCACGACGGCCTGCTCAGGGGCCCGGTCGGTCGGGCAGATCAGCGAGATCCCGTCGGCGGTCCAGCTCACGGTCACCACGTCGGCGGCACCGAGCCCGCTCGACAACGCGGGCGGCAGGGTGGCGTCGGCGGCCAACCGGCACACGGCGTACTCCCCCGGCAGCAGTGTGATATCGAGCATGAGGGCACCTTACGGCCTCTGAGCGCGCCCGCCCCAGCTTCGCCGCGTGCGGCGAACGACACACCGTCGCAGGTCAGACCTCGGAGAAGAACGTGAGCGACCCGGCCACCTCGCCGTCGGCGAGAACGGGGGTGGAGATGGCGTCGACGGTCGCGTCCGAGGCGTCCGCCGAGGCGGCCTCCACGCGGAGCAGACCGCGGGCCAGCCGGCCGGAGGTGAGCGCCAGCAGCGGTGGGATCTTGTCGGTTTCGGCCTCGGTCAGCTCGCCCCGGTTAGCGGTGAAGTCGAGCAGGCGCAGCCCGCCGTCGAGCAGCGGGCGCCCGATCAGGTCGTCCGGCTCGCCGAGGCAGAGCAGTTCGCAGCCGGCGGCGGAGATGGCCACCACGCGGGTCTCCGCGTCGATCAGCAGGCAGGGCTCGTCGGCTCGGGAGACCGTCGAGGACCACTGGCCGAAGTTGTCGGACCCGTGCTCTGTCGAGGTCCGCGCCGCTGGCACGAACACTTCCGAGAGCGAGAGTTCGACGTGGGCCACCGCGCCTCCTATGTCCACCAACGGACTGTCCACGCTAGCCGGTCGCCGACGTAACCGCCGAGCGCACTGGGGCCGCCGGGCGGAACGCGCTGCCCTGACCGGGCGACCGGCGACGGCGCGGGCCGGTGGGTGACGAGGGGACCGGAGCCGCGTGGCGTCGCCGGTGACGTTACCGGCGGTGGCCCGCCTTGTCAGCGGCCGTTCGGCCCTCCTCGTACCACCGGTAGTCGCCCGATGGACGGTAGGTGCCGTTGAGCCAGGTGTTCGGATGCTGGGCGACCCGCGACAGCTTCTCGGCCGTGGCCGGGCTGATCCGGCTGCCACCGGCCACCAGCAGCCGGTCCAGCTCGCGGTGGGTGGCCATCAGACAGTCCTTCGGCAGGCCGTAGACGCTGATCACGCCGGAGCCGACGAAGGTCAGCACCGGCGTGACCGGAATGGTCAACCCCACCGCGGCGGAGAGGGCCTTGCTGGCCCGTTTGGCGTCCCGGCGGGCCTCCGCCACGTACGGCGGCCGTTTGCCGTTGATCTGCACCACGTCGCCGGCGACCAGCACCCGGGCCCGGCCGTGGTCGGCGATGGTGACCGCGAACAGGCCGCTGGGCCCGATGGCGAGGAACCCGGCCCGGTCGTCCTGACTTCGGTCGAGCAGGACGTCCGCCACGTCGGTGCGGGGCCACTCGATGACGTGCCAGGCCGGCCCGAGGTGGTCGAGCTGGCCGAGTGCCCGCGCTCCGGCCGCCTCCAGCCGTCGTGCGCCCCGCTCGGCCCGACGGCGGCGGGCCCACTCGAGCGGGGTCGGACGGACCGGTTCGAGAACCCCCGGCGACTCGACGCGGGGGTGGGGCACCGCGACGGGCGGCAGTGCCCGGGCGGTCGGTACGGCTCGGCGAGCGGGAAAGACAGTCATCGCGACCTCCGGCAAAAGGTCCCTCGAAGTTATGTCCTCACTACCCTACGTTGCCAGTCCCGGTGTTCGGCAAGCCGGAGCGCCGGAATGACTGTGGATGAATGCCATATTCATCCACAGTTCTTTTCTCGGATGCCGCCAAACCCTGCCCTACGCTGCTGGGGTGACCCACTACGTCGACAGCGAGGTCGGTCGGCTCGGCACCGTGCTGCTGCACCGGCCCGGCCCGGAACTGGCCCGGCTCACCCCCCGCAACAACGACTCGCTCCTCTTCGACGCGATCCCCTGGGTCGGCCGGGCCCAGGAGGAGCACGACGCCTTCGCAGCCGCGCTGCGCGAGCGCGGGGTCGAGGTGCTCTACCTGGCCACCCTGCTGGCCGAGACGCTGGCCGTCCCCGAGGCCCGGGCCGAACTCACCGACGAGGTGCTGAGCTCGCCCCGGCTCGGCGACACGCTGCGCGCCCGGGTGGCCGACCACCTGACCTATCTGGACCCGGCCGCGCTGGCCGACGTGCTCATCGCCGGGCTCGCGCACGAGGAGCTGCGGATCAGCTCCGAACGGCCGGGTGGGCTGGTCTACACGCTGATGGACCGGCACGACTTCGTCATCGACCCGCTGCCCAACCTGCTCTTCACCCGGGACTCGTCGCTGTGGATCGGCGACCGGGTCGGCGTCACCAGCCTGGCCATGCCGGCCCGCCGCCGCGAGACCACCCTCACCGACGCCATCTACCGCCACCACCCGCGCTTCGCCGGCACCGAGTTCGTCTACCGGCCCCAACTGGAGCACCTGGAGGGCGGGGACGTGCTGCTGCTGGCCCCCGGCGTGCTGGCCGTGGGGGTGGGTGAGCGGACCACGCCGGCGGGCGCGGAACGGCTCGGCCGGCAGGTCTTCGCCGCCGGGCTGGCACACACCATCCTGGTGGTGCCGATCGCCCAGGAGCGGGCCACCATGCACCTGGACACGGTCTGCACGATGGTCGACGTCGACGCCGTGCTGATGTACCCGAACGTCGCCAGCATGCTGTCCGCGTACACCGTCATCGCCGGCGCGCACGGCGAGGATCCGCGGGTGGACGGCCCGGCGCCGTTCCTGCGCGCCGCCGCCGACGCGATGGACCTCGACCAGCTCCGGGTCATCGACACCGGCCTGGACCCGGTCACGGCGGAACGCGAACAGTGGGACGACGGCAACAACACCCTCGCCCTCGCGCCGCGGCTCTGCGTGGGCTACGAGCGCAACACCGAGACGAACGCCCAGTTGGAGCGCGCGGGCATCGAGGTGATCCCGATCGCCGGCTCCGAGCTGGGCTCCGGCCGGGGCGGCCCGCGCTGCATGTCCTGCCCGGTGGTGCGCGACCCGCTGCCCGTGGCGGGCTGAAGGTCCACCGAGACGTCGCCGGCACCCCCGGCGGGGCCGTCAGCGCAGCGTGAGCTGCCGGCCCAGCAGACCCTGCCGAGCCCGCCGGCCGGCGGCGTCCAGCGGCCCGGTGTCGGTCAGCGCCTCGGCGTACCGCTTGGCGAACTGCGCCACCGGCTCCTCCCACTCGGCCGCGGGGGTCTCCTCCGGCAGGTCCCAGACCGGGACCAGCCGGCCGTGGGCCCGGAACATCCCGGCGAAGCGGGTCTGCTCACCCAGTGGCAGCGTGCCGGCCGCGCCGAGCCGGGCCAGCGCGTCCAGCGCGGCGTCCTCGTCGTCCGGCAGCACCCAGCGCACGTGCGCCTTCTCCGGTACGCGGCACCAGTACGCGGCCCTGGCCGCGCTCAGGCGGACCGTCGGGTAGATCGCCGCGTTCGCCCGCTCCAGGGAGGCCTGGACGTTCGGGTCGTCGGCGGCGCCCGGGTCCAGCCAGAACTCGAACCCCTCGTGCATGGTGATCTCCAGCGGACCGTCCACCAGGATGTCCTGCAGCCGGGGGCCGGCGCCGGGCAGCGGTGGCACCGCGACCGGGTCGCCCGCCTCGGTCCGCAGCGCGCAGAGCAGCGCCTCGGCCAGGTCCCGGGAGACGTCACCGGACTGCTGGTGGCGCTGCAGGCCGATGAGCACCCGCCCGTCCGGCTTGGTCATCGCTGGGGCGGCCATCGGGAGCACCGTGGCCAGCGTGGCCGGGCGGTCCCCGAATTCCTCGACCAGGGCGGGTGCCAGCTTCAGCGGCGCGGACGCGGCCGGTACCAACTCCCGCAACGCGATCCACTCGGGCTCGTCGACCAGCCCGTCGAACGGTCGCGGCACGAAGATGTCCCGCACCTTGTCCCGACGGGGGGCGGGGTCCGCGGCGGCGCGCTGGCTCTTTCGACGCTTGCTCACGGCGTCACAGCCTAGAGGTCCGGGCGGCCGCCCGTGGGCGGGACCCGCCCCGCGTGGTCGTCAGCCGGCCACGACCAGGTCCGGCCGGGTCGTCCCGGTCGGGTCGAACGCGGCCCAGACGCTCTGCCCCAGACCGTCCCGCTCGACACCCCAGCGGCTGGCCAGGCCGGCGACGATGTGCAGCCCCCGCCCGTCGGCCGCGTCCGGGCTGGCCGTGCGGATCCGCGGCCCGGCCCCCGCACCGCCGTCGGTCACCCGGAGCTGGACCCCGGGGCCGTCCGCCGACGGCCGCAGCCGCCAGGCGACCCGCACCACGCCACCGGGCAGCGGTTGCGCGTGTCGGACCGCGTTGCCCACCAGCTCGGCGAGCACCGCGACCAGATCCGCCAGGAGCATCGGGGGTACGACGTCGGTCAGCTCGTCGGCGAGCCGGTGCCGGGCCAGCCGCGCGCCGGCGGGGTGGTGGGGTACCACCACGCACCATGCCCGTTCCATCGCCGCCGCTGCCACGCTCGTCCCTCCACGTCCCGCCACCGCCGGTCACCCGCGCGGCAGGCGCACCTCTGCGACCGTACCGCCGCCGGTCCTCGGACGTAGGGATACCCATCCATTCTGCTGTTCAACGATCCGGCGGACGAGATAGAGGCCCAGCCCGGCGCCCGGGTAGCCCCGGCGGTCGCCCGACTCGCCCTGCCAGAACCGGTCGAACGCCCGCTCGACGTGCTCCGGGCGGATGCCGATGCCTCGGTCGCTGACCCGGAACGACACCATCTGACCATCGACTGCGGCGTCGATCTCGATCGACGAGTCCGCCGCCGAGTACTTGCCGGCGTTGGTCGCCAGCTCGGTCAGCACGGTCGCCAGGCTGGGCCGGTGGCCGAGCGCCTTGGGCAGGTCGGCGGGTAGGCGCAGGACGAGCCGCCGACGCAGCTCCGCCGGCAGGTCGGCGATCGCCGTCCGCAGCGCGTCGCCGAGGTCGAAGGGAGCGGGCGGGTCGTCCCCCGGCCCCGCCTCGGCGGCCGAGGAGAGCAGCCGGTCGACCAGGCGAGCCAGCTCGTTGGCGCGCTGCCCGATCACGCGGGCGCCCTGCCGCCGGTCGGCGTCGGTGAGCGACTCCCAGTGGTCGGTGAGGGTGTCCGCGTACCCCTTGATCACGGTGACCGGGGTGCGGAGTTCGTGGCTGGTCACCGCGACGAACAGCTCGCGGTCGTGGTCGCGGCGCTGCTGGTCGGTGATGTCCCGGAAGGTGACCACCCGCAGCACGCCCGGGCCGGGCAGCTCCCCGGACGTGATCCGCAGCCAGCGCCCGTCCGGCAGGCGGTGGTCGCGTACCTGCCCCGACGGGGGGAGCGGGAACGGCAGCGGACGGCTCAGCGCCTGGTCGGCCGACCGACCGGTGACCTGGGCGGCGGCCGGGTTCCACAGCCGTACGTGCCCGTCCCGGTCGACCACGGCCAGACCGTCGGCGAGTGCGGCGACCACCGGGCCGTCGCCGTGCACGGGCAGCCCGCTCTGGTCGCCGTACATGTGCGCGACACAGGAGGCGAGGTAGGCGATCACGCCGTGGTGCTCGACGGCCGGCTCGTCGTCGCCGGAGTAGAGGGCGTGCAGGCTGCCGACGGTGTGGCCGCCGATCTCCGCCCGGGAGACCACCATCCGGCGCAACCCGCAGCCGGCCAGCTCGCCGGTCAGCTTGCCGCTGAGGTGGTCGATCCGGACCTGCTGCACGCGCGGCCCGGAGAGCAGGCAGACGGTGGCCGGGTCGTCGGCCGGCAGCGGACGGCCCAGCGTCCACTCGGCCGCGCCGGTCGCGGCGATCACGCGGCCACCGGACGGGCCGAACTCCGCGAACGCCATGCCGGCCGCGCCGAGCGCCGGCTGCGCCACCCGGAGCAGCTGGGTGAGGACGGGCAGGCCGGCGTCCCCGGAGTTGATCATTTCGATCACGACGGTGTGGCCGGCGATGAGAGCGGGGAAGTCGATGCGCTCCGGCATGTGCCGAGTCTGCCCCGCCGGCCCGGGTTTGGGCACCCCCGCCCGGGCGGTACCGGTCAACGGTCCAGTCGGGCGAGGGCGTGCGCCGGCCGGTCGGTGATGATCCCGTCCACCCCGGCGGCCAGCACCAGCTCCAGGTCGGCCGGCTCGTTCACCGTCCAGACGTACACCTCGTTGCCGGCCGCCCGCAGCGCGGGCAGCAGCTGCGGGCGGGCCCGGACCAGGCCGATGCCGGGCCCGGCGATGCGGGCGCCGAACGGCAGCCGACCCAGCCGCAGCCAGCGCGGCAGCACCTCCAGCAACAGCACCGTGGGCAGGGTCGGGGCCAGCTCGCGGACCCGCCGGACCGCCAGCGGGGAGAACGACATCACGGTGACCTGGACCGGATCGTCCGGCGCCGGCTCGGCCAGCCCGTACCGGCGCAGCAGCGCGACCAGTCGCCGCTCCACGTCCGAGCCGTAGCGGGACGGGTGCTTCGTCTCGACGAGCAGCCGGACCGGCCGGCCGGCGGCCAGCACCGCGTCGAGCAGCCGGGCCAGGGTCAGCAGCCGCGTACGCGACGGGTCCGGCGGCAGGTCACCGGCCGGAGCGCCGCCCGGATGCCACGAGCCGAAGTCCAGCGCGTCCAGCTCGGCGAGCGTACGCGCGCTGACCAGTCCGCGCCCGTTGCTGGTGCGGTCCAGCCGTCGGTCGTGCACGCAGACCAGGTGCCCGTCCCGGGTCAGCCGGACGTCGCATTCCAGGCCGTCGGCGCCCTCGTCGAGGGCGCGCAGGTAGGCGGCGAGGGTGTGCTCCGGCAGGTCGTACGAGGCGCCGCGGTGCGCGAAGATCAGAGGCCCGCCCATTGCCGGCCCCTCAGATGACCTGGCCGGGCTGCCCGTTCGCGTCGACCACCGGCCGCCCGACGGCGGCCCACTGGCGCATCCCGCCGTCGGCGTTACGCACCTGCTCCCAGCCGTTGTTGACCAGGTAGGCGACGACCTGGGCGGAGCGCCCGCCGGAGCGGCAGATGACCGCCACGTCCCGGTCGGTGGGCACCTCGGCCAGGCGTGCCGGCAGCTCCATCATCGGCAGGTGGTGGGCGCCGGGAGCGTGCCCGGCCGCCCATTCGTCGTCCTCCCGCACGTCCAGCAGGTAGGTGTCGTCGGCGATCTCGGTCACGGGCACGGTGGGAACCTGGGGTCCGAACACAGGAAACAACACTAGATCCTCGGCGACCCGATCGGTGCCGACCCGGGCCGTCGGTACGATCACAACCGGGTGACCCAGCGCGGGTTGGCCTGTGCCCAGGCCGGCATCCGGGTGCCGCGCACGGCCTCGAAGAGCCCGTTGCCACCGTTGTCCAGCACGACGTACGACACCTCGTCGATGGTCTGCGGGTACGAGGGCACCTGGACGCCCCGCAGCGCGTCGGCCGGCAGCGCGCGCAGCGCGAGGACCAGGTCCTCCAGGGGTACGCCGTTGGTGTCCACGGTCAGCGAGCTGCCCACCGCGCGGATCACCTGGTCCAGCTTCACCGGGTTGGCACGCAGGTTCGCCTCGCTCGCGCTGCCGAGCATCGCCCGCAGCAACTGCTGTTGATGGCGCTGCCGGTCGTAGTCGCCGCCGGGCAGGTCGTAGCGCTGTCGCACGTAGTCCAGCGCCTGTGCCCCGTTCATCCGCTGACAGCCGGTGTGGAAGACCCGGTTGGTGTGGATCGAGCGGACCTCGGTGTCCACGCACATCCGCACCCCGCCGAGCAGGTCGATCACCTTTCGGAAGCCCGAGAAGTCGATCAGCGCGGCGCCGTCGAACCGGATCCCGGTGAGTCGGGTCAGGGTGGCCGACAGCAGCCGGGCGCCGGCCTGCCCACCGCCGCCGTGCTCGTACGCGGCGTTCACCTTGTCCTGTCCACCGCCGAAGCCGTTTCCGGCCGGGATGGCCACGAGCAGGTCACGCGGGATGGAGACGAGGTACCCCTCCTGCTGCCCGGCGGGCACGTGCACGATGAGGATGGTGTCCGAGCGCTGGTCCGGTTCGCTGCTGCCGGCACGCCGGTCGCTGCCGATCAGCAGGTAGTTGAGCGGCCCGTCCAGGTCGGTCCGCCCGGTGCGGGCGCTGGCGTCGAGCAGTTGCTCCTTGACCACGGTGCGCTCGTACCGCTGGCTGAGGGTCCGAAGCGCGACCATGACGATCCCGGACAGCAGGGTGAGGGTCAGGCCGACGCCGAGCAGGAGGCGCGGCCAGCGGGGGCGGCCGGGGCCGGTCCGGTCCGCCGCGTTCCGCCCCGACCTGGACGTGACCGCCTCCCCGCAGCCGATACGTGAAACCTGCTCACGTCAGGCTACGGGCGGTGACGCGACGGTCGCCGGCTTTCCGCGACTTCGGCGGATCGGGCGACCGCCACGTCACTTGCGGCTGGAGATCACCTCGGGGTGGGTGAAGACGAACTCGGCGAGCTTGTCCTGCTTGACCGCCCGGAACATGTCCAGCGTCTCGGGGTTCAACGCCTCGCGGTTGTTGCCGTTGCCGTTGAAGCTGCCGTTGTTGGTCTTCAGCATGGTCAACTCGTTCGCGGTGACCCCGCGCATGGTGAAGATGAAGTTCTCGATCGGTACGCCGCCGGTGTCCAGTACGAAGGCCTTGCCGGCCGCCTTGATCAGCTGGTTCAGCTTGGCCGGGTTGCTCAGCATGCCGCCGTCGGTGGCCTTGCGGGCCATCGCCTTGATCAGCTGCTGCTGGTTCTGCTGCCGGTCGTAGTCGCCGCCGGGGAGCCCATAGCGCTGGCGGGAGTAGTCGAGGGCCGCCCAGCCCTCCATCTCCTGGCAGCCCTTCTTGTGCACCACCGCGGTCATCGGCTTGCCGGTCTTCTTGGCGTCGGCGTTCCACATGGGCTTGCCGTCGACGAACGACATGTGCTTCGACTTGACCTCGTGGCTCACGCAGATGCGGACGGTGCCGAGGGTGTCGATGACGTTCTTGAAGCCACCGAAGTTGATGATCGCCGCGCCGTCGAAGCTGATCCCGGTGAGCTGCTTGATCGTCTGCGCCATCAACTGGGCGCCGCCCTCCCAGCCGCCGCCGTTGCGGGCGCCGGCCTCGAAGGCTGCGTTGATCTTTTCGGTGCCGCCCGTGTAGCCGCTCTTCGGGAACGCCGGGATCTGCGCCTCGGTGTCCCGGGGGATGGAGATCAGGTACGCCTGGTCGTGCGAGGCCGGGATGTGCAGGATGATGATGCTGTCCGACCGGACGTTGTCGGCGGCCCACCGCTCACGGGCGTCCACGCCGAGCAGCAGCATGTCGATCGGGCCGTCCAGGTTGGCCCCGCCCTCGGCGTCCGACTTGCCGGCGCCGCCCAGCAGGTCGCGCTGCGCGATGTCCTTGGTCGCCTGCCCGATCACGGCCTTGCTGCCGACGATCGCGACCCCACTCGTCAACATGAGCACGGCACCGAAGATCAGGGTGAGCCGGGCCCAGAGCGGATCCTTGCGCCGGGGCCGCTTCTTCGCCCCTCCACCGCCGCCCGACCTGTCACCACCGCCGGGCCCGCGACCGCCCGGCCCACCGCCGCCGGGACCCGGCTGGACGGGGATGGACGCGGCGATCCGGCCGCTCGGCGCGGCGGATCCGGTACTCGAAGGGCGACGGCGGGCTTGAACCGGCATGCGTGCTCCAGCTCACGTGGTCAGGAGGGGGGCGGCCCCACTGTACGGACATCATTTCCGCTTGGCGAGTTGATCCCGGGCAATCCGGACGCCGGATCCACCTGATCGGTCGATCGTCGCCACTCGATGGTCCGAACGGTCAGGGTCGCCGTCCGGACAGTGGACCCGCCACGCCAGCCGGGCCCCAGCCGCCCGCTCCGGCCGGATCAGCCGCCGTCGGTGCCGTTCTTCTGGTTGGCCTTCACCCAGTCGGCCATGGTGTCCTTCGCCATGGCCTGGTACATGGCCAGCGCCTTCTCCCGGTCGGAGACCACGACCGACTCCCCGTTGATCGTCGCGCTACCCGAGTTCGGGCTGGTCACGAACGTGAGGTTCTGGCCGCGCAGGTTGCGGAACTGCACCGCCATGTCGGTCAACGAGAAGCCCTGGTCGACGGTGGCCGCCGCGGTCACCGACTGGAGGAAGTCGTTGAGCTTCTTCGGGTTGGCCAGCGTGCCGGTGCTCGCCGCCTTGTCCAGCAGCGCCCGGAGGAACTCCTGCTGGTGTCGCATCCGGGCGAAGTCCCCGTCCGGGAACTGCTTGCGCTGCCGGATCCAGTCCAGCGCCTCCGCCCCGTCCATGTGGTTGGTGCCCTTGGTGAACGTCCGGTACGGCTTGTGGATCGAGGTGATGGTCCGTTCCACCTTCAGGTCGACGCCGCCGAGGGCGTCGGTGACCTGCTTGAACCCGGCGAAGTCGATCGCCATGACGTGGTCGATGCGTACGTCGGTGAAGCACTCCACGGTGCGGACCGCCAGCGGCAGCCCACCGAAGGCGAACGCGGCGTTGATCTTCGCGCGCTGCCCGGAGCCGCAGTCCGCGCCGGCGCTCTGCGGGATCGGCACGTAGAGGTCACGCGGAATGGAGACCAGGTAGGCCTCCTGGTGGTCCGCCGGGATGTGCATCACGATGATCGTGTCCGCGCGCCACTGGCTCTTGGTGTCGACCGGGGCGTCCGGGTCCCGCGAGTCGCTGCCCACCAGCAGGATGTTCAACGCACCGTCGACCGTCTTGGCCGGACGGCCGCCGGTGATCTCCGCGAACGGGTCGGTGCGGGCCAGGTCGCTGTCGAGGTTGCGGGCGTAGAACCAGGCCCCGGCGCCGCCGAGCAGGGCCAGCACCAGCACCGCGACCCCGGCCACCAGGCCGATCCGTCCCCAGCGCGGTCGTGGCCCGCGACGCCCCGGCCGGCCGCCGTAGACCGGACCCGTCGGGCCGCCGGGCCCGCCGGGCCCACCCGGGCCGCCGCCGGGCCGCTCCTCGTCGGGCGACGGGTACCAGCGCGCCTCGCCCGGCCGCGCGCGGCCGGAGGCCCGGTCAGGGTCGGGCACCGACGCGCGCCCGGCGCTGCGATGCAGGTACGGAACCGGGACGCCGGCAGAGGAGTACGCGGACATGTAACTCAGGGTACGTAGCGAGAGCCACCGCCGCCCTCAGGCGACACTCAGCCACCGGCGGTGTCCCGCCGGCCGGTTACCCTAGCCGCGAACGGAAGTACTCGATCGTGCGTCGCAGGCCGTCTTCGGGCGCCACGGTCGGCTCGTAACCGAGCAGGTCGCGCGCAAGGGCCAGGTCCGGGCGGCGCATCTCCGGATCGTCCGCGCTGCGGGTGATGTAGGTCACCTGCGAGGTGCTGCCGGAGAGCGACACGATCAACTCAGCCAGTTGCCGCATGGTGAGCTCGTGCTCGGTGCCGCAGTTGATCGGGCCGGTCTCGGTCGAGTCCAGCAGCAGCAGGATGCCCCGCACCAGGTCCTCGACGAAGCAGATGGACCGGGTCTGGTTGCCGGTGCCGTGCACGGTGATCGGCTCGCCGCGCAGCGCCTGGGAGATGAAGGTGGGGATCGCCCGGCCGTCGTCCGGACGCATCCGCGGGCCGTACGTGTTGAAGATCCGTACGATCGCGGCGTCCAGCCCCCGGCTGCGGTGGTAGGCCATGGTGGCCGCCTCCGAGAAGCGCTTCGCCTCGTCGTAGACGCTGCGGATCCCGATCGGGTTGACGTTGCCCCAGTACGTCTCGCGCTGCGGGTGCTCCTTCGGGTCCCCGTACGCCTCCGAGGTGGACGCCATCAGGAACCGGGCGCCGTCGGCGAGTGCGCGGTCCAGCAGGTGCAGGGTGCCCACCGAGCCGACCCGGAGGATCTCCACCGGAAGCTTCTCGAAGTCGGTCGGGCTCGCCGGGGAGGCCATGTGCAGGATCGCGTCGAAGCGCTCGGCCAGCGCCGGGTGGTGGGTCGGCAGGCCGTCGGAGATGTCCGCCTCGACCAGGGTGAAGGTCGGCTTCTCCAGCAGGTGGGCGACGTTGTCCTTCGAGCCGGTGACGAAGTTGTCCAGCGCGACCACCGTGCAACCCCGCGCGATCAGGGCGTCCACCAGGTGTGACGGGACGAAGCCGGCGCCGCCGGTGACGAGGATGCGGTGACCGGAACCGAAGCGCGCAGCAACCTTCATGCCGGCCAGCCTACCCAGCGCCGAAAGGTAAGGAAGGGCCCCCTGTTAACGCCTGGCGTTGTACAGGGGGCCCCTCCTAACACGAGTCGGGATCAGTGGGCGCCGGCGCCGGTGAGGGCCCGGACCTCCAGCTCCGCGTACTTCGCCTCGTCGTGCTCCTTGGAGATGATCGTGCCGATCCATCCGCACAGGAAGCCGAACGGGATGGAGATGATGCCCGGGTTCGACAGCGGGAACCACTGCCAGTCGTGCTTCGGGAACATCGACGTCGCCGCCCCGGACACCACCGGGGAGAAGAACACCAGCACCACGGCGGCGAGCAGGCCACCGTAGATCGCCCACACCGCGCCGGAGGTGTTGAACCGCCGCCAGAACAGGCTGTAGAGGATCGCCGGCAGGTTGCCCGAAGCGGCGACCGCGAAGGCCAGCGCCACCAGGAACGCGACGTTCAGGCTTTGCGCGAAGATCGACAGGGCGATCGCCACGGCGCCGATCACCAGGGCGGAGACCCGGGCGACCGTCACCTCCTGCCGCTCCGACGCCTGCCCCCGCTTGATCACGTTGGCGTAGAAGTCGTGCGCCAGGCTGGACGAGGAGGCCAGGGTCAACCCGGCCACCACCGCCAGGATCGTGGCGAAGGCGACGGCCGCGATGATCGCCAGCAGGGTGGCACCGCCCAGGTCACCGCCGAGGAAGTCCACGCCCAGCGCCTCGGCCAGCTGCGGCGCGGCGGTGTTGCCGGCCTTGTCCTGCGCGGTGATCGCCTGACCGCCGACCAGCGCCGCCGCGCCGAAGCCGAGCGCGAGGGTGAGCAGGTAGAACGTGCCGATGATGCCGATCGCCCAGAGCACGCTCTTGCGGGCCGCCCGGGCGGTCGGCACGGTGTAGAAGCGGATCAGGATGTGCGGCAGGCCGGCGGTGCCGAGCACCAGCGCGATGCCCAGCGAGAGCAGATCGACCTTGTTGTAGAAGGTCTGCGTCGAGTTGCCGGCCACCTCGACGCCGTACCGCAGTCCCGGTTCGAGGAACGCGGCCCCCTTGCCGGAGGACGACGCGGCGTCGCCGAGCAGCGAGGAGAGGTTGAACTTGTACTTGGCCAGCACCAGCAGGGTCATCACCAGCGCGCCGCCCATCAGCAGGAACGCCTTGACGATCTGCACGTAGGTGGTGCCCTTCATGCCGCCGACCGTGACGTAGATGATCATCAGGGCGCCGACCATGATGATGGTGGCCACCTTGGCGGTGTCCGCGTCCATCCCGAGGAAGGTGGTGCCCGGCTTGATGCCGAGCAGCAGCGCCACCAGCGCGCCCGCGCCCACCATCTGGGCCAGCAGGTAGAAGATCGACACGGTGATGGTGGAGACGGCCGCCGCCGTGCGGACCGGACGCTGGCGCATCCGGAAGGCCAGCACGTCGGCCATCGTGTACCGGCCGGAATTGCGCAGCAGCTCCGCGACCAGCAGCAGTGCCACCAGCCAGGCGACCAGGAAGCCGATCGAGTAGAGGAAGCCGTCGTAGCCGTACAGCGCGATGATGCCGGCGATGCCGAGGAACGAGGCCGCCGACATGTAGTCGCCGCCGATCGCCATGCCGTTCTGGAAGCCCGAGAAGGACCGGCCGCCGGCGTAGAAGTCGGTGGCGGTCTTGGTCTGCCGGCTGGCCCAGATGGTGATGGCCAGGGTCACCGCTACGAAGACCAGGAAGAGCGTGATGGTGAGGTTGCGGGCGGTGGTGCTGCCCGCCTCAGCCGCGAGGACCGTCATCATGGGTCACCTCCCCGATCTCGGCGCGGATGCGGTCGGCGACCGGGTCGATCTTCCGGTCGGCGTACCGGGAGTAGAGCCAGGCGATCAGGAACGTGGAGACGAACTGGAGCAGGCCGAAGACGAGGGCGACATTGATGTTGCTGCCGAAGAGCTTCGTGCCCATGAAGTCCCGCGCGTACGCGGAAAGGATGACGTAGAGCGCGTACCACAGGAAGAACGCGACGGTCATCGGGAAGACGAAGCCGCGCAACGCGCGCCGTAACCCGGCGAACTCGTCCGACCGTTGTACGGCCAGGTACCGGTCCGGCTGGGAAGCGGTCGGCGCGGGTGTGTCCGTGGACATCTGTGGATCACCACCTTCACAGGCGTCGGGAGTTTCGCGCACCGTAGAGAGCGCGCTCCCCGCCGGGGAAGGCTGAGATCGACACCGGTCGGTGAGTGCGCCGAGCGGTTGGTTGGCTGCGCCGAGTGACCCAGGTCACTGCGATGACCGGTCCGGGTCGGACTCAGTCGCGCAGCTCCTGGTACCGGCCGCGGTAGTGCAGCAGCGGCGCCGTCTCGTCGGCCAGGTCGACCGCCTCGATGGTGGCCTCCACCAGCAGGCCCCAGCCGTACTCCCGGGCGCTGTCCAGCCGGCAGCCGGCCCACCCGCCGGCGTCGGTCGGGACCGGGCCGTACGGAGTGTCGGTCCACGGCCCCGTGGCGAAGAGCCCACCCGGAGAGGGGAACAGGCCGGCGAACCGGTCGGCGAGCTGCCGGTGTGGCGGGCCCAGAGGCGCCACCGCGAAACGACCCGCCTCCTCCACGGCCGCCCACAGGTCCGACTCCGGGTCGATCAGTCCGAGCAGCCGGTCCGGCTCGCCCTCGGCGACCAGGGTGGACGAGACCGTCAGGCCGGCCGGCCCGGGCGCCGTCCAGAGCGTCACCGGCGCGGCGAGGCGACCGCGCAGCCGGCGTACCGGTGAGCGTTGCCCGGCCGGAACGGCGAACGGATCGGTGTGGTGGATCTCGGCACCCGGCTCCTGATTCACGTGAAACATTGTGCCGCCCCGGGCCGTCCCCCACCTCGGAAGCCCTCCGCCGGGTCAGCGGCGCGGCGTGACCGTGGAGAGCAGCTCCGGCTGGCGCCGGTCCAGCACGTCACCGGCCAGGTACGCGCCCAGCAGTGCCGCGCCCAACCCGTACGCCGCCCCGACCGGGAGGGCCAGCCAGAGCCAGGCGTCGCCGAGCAGCCCGGCGGCCACCACCATCGGCACCGCGACCACTGCCGAGATGAGCATGGACAGCATGGTGAGCAGACTCTTCGCCATTCCCGCGCCGGTGTTCATCGCGAACGGGTTGCTGGTCTCCGGCAACGAGTACGCCCCGAGCACCGAGACGTAGCTGTTCACCGCCAGCCCCGCGCCGTAGGTCGCGGCCAGGGTGCCGACGGTCAACCCGGTCCAGCAGGGCTGCCGCAGCACCAGCGACAGCACCACCGCGACGACCCCCAGCATCGGCAGCACGTACACCGAGAACGCCACCATCCGCGCGCGCAGCTCCAGTCGGCCGGGCACCCCGGCCACCACGTTCGCGGCGTACGCGCTGCCGTCGAAGCCGAACTGGTTGGCGAGGGTGGCCGAGGCCAGCACACCGACGAAGAGCATCGAGAGGGTGACCAGTACGGGAGACGAGTCGGCGGTGGGGGTCAGGCCCGGCCCGCCGTCCGCCCCGAAGCCCGCGCCACCGAGGTTGACCATCACGGGTACGAAGATGCCGACCACCGCGATGGTGATCAGGTTGGCGCGGCGTCGCGCGTCGCGCCACCAGTAGCGGGCCTCCCGGGCGACCAGCGCGCCGAAGCGGCTCCGCGGCGCCCAACCGACCATGCGCGGGAAGAGTTGCGCCACCGCGCCGCCGCTGACGCCCCGTTGCGTCGGCGCGGGGCCGGCACTCACTGCGCCGACCATGGCCGACTCCAGGGAACGCGACCACCAGACCAGCAGCGCGGCGAGCGCCGCGAGCGTGATCAGCAACTTGACCGGGGCGGCCCAGACCCGGCCCTGGGCCACGTCGATGCCGACGGTCCACGGGGCACCGAGCGGCGTCCAACCCAGCACGGTCGCCGCGCCCGACAACCGGTCCCAGTCCGCGCCCCGCAGCGCGGCGGCCCCGAAGATCTGCAGCGGCCCGAGCAGCGCCGCGGCCACCGCCAACAGCACGGCCGCCAGGTCGCGGACCCGACGTGAGCGCAGCATGCTGGCGAAGGCGCTGGTCATCGCGCGACTGGCCGCGACGCAGAGCAACACCCCGGCGACCACGCCGACGGCGGCGACCACCGCCGCCGACCATCCGCCCAGCGCCGCCGCGCTGACCACCAGACCGGATGCGGCGATCAGCACCGCTACCGCCGGCACGCTGAGCAGCGCCGCGGCGAACAGGCCGGTGACCAACGTGCGACGCGTCAGTGGCAGCAGCGCGAAGCGGGCCGGGTCGAGCGTCTCGTCCACCCCGAAGAAGACCAGCGGCAGCAGCAGCCAACCGAGCACCAGCAGCCCGCCGCCGCCCGCCGCGAGGAGGATCGCGTACCGGCCCGTACCTGACAGGCCGGGCAGGGCGAAGAGGAAGAAGCCGCTGGCCGCGACCCAGAGCCCGAACAGCGCGCCGAACACGAAGAGTGCGACACGCCAGCCCTGGCCGCGGAAGTTGTTGCCCATCACCCGCAGCTTGAGCCGGACGAAGTGCCGGGCGGAGACGGCGCGGACCGGCCCGGCCGGCGGCGCCGCCACGGTCATCGAGACAGCCACGACAGCTCCTCGCCGGTCGCCGTGCGCCCCCCGACCACCTCGACGAAGACCTGCTCCAGGGAACGGTCGCCGCGCACCTCGGCGATCGTGCCGACCCGCTTGATGACGCCCTCCGCGAGGATCGCCACGTGCGAGCAGAGCCGCTCGACGACCTCCATGACGTGACTGGAGAAGACCACGGTGCCGCCGCCGGACACGTACCGGCTGAGGATGTCCCGGATCAGCGCTGCGGAGACCGGGTCGACCGCCTCGAACGGCTCGTCCAACACCAGCAGCCGGGGGCCGTGCAACAGCGCGCAGGCCAGACCGATCTTCTTCTTCATGCCGGCCGAGTAGTCCACCACCAGGGTCCGGCCGGCGTCACCGAGTGCCAGCACGTCGAGCAGCTCCGCCGCCCGCTGGTCGACCACCGCCGGGTCCATCCCGCGCAGCAGACCGTGGTACGCCAACAACTCCGCGCCGGTCAGCCGGTCGAAGAGCCGCACGCCGTCCGGCATGACCCCGAGCAGCCGCTTCGCGCCGACCGGATCCCGCCACACGTCGTGCCCCAGCACCCAGGCCGACCCGGCGTCCGGCCGGAGCAGCCCGACCGCCATCGACAGCGTGGTGGTCTTGCCGGCGCCGTTCGGGCCGAGCAGGCCGTAGAACGAGCCGGCCGGAACGTCCAGATCGACACCCGCCACCGCTACGGTGCCGTCGAACCGCTTCGCCAGGCCGCGCAGCGCGAGCGCGGGGTGGTCACCAGTCATGCCCCGACGCTATCCGTCCGCCGCCACCCGCGCGCTCCCGCCGCAGGTGGACTTCCGGTCGTCTCCCAGACGTACGGGCGTCAGGGGCAACCGGTCCACCCGGCGGCGGGTGACGGTGGCAGGACCCACGGCGGGGAGGGACTTTGGACGTGGACGTGGACGAGGGGTTCGAGGACTTCTATCGAACGACCAGGCACCGGGTGGTCACCGTGCTCTACGCGCTCGGCGGCGACCTGAACGAGGCGCAGGACGCGGCGCAGGAGGCGGGCGGGTGACCTGCTGGCCCAGGTGCGGATGCCCGGCGACACCCGACCGGACGAGGCGCGCACGTACGCGCGATTGGTGGCGAACCGGCTCTGCGCCGACACCGACGCCTGCTGACTCCCGCCGGTCCGATCGCGGCGCCGGCGTCGACCAGTACCCCGGCGGCGCCGCAGCCGGCCAGCCCGCGCCACCAGAAGCCGAACTCGCGCAGCGCCGGGAGAGGAACCGTCTGCCCTCAGAACGACGGGCGCGGATGCGGGCGACAGTTCCGCTCCTCCCAGCGGGTGATCGCCGGATCGCGTCCCGGTTTCGCCGCCAGGAGTCGCCAGTACTGCGCCACCACCCGACGGGTCTCGCCGAGCGGATAGTGGGCGCTGAGCACGTCCCGCCAGAGACATTGCAGGTCGACCCCCTCCGCGCTCAGCTCGGCGGCCCAGGCGTTGCCCTCCCAGCTCTCGCTCACCTTGCGCCCGGCTGCGATGTCCTCCAGATCGGCCAGCAGGTCCAGGCACGAGTCGTGCACGCTCTGGATGTCGTCGGTCAACCACATCCCCAGGCAGGCCAGTCGGCGGTCCGTGGTGCGGTACTTTGCTGTCCCGTTCACGGACCAGTAGAACTCCAGCAACACGTCACAGTCCCGGGTAGGGGTGCTGGCGACCGTTGTCGCGCTCCCATTCGGTCACGGCTCGGGCGCGGTCCGGATCGTCGGCCAGCAGTCGCCAGTACTGCTCGGCGGCACGCCGAGCCTCCGCCAGGGGGTGATGGGCCGAAAGGTCTTCCACCCAGAGGTTCTGCAGGTCGACGCCGGTGGCGCCGATCTCGGCGGCCCAGGCGTTGCCCTCCCAGCTCTCGGTCTCCTTCCGCCCGGTAGCGATGTCCTCCAAATCAGCGAGAAGGTCGAGGCAGATCTCGTGCGACGACTGGATGTCACCCGTGAGCCACATGGCAAGGCACTTCATCCGGGCGTCGCTGCGGAAGGCGACGTGTCCGGTCTCGTCCCGGTGGAACTCGACCAACACGGCCTCAAAGCCCCGGATAGGGGTGTTCACGACCGTTGCGTTCCTCCCAGCGCGCCAGCACCGCTGCCCGGCCCGGCTCGGCAGCCAGAAGTCGCCAGTACTGATCCGCGATCCGGCGGGTTTCGGCCAGCGGGTAGTGGGCGGCAAGTTGGTCTCGCCACAGGTTCTGCAGGTCGACGCCGCTCGCGCTGATCTCCGCAGCCCAGGCGTTGCCCTCCCAGCTCTCGGTCTCCTTCCGCCCGGTAGCGATGTCCTCCAGGTCGGCGAGTAGGTCGAGGCAGGTACTGCGGTCGGCCTGCACGTCTCCGGTCAGCCACATTCCGATGCACTCCAGCCGCGAGTCCTTCGTGCGGTACTCGGCCCGTCCGGTCTTGGTCCAGTAGAACTCGATGCTGCTCAGGGAGTACCTCCAGGACGACGCAGGACTGGATAACCGTGGCTGAGTTTGCCACTCTCCGGGTCGTAGAAGCCTTCCAGGTTGACGCCCCGGAAGGTGCTCGACCAGCGACCCGTCTTCGGATCCTTGACGACGTCCGGTGCCTCGAAGCCGCGGCTGACCGCACGATCCACCTGCTGGGGCGTCCAGTCGTCGGGGAAGAACGTGCTGCCACCACGTTTCTGCCGCCATGCACCGGTCCGACGGTTCTGGAAGGCGACCTCGCCGCGATAGACGCCACTCTTGGCGTCTCTCTCCGTGACCTCGATCAATTTCGCGCCGGGCGGGTCGATGCCGCCCGGGCGGTGGTGCCATCCGGATGCCCGGCCGTCCCGCTCGCCGAGCAGGGTGTGCCGGAGCCGTTCCGGCGTCATGCCCTCCGTCCGCTGCCCGTGACGAGCGCGCTTGCGCTGCTTGCGCAGGTGCGACAAGGCCGCGCGGATGAACTTGCCCCGGGCGCGTTTACCCATCGATCAGCTCGGTCACGACCTGGTCGATGAGCAGACCGACGATCTCGCGGGTGATCATCTGGAAGATCGGGATCTCGGCCAGCGACGCCCCGAACGTCACCACAGCGGTCGCCACCGCCTGCGCTATCTCGATGGCCAGGATCACCAACTGCACGATCACCTGGATCTTCAGGGCCAGCACGATCGCGCCGACGATCATCAGACCGGTGCCGGCCAGGGTGGCGGCCAGCGCGCCGTCCTCCAGGACCGGCACCGGCCCGTCCTGCCCGGTCCAGTACTGCTGGAACGCGTCGATGTCGGCGCCGGCGTTGCCCGCACCGACCGGCTGGGCGGCCTGCGCCGCCTCCGCGGTGAGGGCGTGCAGGGTCTGGCTGAACTCGAGCCAGCGCTGCCCCATCTCGAAGAGCGCCGTCTCGTCCGCCAGCGGCCAGTCGTACCCGATCATGCCCAGGACGCTCACCAGCTCGCCCGGCAGTTGCAGCCCCACGTCAGCTCACCCCAACTCCTGGCCGAGCCCGGTCAGACGCGCGGCGATGGCCCGCTCGTCCTCCTCGACGAGGTGCGCCATCCGGTTGAGGTCGACGCCGACCACGCCGAGTTCCTCGATCGCGGATTCGAAGCACTCCGCGGCGTACGCGGTGACCTCCTCGCAGGCCGCACCGATCAGGCTGCCGATGTCGTCGTCGCCCCACGGCGCACCGAACCCCTGTAGGTCGGCCAGGAACGTGCGCAGCTCGGTGAGGAAGCGGTCGGAGACGTCCTGAAGGTTGGTGCCGGCGGCGCGTAGCCCGTCGGGGTCGACGGCCCGCACCACGTCAGGGCCGCCGACCGGAGGAGAGCCGCTCCTGCACCCCGCTGAGGGTGTCGATGAAGCCCTGCAACTGCGGTACCGCGCCCCGCTGCAGCTCGCGCAACTGCTCCAGCATGGCGGTCGTGTCCGGTGTGGTGGTGGCGTCGGCCAGCGCCGTGCGCAGGTCCGCCAGGGCGGCGTTGGTGGCCGTACGGATCTCCTCGGCGAGGCTCTCCGAGGCCGACCGCATCAGCCGCGGGTCGATCCACACCGACTCGATCTGCCCACCGGCGAGTGCCACCACCCGGACCATGCCGTCGGCGGCCTCGCCGACGCCCTGCAGCGGCTGGGCCGCCTCCTCCGGTTGGTCCGTCGCGTCGCCACCGACGCCGGCACGACCGAGCGTCGCCAGCATCTCCGAGATCGACCTGCCCAGATCCGAGGGGTACGTCACGAGCGGCAGTGTAGCCAGCGGGCCATCGTCCGCTCAGCCCCGAACCGGTGTCGGGAGCTCTACAGCCGCAACGCCTCCGGGGCGTGCAGGCGGAGCATCGTGGCGCCGACGTCGGCCGGTGCCCGGCGGCGGGTGGCCATCGAGACCACCACCATCACGGTGAACGCCAGCGGCACCGTCCAGGCGGCCGGCTGGGCCGTGAGCGTGGCCGGCCAGCCGGAGAGCGGCGGACCCAGCACGGTGACCAGCACCGCGCCGATCGCGGCGCCACCGCCAGCCAGCACACCGGCGGCGGCGCCCAGGTCGGTGAGCCCCCGCCACCAGATGCCGAGCACCAGCAACGGGCAGAAACTCGACGCGGCGACCGCGAAGGCCAGCCCCACCACCTGCGACACGTCCAGTCCGGACACGCGCAGCGCCAGCACCGCCGGCACACCCCCGGCGATGACCGTGGCCAGCCGGAAGCCGCGTACCGAACCTCGGCCCAGCACGTCCGTGGAGATCACCCCGGCCACGCTGGTCAGCAGCCCGGACGAGGTGGAGAGGAAGGCCGCGAACGCGCCCGCGGCGACCAGGGCGGCGAGCAGCCGCCCGGCCAGCCCGTCGCCGAGCGCCGCGCCGGGCAGCAGCACCACCACGGCGTCGGTCTGGCCGCTGACCAGCAACTGCGGGGTGTAGATCCGGCCGAGCACCCCGTACAGGGTGGGCAGCAGGTAGAAGGCGCCGACCAGGGCCAGCACGACCAGGGTCGTCCGGCGGGCCGCCGCGCCGTCGGGGTTGGTGTAGAAGCGCACCAGCACGTGCGGCAACCCCATGGTGCCGAGGAAGGTCGCCAGGATCAGCGAGTACGTGGCGAACAGACCCCGGTCGTCGTCGCCGGCCGTGCTGGGCAGCAGCCAGTCCCCGGCGTCGGTGGCCACCCCGGACACCTCCGGCACCGGGTCACCCGCGGCGAAGCTCAGCTCGTCGCCGGGGCGTACCTCCCGGATGTCACCGTCGGGCAGGGTGAGGGTCGCGCGGTGCTCGACCACGACGGTGGTCGCGGCCCGGAAGGTCGGGCCGTCCGGCGGGGTCACCGCCGGCCGGGCGTCGGCCTGCCACTGCAACGCCAGGAAGATCGCCGGTACGGCCAGCGCGGTCAGCTTCAGCCAGTACTGGAACGCCTGCACGAAGGTGATGGCCCGCATCCCGCCGAGCGCCACGTTCGCGGTGACCACGGCGGCCACCAGCAGCGCGCCGACCGGGTACGGGGAACCGGCCACCGTGGCCAGGGTGAGCCCGGCGCCCTGGAGCTGCGGGACCAGGTAGAGCCAACCGATGAAGATCACGAAGATGGTGGCCAGGATCCGCAGCCGGCGCGAGCCCAGCCGCAGCTCGCAGAAGTCGGGCAGGGTGAACGCCCCCGAGCGGCGCAGCGGCGCGGCCACGAAGAGCAGCAGGGCCAGATAACCGGCGGCGAAGCCGACCGGATACCAGAGCACGTCCACGCCGTACTTGAGGACCAGGCCGGCGATGCCGAGGAAGCTCGCCGCCGACAGGTACTCCCCGCCGATCGCGGCGGCGTTCCAGGTCGGGCTGATCGCCCGGGACGCGACCAGGAAGTCCGAGGTGGTCCGGGCCAGCCGCAGCCCGTAGAAACCGATCCCGAGGGTGACCAGGGTGACCGTGACGATCGCCGGGACGACGTACCCGTTGCCCACCGCTCAGCGCTCCGGCCGTTGCACCAGGTCGGTGAAGTCCTGCTCGTTGCGTTCGGCCAGCCGCACGTACGCCCAACCCACCGCGATCAGGAACGGGAAGGAGACCACGCCCAGCAGCAGCCAGGGCAGGTTGACGCCGGCGACGGTGGTCCGGCCGAGCGACGGCGCGATGGCGAACAGCCAGGGCAGCCCGCCGAGGCCGATTGCCACCACCAGGGAGAGCCGTACCGCCAGCGCGAGCTGGGCCCGGACCAGGCCGCGGACCAGCGCCTCGCCGACCTGGGTCTGCTGGGTCAGTTCGGTGCGGGTCCGCTCGGCACGGCTGTCCCGCCGGGACACCTCGGCCAGCACCACGCGGGTGCGCCCCGACGGCTTCGCCGGCCGTGGACCGGGTATCGGAGCGGCCCGCAGGGGCCGCTCCGGTACGCGCGGCTCACCGACTCCGGTCATCCCGGCAGTCTCGCCTGCCCACCGGGAATGTCAAGCGCGGCCGGCTCACCAGCGCGGCAGCAGGCACCCCCCGGCCTCGTTCCGCCCGAGCACCGCCCGCGCCTGTGCCCGGCCCGCGTTCGCGGCCCACCAGCCGTCGGTGGGCAGGTCCGCCGCGATCTCCCGCAGCGCGCAGGAGCGCATCGGCTCGGGCAGCCGGTCCAGCGCCGGCACGGCGTCCGCGGAGAGCCCGGACAGGTAGCCCACGTCCAGCCGCTCGCTCTGCTGGTACCGGTCGATGTTGCGTTCGGCGATGAACCGGTCCGGGTTGAGTGCGGCCAGGCCGAGGAGGGCGACCACGGCCGCGGCCAGCACCAGCCGCGGCAGCCAGCCACCGCGCAGCCGCATCGCGGCCACCCCGACCAGCACGAAGAGCAGCCCGAGCCAGATTTCGACGGTCGCCACGACGAGCCGCAGCCGGGTGGCCCCGTACGCGTCGGCGTACACCTGCATCCGGTACAGCGCCGAGGCGACCACGACCAGGCTCAGCGCGGCCAGGGCACCGACCAGCAGCCGGATGAGGATCCGCTCCGCGCGGGTGCGCCGGGGTGCCCAGCGGAAGACGCCGCCGATCACCAGCAGGGTGAGCGCGGAGACGACGAGCAACTGCCAGAAGCCGCCGCGGGCGTAGGTGGCGTAGGTGAGTCCGCTGGTGCGCAGCACGTGGCCCGAGCCGCCGAACAGCACGGTGAGCTGCACCAGCACGAAGGCGGCGAAGAGCAGGTCCAGCAGCGCCAGCGGCAGAGCCCACTCCAGTCGGTGGACGGTCCGGCCGGGGGTGACCGCCAGGCCGTCCAGCTCCGGCGGCGCGGCCAACAGGTACGCCCCACCGAGCAGTGCCGCGCCGACCAGGAGTACGCGGAACACCCAACCGACCACCCCGGGGGTCGACACGTCCGGCAGCAGACCGGTGAGCAGGTCGGCGAAGACGGCGTCGGCCGAGGAGAAGAGCAGCCCGAAGACCAGGAGCAGACCGGCGGTGACGGCGACCGTGGCGAGGCCGCGCCCGATGCTCGGGCCGTTCGTGCCGGACCTGGGCAGCCCCCGCGCCGCCCAGGGCAGTGCCCGCGCGGTGGCGGCCGGCGGCAGCAGCACCGCCACGAGCATCCCCGGCACCGAACGGCCACCGACCACCGCGAGGGTGGTGGTGGCGACGGCCGCGAGCAGGCAGAGCACGAACAGCCAGCCGGCTGCCCGGAGGGTCCCCACCCCGACCAGGGCGAGTGTGGCGGCCGCCCAGGCCAGCCGGACGGCCCGCCCCGACGCCCCCGTGGCGCCGGGACGGGCGGCCACGGCGCCCCCCGTGGTGGTGCTCGCCGCCGGTATGGCGGCCGGCGTGCCGGTGCTCGCCGGTCCGGAGACCGCCGGCCCGGGGGTGAGCTTCGCCGGCGTCGGTGGTCGGGACGCGATGGCTGCTGCGGCCGGTGCCGCCGGTGCACCGGCGGCCGCTGTTGGCGACGGCGCCGCCGGCGCTCCAGGTGGCGCCACTGCTCCGGGTGCGCCCGTTGGACCCGGTGCCGTCGGTGCCGCTGGCCGAGGCGCCACGGTGGCCGCCGGCCGAGGCCGAACGGTGGCCGCCGTGCCGAGAGCGCCGGCGCCGGCCACGGCTGCCAGCAGCCAGCCGAGTCCCGGTCGGTCCAGGGGTACGACCGAGGCGCCGACCGTGGCGGCGACCGCGACCGCGCCGAGCACCAGCGGTCGGGCCGGCCCGCTGGGACCGGGCCAGCGTCGCTGGAAGAAGGACGGGGGGCGGGGCACGGGCGGGGTCGGCGGCCAGGGCCCGACACCGGTGCCAGCGGGTGCGGGCATCGGGCCCGGTCTGACGGGTGCGCTGGTCATACGGCCTCTTCTCGGATACGTGCGGTACGGGGAAGGGTCACCTCGACGCGGCAGCCGGGACGGTGAGCGCGGGCCGGCCCCGCCGCGTCGGCGACGCGGATGCTGCCGCCGTGCAGCTCGACCACCCAGCGGGCGATGGCCAGGCCCAGCCCGGTCCCGCCTCCGGCGGTCCGCTCACCGCGGGTGAACCGTTCGAAGACCAGGGACCGTTCCGCCGCGGGGATGCCCTCGCCCTCGTCGGTGACCTCGAAGTGCAGGTGGCCGGCGCGCTCCTCGGCGGTGATCAGCACCGTGCCGCCGGCCGGACTGTGCCGGGCAGCGTTGTCGAGCAGGTTGGCGAACACCTGGTGCAGCCGCCACGGGTCGCCCTCGAGCGTCAACGGGGTGGGCAGTTCCCGCAGCCGGAACCGCACGTCGCGACCGGCGCCCGCCGCGCTGGCGACGGCGTGCTCCACCGCCTCGTCGAGGAAGTCGGCGACCTCGATGCGGACCCGGCGCAGGGGGACGACACCGGCGTCGAGGCGGGACAGGTCGAGCAGGTCCGCGACGAGGTGGCCGAGCCGTTCGGTCTGGGCGAGCGCCGCCCGCAGCGCGGCCGGCTCCGGGCTGGCCACCCCGTCGACCAGGTTCTCCAGTACGCCCTGCAACGCGGTGATCGGTGTCCGCAGCTCGTGCGAGACGTTGGCGATCAGCTCCCGGCGGCGCTGGTCGGCGGCGGCCAGGTCCTCGGCCATCTTGTTGAACGCCTGCGCCAGTTCGCCGACCTCGTCCCGGGAGGTGGCCCGCACCCGCCGGGTGTAGTCGCCGCGGGCCATCGCCCCGGCGGCGGCGGTCATCTCCCGCAGCGGGGACGTCATCCCGTGGGCCAGCACCTGCGAGGTGACCAGCGCGATGCAGATGACGGTGATCGACGTGCCCGGTGGCAGCCAACCGATGCCGTACCAGAAGTAGCCGATGGCGACGGCCCAGGAGGCGACCAGCAGAACGCCGAGCTTCATCTTGATCGAGCGGACCGGGTCGAGCGGCCGGGGCAGCACCTCGTCCAGCCAGCGCACCAACGGGCCGGTCACGCGGGCACCTCCAGGGCGTACCCGACGCCGTGGACGGTCCGGATCAGGTCGGCACCGAGCTTGCGCCGCAGCGCCTTGACGTGGCTGTCCACGGTGCGGGTGCCGGTGCCGTCGGCCCAGCCCCACACGTCGGCGAGCAGTCGCTCCCGGGGCAGCACCGTGCGCGGCCGGCCGGCCAGGTGGACGAGCAGGTCGAACTCGGTCGGGGTGAGGTGCACCTCGGCGCCGTCCTTCACCACCCGACGTTCGGTGGGGCTGATCTCGATGTCGCCGAGCCGGACGCTGGCCGGCGGCGCGGTCGCCGCCCGTTCCATCCGGCGCAGCAGCACGTGCACCCGCGCCGCCAGTTCCCGCATCGAGAAGGGCTTGGTGAGGTAGTCGTCGGCCCCGACGGCCAACCCGACCAGCAGGTCCGTCTCGTCGTCGCGGGCGGTCAGCATCAGCACCGGCACCGGTCGGTCGGCCTGAATCCGCCGGCACACCTCCAGGCCGTCGAACCCCGGCAGCATCACGTCCAGGACGACGAGGTCGTGCCGCCCGTCGCGGAACCGCTCTACCGCGCTGGGACCGTCGGCGGCGATGTCCACGGTGAATCCCTCGGCGCGCAGCCGGGCGGCGACCGACTCGGCGATGGTCCGTTCGTCCTCGACCACCAGGATCCGGCGTTCGTTCATGGGCACTGACTGTAGGGAGCCGCCGTGGAGATCGGTGGCGCGCGTTGTGAACAACCTGTGGAGAACGGCTCACTCCTGTGGATAACCCGGTGGATGAGCGTGGGTTCGTTGTGGACGACGGGGTGGGGTGCCAGGGTGGGCCGGTAGGAAGGAGGTGTGACGGTGACCAGCCCTGCTCGGCCCGGTCGCGACGGCGCCTGGACGGTGGACGACCTCCAGGACCTGCCCGAGGACGGCCAGGACTACGAGATCTTCGACGGGAGTCTGCTCGTGTCCCCCCACGCGGACGTCTTCCACGGCGCGGTCGCCAACCGCCTCCGCCGCCTCCTGGATCGCCAGGCCCCCGCCGGTCTCCTCGTCGGGCAGGACATCGGCGTCAGCGCGAAGCGCTCGTCGTACTTCGTCCCCGATCTCTTCGTCGCGCGGGAGAGCGCCCTGGATGAGGGCGGTGCGGCTCTCCGCCCCGCTGACGTGCTCCTGGTGGTCGAGGTGATCTCGCCGAGCAACGCCGGTCGGGACCTCGTGCTCAAACGACACGAGTACGCGGTCGCCGGCATCCCCCGCTACTGGCTGGTGGAGCCGCGCAAGCAGACCCTCACCGTTCTGGAGAACGTCGGCGGCGTCTACCGGGAGACGGCCGCCATCTCCGGCACCGAGACCTACCGGGCCGATCAGCCGTTCCCTCTCACGCTGGCCCTGGCCGACATCTTCTGACCACCGCACCGGAACCTTCTGCCCCGCCGAGGAGTGGGACAGGTGGAGAAGGGAGGTGACGGTGTCCGACGGTGATCTGATCTCCGAGCTCTACGCCGGCTGTTTCCGCCGCCTGGTGGTCCAGTTGTACGCGGTGACCGGCGACCTCAACGAGGCGCAGGAGGCGGTACAGGAGGCGTTCACCCGTGCGCTGGCCGCGCCCGGGCGGTTCGCCCGGCTCGACAACCCGGAGGCATGGTTGCGTCGGGTGGCGGTGAACGTCGCCCGCACCCGGCACCGCAGACGGCGCGTGCTGGACGGGCTGCTGCGTCGGATCGGCCCGCCGCCGGCCGTCGCCGACCGGTCACCGGAGCATCTGGCGCTGCTCGCCGCGCTGCGCGGGCTGCCCGAGGGGCAGCGGCACGCGCTGGCCCTGCACTACCTGGTCGACCTGCCGGTCGACGAGGTCGCGGCGACTCTGGGCGTCTCGCCGGGCACGGTCAAGTCCCGGTTGTCCCGGGGTCGGCAGGCGCTGGCGGCGCTGCTCACCGACTCCGACGTCAGCGACAGCACGAACACCGGGAGGATCGATGTCCGATCGTGAGTTCACCGGCTTCGACGTCGACACGGTCGCCGACGCCGTCCGCCAGCCACCCCTGGACGACCTGTGGACGGCAGCGCGGGCCCGCCGTCGGCGGCGTACCAGTGGGGTGGCGCTCGTCCTGGTCGTCGCCCTGGCCAGCATGGCGATGCTGCCCCTGGTCGGCAACACCGGCCGGGGCGACTGGACCGGCCCGGACCAGCCGCCGGTCAAGCCGGACCGTGGTGGCGAGCTCTTCCTGACCGGGCCGGAGTCGGGCGTCCTCGTGGGGGTGTGGGACGGCGACGACGGTTGCCCCACCGTGCGGTTCCGACACACCGACGACGGCGGGCGCAGCTGGACCGGCGAGAAGGCAACCCGTTACCGCAGCAACCGGTGCGACACGGACGCCCAGGGGAACTCGCCGGCCCACCCCGAGTTCTCGGTGCTGGGGCAGCGCTCCTACCTGATCCTCGACGGCGACCAGCTCCAGCTCTCCACCGACCACGGCCGCACCTGGCGGGACGCCGAGCAGGCCATGGTGACGGTGTCCGCTTTCCCGACGAAGGCGCAGCCGGTGTTCTGCCAGTGGGGCAGGGGCTGCGGGGCACTGCGCGAACCGGTGGCGGTGGACCCAGCGACGGGGACGGTGTACCGGCTGCGCGGCAAGCCACCGTCGCCCTATCCGCCCTCCAGCATCTATCCGAGCGCCGACGGATCCATCTGGGTGACCTACTGGCCGGGTGACACCGACGTGATGGTGGTCGCTCGGAGCGCGGACCGGGGAGCCACCTGGACCACCTGGCGACCGGCCAAGGGTGCGCAGGTGATCGCGGTGACCGGGGTCAGCATGCAGGAGGCGTACCTGCTGATCGCGCCTTCGCCGCGCCCCGGTTCCGACCCGATGGAGGTCGAGGGCACGTCGCAGCTGCTGCGTACCACGGACGGCGGGCGGACCTGGGTGGACATGGGCACCGACCTGCCCAACTCCCTGGAGACCCGGTTCCTCGTCGTTGGCTCGGACGGTTCCCTGCTGCTCACCGAGGCGGGAAACATGCAGCCCGCCAGCAGCAGGTCGAAGGCCATGGTCAGCCGGGATGCCGGGCGACACTTCACGACGGTCCGGGAGTACGACCGGCGCGAGGGCGGGGTCGGTGCCTCGCCCGGATACGTCTGGCTCTACGGCCGGGACGACATGACGGTGATGGGTGCGGACCACGTACAGCTGACCGGCGATGGGAAGACATGGACCCGCTTCCCGCTTCCGGACTGAGCACCGCCAGACGTGCGGCGGGGCCGGTGGCACTGCCACCGGCCCCGCTCCCATCCCCCGTCAGCTGACCTGTTCACGTCCGGCCGACGCGCTCCGGGCGGGCCGAGGCGGAGCCGAGCCAGGTGTGCGGGTTGCCGTACCAGCACCACCCCAGCTTGGGCGCGCCCTGACTGATCCAGAGCGCCGGCACCCGCTTGTCGCCGCAGCGGGACCCGACCAGCGAGAAGCACCGGTTGCTGGCCAGCGCGGCCGGGTAGAGCGTGATCAGGGCGATGCCCTCGTCGATGGTGAGTGGCAGCCGGCCCTGGCCGGTCATCTCCTCCAGCGCGGTGACGGGTGGCAGGTTGCGGAACTCCTCGCCCCGGTCGACGTCGAAGAGCAGGTACGCCGGCCCGGCCGGCACCTCCAGCTCCTTGATCGGGTGGAACGTCGGCAGGTCGTCGAGGGGGAAGTTGCGGTCGAGGAAGCCGGGCTTGCGCTTGCCGGCCAGCGTGGTGATCTCCAGGCGTGGCGGTACCGGGATGAGCTCCCTGGTGGTGACCAGCAGGAACGGCACCCGGGCATCGGTGGGGGCGGGCAGGCCGGCCGCGCCCTCGACGGCGGCGGCCCGCAGTGGCGTGACCAGGTCGCGGAAGGTGTCCTCGGACAGCTCGGCCAGGGCGGGATAGCCCAGCTCCACCAGCCGGTATAGCTGGCGGTCGAATTCGGTCCCGGCGTCGAACGGAGTATCGGTCACGGCGGCCTCCTGGGAGTCGTACGTCGTAGCGTACAACGTACGGCAGGAGCCCTTATTCCCGAGTCAGCGGTTCCAGTCCTGCTTGGCCGCCCGGACCAGTTTGTCCTTCAGCTCCCGCGTGTGCCGCCGGCTCACCGGCAGCTCGGTGGAGTCGATCACCACCACGTACCCCGAGTTGACCAGCCGCAGCTCCGCGATCAGCTTCAACTGGACCAGGTAGGACCGGTGCACCCGGACGAAGCCGGCGTCCGCCCACCGCTCGGCGAGCGTGGCCAGCGACACCCGCACCAGGTGGGAGCCGTCCCCCGTGTGCAGCCGGGCGTAGTCCCCCTGCGCCTCCACCCAGCGCACCGCCGAGCGGGGCAGCATCCGGGTGGTGCCGGCCAGCTCGATCGGGATGGTCGGGTCCTCCTCGGCCCGGGCCAGGGCCGCCGGATGCGACGGGACCACCCGGGAACCGATCACCCGGCGCAACGACTCGGCCAGCCGTTCGGCGCGCACCGGCTTGCGCACGTAGTCGGTCGCGCCCAGGTCGAAGGCGTCCACCGCCCCGTCGTCGTAGGCGGTGACGAAGACGATCGCCGGTGGTCGGGCGAACCGGCGCAGCACCCGGGCCAGCTCCATCCCGTCCAGCCCCGGCATCCGGATGTCCAGGAAGACCACGTCCACGTCGCCGTCGCGCAGCAGCCGCAGCGCCTCGGTGGCGTCGCCGGCGGTGTGCAGCCGGGCCACCCGGGGATCGGCCCGCAGGTGGTACGCCAGCTCGTCCAGCGCGGGTGGCTCGTCGTCGACCGCCAGCACGCGCAGGAAACCGGACGTGCTCACCGCGCCGGTCCGGTCGGTTCGCTCGCTGCGCTCGCTCACGAGCCGGCCCGCACGCCGGGGTGGAACTTCGGCACCCGCATGCTCACCTTCGTACCCGAGCCCACACCGGTCTCCACGACCAGGCCGAAGCGATCCCCGAAGACCGACCGCAGCCGCTCGTCGACGTTGGAGAGGCCGACGTGCTGGCCCGTCTCGTCGCCCGGGTCTCCGCTGCCGCGGGCCAGCTCGGCGATCCCGGCGGTCAGCGTGGTCGGATCCATACCCACCCCGTCATCCTCCACCGTGATGTGGCACTCCGCGCCCGCGTCCCGGGCCTCGATGCTCACCATGCCCGTGCCCGGCTTGCGGGACAACCCGTGCCGGACCGCGTTCTCCACCAGCGGTTGCAGGCAGAGGAACGGCAGCGTCACCGGCAGCACCTCCGGGGCGATCTGCAACCGCACCTGCAACCGGTCGCCGAACCGGGCCCGTTCGATGGTCAGGTAGCGGTCGATCGAGCGCAGCTCCTCGGCCAGCGTGGTGAACTCCCCGTGCGCTCGGAACGAGTACCGGGTGAACTCCGCGAACTCCAGGATCAACTCCCGGGCGCGCTCCGGGTCGGTGCGGACGAACGAGCCGATCGCGGTCAGCGCGTTGTAGATGAAGTGCGGGCTGATCTGCGCCCGCAGCGCCCGTACCTCGGCCCGGGCCAGCCGCTCCCGCGACGAGTCCAGCTCGGCCAGGGCCAGTTGGTTGCCGGCCCAGTGCGCGGTCTCCAGGGTGGCCTGTACCAGCCCGGGCGCCGGCGGGCCGTCGGCCACCGCCACCAGCGCCCCGACGACCCGGTTGTCCGCGCCGTGCAGCGGGGCGATCACCGCCCCGCGCACCGGGCAGTCGACCCGGTCGCAGTGCAGCTCGGACTCGCCGAGCACGGTCGAGCGGGCGTTCGCCACCGCCCGCTGGGCCGCCGCGAGCAGCTGCGGAGCGTGGTGGGTGCCGCGCCCGTCCAGAGCGAGCAGCGTGTCGGCGTCGGTGAGCGCCAGCCCGGCCGCGCCCACCAGCGCCCGCAGATGACGTACGGCCTTCGCCGCGCCCGCCGCGCTCAGCCCGGCCCGCAGCGGCTCGGCCGCCAGTCCGGCGGTGTGCAGCACCTCGTAGGTGGCCCGCTGGGTGGCGGTGGCGATGCCCCGGCGGGCGCGCAGCCGCAGCACCGCCCACAGGGCCGCGGTCAGCGCGGTGACCAGCGAGACGACGCCGACGACGGCGGACAGGTTGCCACTCACGCAGCGATCCTGGCCCCTTCGGCCCGCCGCGCCAAGCCCCTAGTACGCGCCCTTGCGGGCGAGCACCACCCCGACGGTGCGCCAGAGGATGCTCAGGTCGTACGCCAGCGACCAGTTGTCGACGTAGTAGAGGTCCAGCCGGACCGCCTCGTCCCAGGACAGGTCGGAGCGACCGGAGACCTGCCACAGGCCGGTCATCCCGGGGCGGACCAGCAGCCGGCGGCGTACGTCGCCCAGGAAGTCGCCGTCGTCGGCGGGCAGCGGCCGGGGGCCGACCAGCGACATCTCGCCCCAGAGCACGTTGATCAGCTGCGGCAGCTCGTCCAGCGACGAGGCGCGCAGGAAGCGGCCCACCGGGAAGACCCGGGGGTCCTGCTTCATCTTGAACAGCATGCCGTCGGTCTCGTTCTGGTCGGTCAGGCTCGCCAGCCGGTCCTCGGCGTCGACGTACATCGTCCGGAACTTCCAGACCCGGAAGGTGCGCCCCTCGTGCCCGACCCGGGGCTGGCGGAAGAAGACCGGCCCGGGGTCGGAGATCCGGATCGCTACGGCGATGGCCAGGAAGATCGGGATCAGCAGCAGCAGGCCGAGGCCGGCGGCCACCCGGTCCATCAGGTTCTTCGCCAGCAGCGCCGGCCCGGAGAGGGTCGGCTCCTCGACGTGCAGCAGCGGCAGGCCCTCGATGGGCCGGATGTGCACCCGGGGACCGGCGATGTCGGTGAGCTGCGGAGCGACCACCAGGTCGACGCCGGAGCCCTCCAACTGCCAGGCCAGCCGGCGCAGCTCGCCCGGCTCGGCGCTGGCCGACCCGCAGACCGCGATGGTGTCGCCGCCGACCTCGCGGACCAGGGCGAGGACGTCCCGGCCGGCGTACACCGGCACCGGGGTCGGCATCCCGCGGGCCGCCGCGTAGCCGTCGGTGATGTGGATGGCCACCGGCACCAGCCCGGCGGCCGGGCTGCGGGTGACCGCCGCGTAGACCTCCAGGCACTCCGGCAGGGTGCCGACCAGCACCATCCGGTGCGCGGCCTGGCCGGCCCGCCGCCGGATGTAGTGCAGCGCCCAGCGGGACACGAACCGACCCCAGAGGATCAGCAGCGTCGCACCGACGAGCGCCGTGCCCACGGTGAACCGGGAGAGCTGGGTCACGGTGGAGAAGGCGAGGAAGGAGACGCTCGCGGCCACCGTCACCGAGGCGCGGATCACCCGCTTGAACTCGTCCGGGCCGAGCCCCAGGTAGCGCCGGTCGTAGGCCCGGTTGCTCCAGAGGATCACCACCCAGCCCAGCGGGAGCAGCAGGTACGAGACGGTGTGGAACCAGGTCGGGTCCTGCTTGGTGCCGGAGAACCCGGAGGCGGCCTGGTCGAACAGCTGGATGGCGATCCAGCTGGCGAACGCCGCCGCGCCGAAGTCGAGCAGCAGCAGGATCGCGATGTAGGGGCGGTGCCAACGCGATACGCGGCGGCCGGCGCGAGCCCACGCCGACCGGGGTACGCCGTTGTGCGACGACGGCGTCGGCGGCTGGATCTCGAAGCTGTCGACGTGCCGCACGAGTCTGCTCCGGCCTTCGTTGGTTACCGGGCGCTGGAGGCTTGTCGTCACCTCACCCATGTCCTCCCGCATGACACGTGCCGCTCACTCGCAGTGAGGGCCCGGGTCGCCCACCGTCCCAGTCTCCCACGCGGGCCTTGGCCGGTCGCCACCCCGAAAGAGATTGGCGCCCGACGGTACCGGCGGGATCTGGCCGGCTCCGTACCATTTCAGAAGCCGGGGACCGGGCCACTATACCGATGGATAAGCAACTCGGGAGAGCGGTGCGCCGGAGCTTCGCCGCAGCGCCGCCGATTCCACTCCGTAGTCGCCGGGTGGGATTACTCACCGTACAAGACGGGACAACCGTCGGTCAGCGAGCGGCTTGCCGCCGGTCTGGCAGGTCGGGCAGTACTGCAGGCTGGAATCGGCGAAGGAGACCTCGCGGACGGTGTCCCCGCAAACCGGGCAGGGCAGCCCGGTGCGGGCGTGCACCTTCAGCCCCGAGCGCTTCTCGCCCTTCAGTTCGGCGGCCCGCTGGCCCAGGGACCGCTCCACCGCGTCGCCGAGCACCTGCCGGGTGGCGGCGTGCAGGGTGGCGAGCTGGGCGTCGGTCAGCCGGTCGGTGATCGCGAACGGGGACAGTTTCGCCGCGTGCAGGATCTCGTCGGAGTACGCGTTGCCCACCCCGGACAGCACCGCCTGGTCGGTCAGCACCCCCTTGACCTGCCCGCGCCGACTGCGCAGCCGCTCGGCGAAGGTGGGCAGGTCCGCGGCGAGCGCGTCCGGGCCGAGCTTGGCCACCCCGGGCACCGCCGACGGGTCCGTGACCAGGTACGCGGCCAGCTTCTTCTGCGTGCCGGCCTCGGTCAGGTCGAACCCGGAGCCGTCGTCGAGGCGTACCCGCAGTGCGATCGGCCCCTTGCCGGGGCGCAGCGGGGTGGACGACGCAAACGCCTCCCGGTAGTGCAGCCAGCCGGCCCGGGCCAGGTGGACCACCAGGTGCAGGTCGCCGTCGAAGACCACGTCGAGGAACTTGCCGTGCCGGCGGGCGTCGACCACCGTCCGGCCGGTGACCGCGGTTGGTGCCGGGTCGTACGTCTTCAGGGCGCTGATCGCGGCGACCTCCAGCCGGTCGACCCGCCGCCCCACCGCGCGCTGTCGCAGGTAACCCGCGAGCGCCTCAACCTCCGGTAGTTCGGGCACGACCCAACGGTAGCCTTCTTTCCGGTGAGCGCGAGGAATGAGCTTGCGAGTTCCTGCCGCGAGCGCGAGGAGTGAGCTTGCGAGCCCCGCAGTCGCGAGCAGGAGCCGGCACGACCGCGAACGAAAGGCGAGCTCTGTGAGAATCGTGGTGGCACACAACCGGTACCGGGAAGCCCAGCCGTCCGGCGAGAACATCATCGTCGACTCGGAGATCGCCCAGCTCACCGCGGCCGGCGTCGAGGTGCTGCCGTTCATCCGAAGTTCGGACGAAATTCCGTCGATGTCGAAGGCGGCCAAGGCCCTGCTGCCGATCTCGCCGATCTGGGCGCCGCGCGCCCAGCACGACCTGAGCCGGCTGCTCACCGAGCACCGGCCGGACGTGCTGCACCTGCACAACCCGTACCCCCTGCTCTCGCCCTGGGTGGTGCGGACCGCGCACCGCCACGGCGTGCCCGTGGTGCAGACGGTGCACAACTACCGGCAGGTCTGCTCCTCGGGGATCTACTTCCGCGACGGCGTGATCTGTCAGGACTGCAAGGGCCGGGCGCTGGGCGTGCCGGCGATCAGGCATCGCTGCTACCGCGACTCGGCGGCGCAGAGCGCCCTGATGGCGACCACCCTGGCCGTGCACCGTGGCACCTGGCGGTCGGTGGACCGGTTCGTCGCGCTCACCTCGGCCATCGCCGACCACCTCCGGGATTACGGCATTCCGGACGAACGGATCGTGGTGAAGCCCAACGCCGTGCCGGACCCGGGGCGGCCCGCGCCGCTCGGCGACGGGTTCCTCTACATGGCCCGGCTGTCCCCGGAGAAGGGCGTCGACCTGCTGCTGGACGCGTGGCGCCGGCATCCGGTGGGCGCGCTGGGCACGCTGCGCGTGGCCGGCGACGGCGAGCTGCGCCCGCTCGTGGAGGCCGCCGCCGCCGAGCGACCCGACGTGCTCTACCTGGGCCAGCTCGACCGGGCCGGGGTACGCGCGGCGGTCGAGGCGAGTGCGGTGGTGATCGCCGCCTCCATGTGGCACGACGTGCTGCCGACCGTGATCATCGAAGCGTTGGCCAGCGGTCGGCCGGTCCTCGGCACCGCGTTGGGAGGCATCCCGTACCTGATCGGGGCGGACGGCCCGCGCGAGCCCGTCGGCACCGGGCCGGCCGCGGTCGCCTCCGCCGTCGCGGGGGGCGGCGGCCTGGCCTCCGCCGAGGCCGGGGGTGGGTCGCCGCTGCCTGCGGGTGTGGTCACCGGGACCGCCGGCTGGGTGGTGCCTCCGGAACCGGCGGCGCTGGCCGCGGCCCTGCCGGTCGCCCGGGCCGGTGCTGCGGCGCTCGCCGGGCCGGCGCGGCTCCGCTACGAGCAGACCTTCCACCCCGACGTGGTCACCAAGCGCCTCCTCGACATCTACGCCGGCCTGTCCCACACCGCCCGCCGCCCCTGACCCTGCCCGCGTCTGCCGCTTGTCCCCTGCCGGCCCGGCGGTGCGGGCCACCGCGAGCGATATGCCGCAGAGGCATATTCATAACTCTCCGGCATATCGCTTCTCGCGGTGTGCGTCGTTCTCCAGGGGCAGGGTCGGCTGGACGGCTCCGGACCGGAGCCGGACGTGAACCCTCGCGGGTCAGCGCAGGGAGGCGCGGGCGGAGAAGGCGATGCTGGCGAGCAGGAAGCCGCCGTTGACGACGGTGAACGCGGCCATCACCCAGAGGGTCAGGGCAGGGGCCAGGGCCAGGACCAGGGCGGCCACGAAGATCACCGCGCCGTAGTCGCGGACGAGCTTCACCAGGCGTACCGGCAGCGAGGTCGAGGTGACCATGCTGGCCGCGCTCGGGCCGGCCTGCATCACCGAGGTGACCAGGTTGACCATCCAGGTGCCGGCGAACGTCGCCACCAGCCACGTCGGCGTCGACGGTTGCTGCGCCACCGCGGTGGCGGACAGGGCGGCCACCAGGGCGATCTGGGCGGCCACGTCGCAGAGCACGTCGACCCGGGCGCCCGCTGCACTGCCCTGCCCGGTCACCCGGGCGAGCTGGCCGTCCGCGCAGTCCAGGGAGTACGCCACCTGCCAGCCGACCAGCGCGAGCAGGCCGACCACCCAGGCCGGTACGTCACCGGCGGCGACCGGCTCGGCCAGCGCCACGACGGTGACCGAGGTGGCCAGCCCGAGCACCAGGTTGGTGATCGTCAGCGCGGTCGGGCGCAGCCCGAGCCGCTGGGCGACCAGCGCGAAGACCGCGCCCAGCCACTGGCTGATCGACTCGCTGAACAGACCGCCGCCCCGGTTCACGCGGTGGAAGTCGGCGACGGTGGG
The DNA here is from genome assembly GCF_042650685.1 of Micromonospora sp. GCM10011542. NCBI lineage: Bacteria > Bacillati > Actinomycetota > Actinomycetes > Micromonosporales > Micromonosporaceae > Micromonospora > Micromonospora sp. GCM10011542. The sequence continues at coordinate 135,417 of NZ_JBHSBO010000032.1, forward strand.
ACGGGGGTCAGCCAAGCTGGTCGCGGATTGCACCGGCGTAGTCTGCCAGCCGCTCCCGCGTCCCGGTAGGCGACAGCGCCAGGTGTTCGAGGATGGTGAACCGGTCCGGCCGGGTCCGGGGCGCGAACTGCACCGCCTCGACGAACTGGTCGTCGGTGAGGCCCAGGTCGGCGGGGACGGTGGCGAGACCGTGCCGGTGCAGGCAGCGGGCGAGTTGGCCGAAGCGTTCGAGGTCGCCGCGGAGGAAGGTGCAGAACAGCGCCCCGAGCCCGACCTGCTCGCCGTGTGAGCCGGTGCCGGGGTAGAGCCGGTCGATGGCGTGCGAGATCTCGTGGTCACCGCCACTGGCCGGGCGGCTCGACCCGGACACCGAACTCGCGATCCCGCCGAGGATCAGCGCCTCGGCCAGCGTGGTGAGGAACGCGTCGTCCGTGATCTTGCCGGGGTGATTGATCAACGCCTCGGCGCCGGTGCGGGCGAGCGTCACGGCGAGGCCGTCGATCGGCTCGCCACGGACCTGGTGGGCCAGTTCCCAGTCGGCGCAGGCGCTCACGTTGCTGACCGCGTCGCCGATGCCGGCCTGGGTCTGGCTGTCCGGCCCGTTCTCCACGAAGTCCAGGTCGACGATGACCGCTATCGGGATGTGCACCCCGTAGGAACCCTTGCCGCCCTCGTGGTCGAGGGAGGCGGTGGGCGAGGCGATGCCGTCGTTGGCGAGGCTGGTCGCCACGGTCACCATCGGGATGCCGTACCGGGTGGCGGCGTACTTGGCGGTGTCGATGGTCTTTCCGCCGCCGATGCCGACCACCGCGTCGTACGAGCGGGACCGGAGCCGGTCACCGAGCTCGTTGGCCGCGTCGATGGTGCCGCCGGCGACGGTGAAGACGTCCGCCGAGCCGAGGCTGGGCCGGCACAGCTCGACGATCTTCTCGCCCTGGCCGGGGCCGACCACCACGGCGACATCGCCGCCGGCCGAGATCCGCCGGTCGGCCAGCAGCGGCCCCAGGTCGGCCACCGCACCCCGGCGGACCTCGATCACCAGCGGGGTGTTGACCGTACGGGCTAGTAGCGGCACGCGATCTCCCGCGCGCGGGCCAGGTCGGCGTGGTTGTCGACCTCCACCCAGGGCACGTCACCGATCGGGGCGGCCCGCACCTCGCCACCGCGGTCGGCGAACTCCTGGTAGCCGTCCTCGTAGTAGAGGTTCGGGTCGCGCCGCCAGGTGGCCTCGAGTGCGTCGGCGAGTGCGTCGGCGACCTGCGGCTCGATCAGCGTCGCGCCGATGTACTCCCCGTACGCCTCACCCGGGTCCATCAGCTTGGTGATCCGGGTTAGCTGGCCGGCGGCGTCGAAGGTGGTCTTCATCTCCTCCTCGGCCAGCGGCTTGAGGGTATCCACCGCGAGCAGGATGCCCGGGCCACGCTCGGCCAGCAGGGTCTTCTCCACGCTCACCGGGTGCACGGTGTCGCCGTTGACCAGCAGGACCCCCCGTGCGAAGTGCTCCCGGGCCAGCCAGAGGGAGTAGGCGTTGTTCCACTCCTCGGCCTTGTCGTTGTGCACGAGCGTGAGGGTGACCCCGTACCGCTTCTCCAGGTCGGCCTGCCGCTCCCGGACCGTCTCCGCCGCGTAGCCGACGACGATCACGATGTCGGTGAGCCCCACCTCGGCGAGGTTGCCCAGCGCGATGTCCAGGATCGTGGTGTCCCCGTCGACCGGCACCAGCGCCTTGGGCAGGGTGTCGGTGTACGGGCGCAGCCGGCGCCCCGCCCCGGCCGCGAGCACCATCCCGATCATCGGCACATCCTCCCTCGTCCCACTCCCCGTCACCGGTGGAGGATAGCCCCGGGTGAGCGCCGCGCTGCGGCCAACCGGTCAGCCGGGCAGCGCGGCCAGGTCGGCGAGCATGGTCAGCCGCTCCTCCGCGCCGAGCGCGGCGTACGGGCCGGCCGCCCGACGGTCGGTCTCCAGCTCGATCGCCAGCCGCTCCGGCCCGTCCGGCAGGTCGCTGGCACTGGCGGCGGTGTGCCCGGCGGCTGCCCAGGCGGCGGCGTGGGCGTCGGCCCGGTGGTACCGCAGCGTGCCGAGCCGGTTGAGCAGCAGCACGCCCGGCGGGGTGCCGTCCGGCTCGTACGGCGGCGCCATCGCGGTGAACGCCGAGCCCGCCGCGTCCCCCTCCTCCTCGGCCAGCACCAGGGCGTACGCCAGCAGCCGGCCGAGCGAGGCCACCAGCCGGAGCACCCGGTCGTCGTGTCCGGCCCACAGTTCCTCGGTCACCTCGGCGTGCACCTGGTAGATCTCGGCGAGGAAGGCGGCGCCCCGGTCCGTGGCGGAAAGCCCGCCGTCCGGGCGGCGGTGGATCATCCCGTGCGCCACCTGCTTGTCCAGCGCACGCTGGCAGGTGGCCGGGTCGCGGTACCGGGTGACCGCCGCGAACCCCGGCCCGTCGACCGTTCCGCCGGGAGCTGCCAGCCGGGTGCGGAACTCCACCAGGAAACCGGTCGCGGCGGGGCCGCCGTAGCGCTGGCTCAGCTCGGCGCCACCGCCGTCGCGGCCGGCCAGCATGCCGGCCACGAACGCCCGGTCCACGGCCGGGGCGACCAGCCCGGCGAACCGGTGCGGCGCCAGCTCGACGGTGTTCACGGACCGATCGACCGCAGGACGGCGAAGCCCTCCTCCGCGATCCGCCGGATCAGGCCGTCGTCGCCGACGTAGCGGTACTCCCGGCGCAGCGCCCCCTCGACCTCCTCGCCCGGCTCCGGGTGACCACCGACGCTGTCCCAGCTCTTGGGAGAGAGGCGCCGGTGCGGCGACCGGCGCTGGAAGAAGATGCGGCCGTCGTGGTCGACGATCAGCGCGCCGGCGCAGCGCAGGGGCTCGGGGGACACGGTCCGACAGTAGCGAGCGGCCCGGCGTCGCGGCGATGCCCGGTCTTGTCCCGGAAACATCCACGGCCCACCATGTCCCTACCGGATGCCACCGTCCCATAGGGGTGATGCGTGATGCAGGTACGGGAAGCGATGTCCAACGAGGTCCTCGTCGTCGGTCCGGAGCACACGCTCCGCCAGGCGGCCCGGATGATGTCGGCCCGAGGTGTCGGGTCGGCGGTCGTGATCGACCCGGACTCCGAGGGAGTCGGGATCATGACCGAGCGCGACGTGCTGAACGCCATCGGCGCGGGCCTGGACTGCGACGTGGAGCGCACCGGCGCCCACCTGACCTGGGACGTCGTCTACGCCGGCCCGGACTGGACGGTGGCCGAGGCGGCCGCCGCGATGGCCCGGGGCGGCTTCCGCCACCTGGTTGTCCTGGATGGCCGCGAGGTCGCCGGGGTGATCTCGGTCCGGGACATCATGCGGGTCTGGGCGCAGAGCCAGATGGTCGGCACCGGCTGACCGGTCGGGCGCCGGGCAGGTGTGGCGTGCGGATCGACGGGTAAGGATCCCCCACGGGCGCGGAGACGCCGCGGCCGTGGGGGAGGCGTGATGCGCGACGCGGAGCGGCTGGTCGAGCAGCAGTACGCCATGCTCCTGCGCCGGGACGTCGCCCGGCTGCCGGATCTCTACGCCCCGGAGGCGTTCTACGCCATGCCGGGCGTGACGGTCCGCCCGATCGAGCTGCCCGCGCTGCTGCGTACCTGGACCGGCGCCTTTCCGGACCTGCGAGTCGATCCGTTGCACGCGGTGCGGACCGCCGGTGGCGCGGCGGTCGAGCTGCGGCTGACCGGTACGCACACCGGCACGCTGCACTCGCCGTTCGGCACGGTGGCGCCCACCGGCCGGGCGGTGAGCTGGGACGTGGCGGACGTGGTCCGGGTGCGTCGGGGGCGCATCGTGGCCTGGCGGTCCTACTTCGACTGGGGGCAGCTGCTCGACGCCCTCGGCCTGCACCTGGAGGGACTTTCCCGCGAAGCGCAGCACGACCCGCTCGCCCTTCCGGTCTGATCTGCCGCCGAGGCGGCGGAGGCGGGTCACCCGACCCGGTGGCTCAGGATGCGGACATCGCCGTGCCGTCCGCGCGTCCCCCGTTGCCGCCCGTACGCTCAACACCCATGACCGCCGAGCAGCTGATCTCCTTCGCCCGTGGGGCTCCCTCGCTGGACATCGTCGATATCGAGGGCCTCAAGGCCGCCGCCGTCCGCGCCTTCGACGCCGATCCCGCGGGGGTCACGGCGTACGGCACCTCCGTCGGCTACCTTCCGCTGCGACAGTGGATCGCCGAGAAGCACGGTGTCGAGGCGGAGCAGGTGCTGGTCACCAACGGCTCCCTCCAGGCCGACGCGTTCCTCTTCGACCACCTGGTCCGCCCGGGGGACGCGGTGGTCGTGGAGCGCCCGACCTACGACCGGACGCTGCTCAACCTCCAGCGGATGGGCAGCGAGTTGCACGGCGTCACGATCCAGCCGGACGGCCTGGACACCGCCGAGCTGCGCAAGCTGCTGGAGTCCGGGGTCCGTCCCCGGCTCGCGCACGTCATCCCGAACTACCAGAACCCGGCCGGCGTGACGCTCTCGCTGGAGAAGCGGCGGGAGCTGCTCGACCTGGCCGCGGAGTACGAGTTCACGATCTTCGAGGACGACCCGTACGCCGACATCCGGTTCCGGGGCGAGGCGCTGCCGTCGATGCTGTCGCTGGACACCCGCAACGTGGTGGTGCACGCGTCGAGCTTCACGAAGACCGTCTGCCCGGGCGTGCGGGTGGGTTACCTCGTCGGCCCGGCCGACCTGATCGCCGACATCGCCAAGAACGCCACCAGCCTCTACATCTCGCCGGGCATGGTGTCCGAGGCGATCGTGCACCAGTTCTGCGTCTCGGGCGACATCGACCGCTCGATCGAGACCGTCCGGTCGGCGCTCGGCGAGCGGGCCCGGGTGCTGGCCGAGTCGCTGCGCCGGCACCTGCCGCAGGCCCGGTTCGTCGAGCCGGACGGTGGCTACTTCCTCTGGGTCGAGCTCGGCGAGGACGTGCTGGTCGACCGGCTCGCCCCGGCGGCGGCCGAGCGTGGAGTCGCCGTGGTCAAGGGCAGTGACTTCGTGCTGGACGGCGGTCGACACGCGCTGCGGCTGGCCTTCTCCGCGGTGACGGCGGACCGGATCGACGAGGGTGTGCGGAGGCTCGCGGAGGCGGTGGAGGCCGTCCGCGCCTGAGTTTTCTGTCGGGTTTCCGACAGAACGACGATGCCGGCCGTTCCGGGACTCCCGCCCGGGCGGCCGGCGGCCCACAATGCTGCGAGCGTCACCCACCAGGTGTAGCGGAGGTCACCGCCCGGTCGTCGGGCCTGACACCCCGGGTGACGCGCGCAAGCAGAACCCCCCGCCCCCACGGGCGCCGGGTGGGCCGTGTCGTCCCCTCACCCCCCTGAAGCGGCCCGGCCCGCCCGGCGCCGCCCCACGCGACCGCCGTCACCCGTGCCGCGCCCCGGAACCGGCGTAACCTGCAAGCCGCAGCCGAGCGTGGGGAGGTGGCGCGATGACGGATCGGGCAGAGCGGGGCCGGTTGGCGCCGCAGGCCACCGGGCGCACGCTCCGACGAGCCTGGCCGTCCCCGGTCCGCGCCATGACGCGGATCCTCAACGCTGACGGCTCGCCCCCCGCGCCGCCCCCCGCCGGCCCCGGCCGCAGCTCGGTGGTCGACTGCGCGCTCTACGTCGACGGCCGGCGGCAGCCCGGCCAGTGGACGTACGCGGAGGCGCTCGCCGCGGCCCGCCGGGAGGAGAACGGCTTCGTCTGGATCGGCCTGCACCAACCCGAGCTGTCCGAGATGACCGCGATCGCGGAGACCTACGGGCTGCACGAGTTGGCCGTCGAGGACGCGGTGAAGGCGGAGCAGCGGCCCAAGCTGGAGCAGTTCGGCGAGGTCAGCTTCCTGGTGTTGCGCACCGCCCGCTACTGCGAGCACGACGAGCTGACCGAGAACTCAGAGGTGGTGGAGACGGGTCAGGTGATGCTCTTCATCGGCCCGCACTTCCTGATCAGTGTCCGGCACGGGGACGCCTGCCGGCTCGCCCCGGTCCGCGCCGACCTGGAGACCAAGCAGGAGTTGCTGCTCCAGGGCCCGTGGGCGGTCGCGTACGCGGTGACCGACCGGGTGGTCGACCTGTACCTGGAGGTCGCCGACCAGATCGAGGACGACCTGGACGTGCTGGAGGCCGAGGTGTTCGACCGCAACGGCAGCGGCCGGATCCAGCGGATCTACCAGATGAAGCGTGAGCTGGTGGAGTTCAAGCGGGCGGTGATCCCGCTGCAACGTCCGCTGATGACGCTGACCTCGCAGGTCAACCGGGACGTGCCCAAGGAGATCCGGCGCTACTTCCGCGACGTGCAGGACCACCTCAGCCGCACCGTCGAACAGGTCAACTCGTACGACGACCTGCTCAACTCGATCCTCCAGGCGCGGCTGGCCCAGGTCACCGTCGACCAGAACAACGACATGCGCAAGATCGCCGCCTGGGCGGCGATCGCCGCGGTCTGGACGGCGTTCGCCGGCGTCTACGGGATGAACTTCGAGAACATGCCCGAGCTGAAGTGGACGTACGGCTACCCGGGCGTGCTGGCCCTGATGCTCGCCATCTCGCTGGCCCTCTACCGCTGGTTCCGCCGCAACGGCTGGCTCTGACCGGAAGGAAGGGCCCCTTCCTGACACCGGAGTTGCGCGGGACACGGAAGCGCCGGCGCTGCGGGGTGGCCCCCGCCTCGCCGGCGCTTGTCCGTGACCGCTGCGGTCAGCGGCGCCCGTTGGTGCGGGCGGTGTCCTTGCCGAGCGCCTTGGTGAGGTCGTCCGCCGGACGGCCGGAGGCGTTCTTGGCGCCCTCGGCGACCGAGGGGACCTTGGTCGTCGGGTTGACCGTCGACTGCTTGTTCGGAGCGGTGGTGCTGGCACTGTCGCCGCCGGCCACCGCCGAGCTGCCGGCGCCGGTCGGGCCGCCGGCCACCGGGGACCCACTGGCCATGGTGGACGCGTCGGTGCTGGTGCCGCCGGCCGACGGCGTCCGCACCTCGATGGAGTCCACCTCGTCGCGCATGGGCTCCAGGGTGCGGGTCGGGTCGTACTCCGCCCACTCCTGCTGCTCGCGCCGGCGGCGCAGCGCCACCGCGCCGGCGAGGCCGGCGACCGCGCCGGCGGCCAGCAGGCCGGTCATCATCGAGCCGCGACGACGCGGCTGCTTCTTCTTGCCGGTGATCCGCATGTTCTTCGACTTGGCCTTCCTGGTCAGCGGCCCCGCCTGCGCGGCGCCATCGCGGGCCGCCGCCGCCAGCGGTGCCAGCGTGGTGAGTGTCGTCCCCCAGCCGGTCGACGCGCGGTCGCGCACCTTCGCCGCGGCCGGTACGACGTAGCCCCGGGCCGCCTGGACCCGCGGACCGACACTCGAACCGGCACCCTTCGCGGCGTGGTTGGCTGCCTGCACCAGGTGGCTGATGCTCTGGTTCAGCTCAGCCCTGGCCAGCTGCCCCTGGGACTTACGCCGCCCGATTCCAAACACGGTCCCACCTCCTGGGAGTTGTTCCTTCGTCATCCTCCACCTTCGGATGCCTCCGCACTGCCAGATCGGGCACATGGGAGGATCCGCATGGAACTGACCAACGAGTGAGGAGTACCCGTGGCCGAGGCTGTCTACGCCACCTTGCACACCAACGCTGGCCCGATCCGGCTGGAGCTCTTCCCCAACCACGCGCCGAAGACGGTCCGCAACTTCGTCGACCTGGCCGAGGGCAACCGGGAGTACACCGACCCGCGCACCGGTCAGCCGGGCAGTGGGCCGTACTACGACGGCACCATCTCGCACCGGGTGATCAGCGGCTTCATGGTCCAGATGGGCGACCCGACCGGCACCGGTCGCGGTGGGCCGGGCTACCAGTTCGCCGACGAGTTCCACCCGGAGCTGCGCTTCGACCGGCCGTACCTGCTGGCGATGGCGAACGCCGGACCGGGCACCAACGGTTCGCAGTTCTTCATCACCGTCTCCCCGACGCCGCACCTGAACAACCGGCACACCATCTTCGGCCAGGTCGCCGACGAGCAGTCGGTGAAGGTGGTGGACGCGATCGCGAACACCCCGACCGGCCCGAGTGACCGTCCGCTGCAGGACGTGGTGATCGAGCGGGTGGAGATCGAGCGTTCCGCTGGCTGATCGCTCGGCGAGGTACCTTTGCTCGCATGACTGAGCGCTCCGGAGCAGGCGACCGGCTGGCGCCGGTGAGCCGTGCGGTGCCGAACGGAGGGTGGACCCGGTGAGCGAGTCCCCACCGACCACCCCGGTCTGCTACCGCCATCCGGGCCGGGAGACCTACGTCCGGTGCACCCGCTGCGACCGGCCGATCTGCCCGGACTGCATGCGAGAGGCGTCGGTCGGGCACCAGTGCCCGGAGTGCGTCAACGAGGGACGTCGTAGCGTCCGGCCGGCACGTACCGCCTTCGGTGGCGGTGCGGCCGGCCGGCACGGCTACGTGACCAAGGCCCTGATCGCGGTCAACGTGCTGCTGATGCTGCTCTCCATCGCCTCGGACCGAGGCGGGGACGCGGCGGTGGGCGGCTCCGGCTTCGGCGGTCTGCTGGGTGGCAGCACGCCGCTGACCGACTGGGGTTCGGTCTACGGGCTCGCGCCGCCGGGTTTCCCCCCGAACGGCATCGCCGACGGCGACTACTACCGCTTGCTCACCGCGATGTTCCTGCACTACGGCGTGATCCACCTGCTGCTCAACATGTGGGCACTCTGGGTGCTGGGTCGGTCGCTGGAGGCCAACCTGGGGCCGCTGCGCTTCGCCGCGCTCTACCTGGTCGCCGGCTTCGGCGGTAACGTCGCCGCCTACCTGTTCAGCGCCCAGAACGCGGCCACCGCCGGCGCGTCGACCGCCATCTTCGGTCTCTTCGCCGCGCTGATCATCATCGAGCGCAAAATGGGCCGGGACATCTCCCAGGTGCTCCCCATCCTGGTGATCAACCTGGTGTTCACGCTGACCGTGCCGGGCATCTCGATCCCCGGTCACCTCGGCGGCCTGGTGGTCGGCGGGGCGATGGCCCTGGTGCTCGCGTACGCCCCCCGGGGCCGGCGCACGCTGGTGCAGTTCGGCGGCGGGGCGGTGATCCTGCTGGCTCTGCTGGGTCTGGTCCTGCTCCGCACCGCGCAGCTGCTGGCCGGCTGACCGACGGGTCGACGCCCGGTGGCGGGGTGCTCAGGCGGGGCGGGCGGCGTGCAGCGCCTCGGCCACCTCGTCCGGGTCGGCGCCCAGGTCGAACCGGCCGAACAGGTGCAGCGACTCCCCGGCGTCGATCTCCAGCACCTCGGCGGTCAACCCGAACCGGGCCCGCCGATCCACGGTGATCTTCTCGATCGCGGGCCAGGGCAGCCGGCGGTGACCGGCGAAGCCGCGTACCACGGTGACCCCGGCGGGATCGACCGCGAGCCGGACCGGCGCCAGCAGGTCGCGGACGGCCCAGCCGACCAGACCGAGTGCGACCAGCCCGGTCAGCACCAGTTGCACCTGGTCCCCCTCGGCGAAGAGCAGGCCGAGCGCGACCAGGACGACGGCGCCGGCCGCCTTCGCCAACGGCACGGTCGGAGGCACCCGCCACTGCCGGGTCGGGGCGGCTTCGGATTCCATCCGACCAGCATGCCCGCCCCGTCGGATCCCTGCCGGGCGGGGGAGGACGACCGGCCGGCGAAGGACGTAGGATCGGGACAGCCCAGGTTACCGGGGAGTAGAGAATGAGTGACGCGGTCATCGTCGGCGCGGTGCGCACCCCGGTCGGGCGGCGCAAGGGCAGCCTGGCGGGCGTGCATCCGGTCGACCTGTCGGCGCACGTGCTGCGCGCCCTCGCCGAGCGCACCGGCCTCGACCCGGAGCACGTCGACGACGTCTTCTGGGGCTGCGTGTCGCAGGTCGGCGAGCAGTCCTGGAACATCGCCCGCAACGGCGTGCTCGCCGCCGGCTGGCCGGAGACGGTGCCCGGCACCACGATCGACCGGCAGTGCGGCTCCAGCCAGCAGGCCCTGCACTTCGCCGCCGCGACGGTCCTCTCCGGCCAGGCCGACCTCGTGGTCGCCGGCGGGGTGGAGTCGATGACCCGGGTGCCGATGGGCTCCAGCGTGGCCGGCGGGATGCCGTTCAGCGACCAGCTCCGGGACCGTTACCGGGGGGTCGAGGGCTTCGCCGACGACGCGCCGCTGCCGTTCAACCAGGGCGTCGGCGCCGAGCTGATCGCCGAGCGCTGGCGGTTCTCCCGCACCCAGCTCGACGAGTTCGCGCTGGCCAGCCACGAGAAGGCGGCCGCCGCCCAGGACGCCGGGGCGTTCGACCCGGAGCTGGCACCGGTGGCGCTCGGCGACGGCGGCAAGTTCGCCGCCGACGAGGGCATCCGACGGGACACCTCGCTGGAGAAGCTGGGCGAGCTTGCGACCCCGTTCCGCGCCGACGGTGTGGTGACGGCCGGGTCGGCGTCGCAGATCTCCGACGGCGCAGCGGCCCTCGCGGTCACCACCGGCGAGTGGGCGAGCCGGCACGGCCTCCGCCCCCTGGCCCGGATCCACACCGCCGTGGTCGCGGCCGACGACCCGGTCACCATGCTCACCGCACCCATCCCGGCCACCGCGAAGGCGCTGCGCCGCGCGGGACTGGGCATCGAGGAGATCGGGGTGTACGAGGTGAACGAGGCGTTCGCCCCGGTGCCGCTGGCCTGGCTGGCGGAGACCGAGGCGGACCCGGAGCGGCTCAACCCGCGCGGCGGGGCGATCGCCCTGGGCCACCCGCTCGGCGCCTCCGGCGCCCGGATCATGACCACGATGCTCCAGCACATGCGGGACAACGGCATCCGCTACGGCCTGCAGACCATGTGCGAGGGCGGCGGCATGGCCAACGCCACCATCGTCGAGCTGCTCTGACACCGACGGGCCGCAACGCCCGCCCCGTGCTGGCGCTGCTCGTCCGGCGACCGGGTGGAAAGGTGTCGCTGCGACGGGGACCGGCGGCCTAGGCTGCCGACCGTGACGACGACCCCCCGCACCCGCACCCCCGACTGGTCGAGCGAGCAGTGGCAGCGGGGTGCCCGGTCCTGGGTCGACGGGCAGCTCGACCGGGTCGGCCGGCGGGTGACCGGGCCGGTCGAGCCCCGGCTGCGACCCTGGTCACTGGTCTGGCGGGTGCCGACCGACGACGGCCCGGTCTGGTTCAAGGCCAACAACCCGGGCACCGTGCACGAGGCCGGCCTGGTCGCGACGCTGGCCCGGCTGGCGCCCGACCGGGTGCTGACGCCGCTCGCCGTCGACCCGGTCCAGGGCTGGTCGCTGCTGCCGGACGGCGGCGAGTCGCTGCGCGACACGCTCGGCCGCGACCGGGACCTGAGGCACTGGGAACGGGCCCTGCCCGGGTACGCCGCGCTCCAGCTCACCACCGCGACGCGGGTCGACGAACTGCTCGCCCTCGGCGTCCCCGACCATCGCCCCGAGGTCCTTCCCGAGCTGCTCGCCGGGCTGCTCGACGACCGCGGGTCGCTCCGGATCGGCGCCGAGGGTGGGCTCGGCCCGGAGACCCACCGGTGGCTGCGGGCGGAGCTGCCGGCGTACGCCGAGCGGTGCCGCCGGCTCGCCGAGATGGGCATTCCGGCCACCGTGCAGCACGACGACCTGCACGACGGCAACGTCTTCGCCGGCCCGGACGGCTACCGCTACTTCGACTGGGGCGACGCCTCCGTGGCGCACCCGTTCGGCACGCTGCTGGTGACCCTGCGCTCGATCCGGTACGCCACCGAGCTGGCGGCGGACGACGCCGCGCTGGACAGGCTGCGCGACGGCTACCTGGAGCCGTGGACCGACCGGTACGACCGGCGGACCCTCGTCGAGGCCGCCGAGCTGGCGGTCGGGCTGGGCCCGGTGAGCCGGGCGCTGTCCTGGCGGCGGGCACTGGACACCGCCGACCCGGCCCGCGCGGAGTACGCCGAGGCGGTCCCCGGCTGGCTGGCGGAACTGCGGGCGGCCGAGCCGGCCTGACGCCACGCGTGGGGACCGGCGACCGGTGGACGCATCCCGGGGACGGGCCTCGACAGGCGGCCGATGACCGGGCAGAATTCTGCCGCCGATCCCCGCCCGCCGTCCACATGAGATCGGGAGCTCCGTGACCATCAGTCTTTCCCCGCCTCGTCCGCGCCGTGGCACCCGCCGACTCGTCGGCGCGCTGGCGGTCGTGGTGTTCGCCGTGGGAGCCGCGCTGACCGGCCCCGCCCGGCCGGCCAGGGCCGCTGACCCGTACTACGGGCCGCAGCCCGGCACCTTCACCGGCCTGGGGTTCGACACCTGTGCCGCGCCGTCGAACGCGGCGATGAAGGCGTGGCTGCAGTCGCCGTACCGCGCGGTCGGCATCTACATCGGCGGCGTGAACCGGGGCTGTGCCCAGCCCAACCTGACCCGGAGTTGGGTGACGACCCAGCAGACGGCCGGCTGGCGGCTCTTCCCGCTCTACGTCGGCCTGCAGGCGCCCTGCTCGACGTACCAGCGCAGGATCGATCCGGCCCGGGCGGCGGCACAGGGTCGTGAGGCGGCCGACGACGCGGTGCGCAACGCCCGCGCCCTCGGTCTGGCCTCCAGCAGCACCATCACGCTCGACATGGAGAACTACCCGGCCGGAAACGTGGCCTGCACCGAAGCGGTCAACTCCTTCGTGAGCGCGTGGAGCAATCGGCTGCACGACCAGCGGTTCCGGTCCGGCTTCTACACCAAGGTCACCTCGGCCGGGCTGCGGGACCAGGTCGCGGCCTACTCGCGGCCGGGTCACGTCCGTCCTGACGTGATCGACTTCGCCCGCTGGGACAGCGTGCAGACGGTGTCGGACAGCGCGCTGCCGGCCTCACTCTGGATGCCCGGCCGGCGGATGAAGCAGTACCGGGGCGACCACCACGAGACCTGGGGCGGGGTGCGGATCAACATCGACAGCAACTACCTCGACCTCCGCCAGCCGCGGATCCTGTGGGTTTCGCCGGGGTGGCAGATCTTCCGCAAGCAGTCCCTGCTGCTGCAACGGCTCGGCGGGTCGTCGCCGACCCGCTGACGGCGGCCGGCCGGGCAGCCGTCTCGCCCGGCGTGGTCGATGTCGGACAGCCGGTGCGACGTCGGGGCGTGGAACTTCCAAAAAACCTGCGTGACCCATGTCACTCCCCGTCGGGAGGTCGTTGGGCACGTCATGGACGTCTTCTCCCGAACGTTCCTCCCGGCCGCCACCGAGGCGGGCCTGGCCGTGCAGACGGTGAGCCGGCACATGCCGGTGTTCCGGCGCTGCGTCGGCTCCGGTGACGCGACCATCCTGGTCACCCGGTGCAGCCGCCCGGACCGCCCGGTCACCGGCGACTATCTCCTGTTGCTCACCCACCGTCGGCTGGTCGTCACCCAGCAGACCCGACTGCTGCACCGGCTGCGCCTGCACCTCAACACCGAGCTGCGCGAGCTGAGCAACGTCACCTGGAGCCCCGATCCGCGGCTGCACTCGGTTGAACTCGCCGCCACGGCGATCGACGGGATCCGCGAGCGGTTCCTGATCCGCACCGCTCACCCGAAGCAGGTGTGGCAGCTCGACGCGCTGCTCAACCACGCCTTCCGTACCCGACTGCGGACGCCACGGGAGCGGATCGTCGCCACCATCGGTGACGCGCCGGCCGCGCCACGGCCCGCCGTGTTCCGTCCCGTCGTGGCGCGCTGACCGGGTCCTTACCGGATTCGAACAATCCCCGACCGTACCGGCAACGCCCGGTCGACCATCATGGGTCGGTGACCGTCGACCCGCCGCACCGCGGGCTCGTCCTCGTGGTAGAGGACGAGCCGGCCATCGCCGACCTGGTCCGGCTCTACCTGAGCAGGGACGGGTTCGGCGTACACCTGGAACGGGACGGCTCGGCCGGCCTGGCCGCCGCCCTCCGGCTACGGCCGGTGGCCTGCGTGCTCGACATCGCACTGCCGGGCCTGCCCGGCACCGAGATCTGCCGGCGGCTGCGCGAGGCCGGTGACTGGACGCCGGTCATCTTCCTCACCGCCCGCGACGACGAGGTGGACCGGATCGTCGGCCTGGAGCTGGGCGCCGACGACTACGTCACCAAGCCGTTCAGCCCGCGGGAGCTGGTGGCCCGGGTGCGTGCGGTGCTGCGTCGCGCCGCCGGCGGTCCGGAGGGCGCGGACCGGCCACGCGTCGTCGGCCCGGTGACCCTCGATCCGGCCCGTCGGACGGTGACCGCCGCCGGCGCACCGGTGCAGCTCACCTCGACCGAGTTCGACCTGCTGGCCCACCTGATGTCCCGGCCGGGGCGGGTCTTCACCCGGGAGGAACTGCTGGCCGGGGTGTGGGGCTACGCCGCGCACGCCGGCACCCGCACGGTCGACGTGCACGTCGCCCAGGTGCGGGCGAAGCTCGGCCCGGCCAGCGTGATCCGCACCCACCGGGGCGTCGGGTACGCCGCCGATGCCTGACCACCCCCGCCCCGCCGGCCCGCCCGACCCGCGTCGGGCCGGCCCGACCGGCCCGGCCGAGCACCCGGCGGCGGCCCGGCCGGACTCCCCGACCATGGCGCTGCCGGTGCTCGGCGCCAACCCACCAGCCCGGCGCAGCCGCTTCGGCCGGACGCTGACCGCCCGTGCGGTGCTGGTCACCTGCGCGGTGGCGCTGGTGTCGGTGCTGGTCACCGCGGTCGTCGCGGTGCCGCTGGCGGTACGCGGTGCCGAGCGACGCGACCAGGAGGCGCTCGCCGCCCAGGCCCGGCTCGCCGCCGAGGTGCTGCGCACCAGGCTGGACCGGGGGCGCACCGCCGACGAGGAGCGGCTCATCCAGCAGCTCCGGAACCAGGGCATCGACGCGTACCTGATCCGGCGGGGGGTGGTCGACCGGTCGGGCCTGCCGCCGAAGCTGGTGCAGCGGGTCGCGCAGGGACGCAACGTCTCCGCCCGCCGCCCGATCGACGGCCGGCGCGCGCTGGTCGAGGGGCGCGCGTTGCCCGGCGGCAACGGGGTGGTGCTTGCCCGCGCGTCGGCGACCGGGCTGTGGCGGCGGGTGCTGCTCAGCCTCTGGCTGCCGCTGCTGGCCGGGCTCGCCGCCGGTGTGGTGGCCGGCCTGCTGCTGGCCCGCCGGCTGGCCCGCCCGATCCGCACCGCGGCGACGGCCGCCGCCCGGCTGCGCGCCGGCGACCGGGCCGTCCGGGTGCCGGTGGAGCCGCCGGACGAGGTGGCCGACCTGGCCGAGGCGCTGAACGGGCTGGCCGCCGCGCTGTCGACCAGCGAGGGCCGGCAGCGCGAGTTCCTGCTGTCCGTCTCGCACGAGCTGCGTACCCCGCTGACCGCGATCCGGGGCTACGCCGAGGCGCTGGCCGACGGGGTGATCGGGCCGGAGGGCACGGCCGACACCGGCCGTACGGTGCTGGCCGAGGCGGAGCACCTGGACCGGTTGATCGGGGATCTGCTGGCGCTGGCCCGGCTGGAGGCCGCCGACTTTCCGCTCGAACCGGCGCCGGTCGACCTGGGCCGGCTCGTCGCCGACGCTGCACGGACCTGGTCCGACCGGTGCGCGGCGGTGGGCGTGCCGTTCCGGGTGGAGGTCCCCGACGCGCCGGTGCCGGCGTACACCGATCCGGGACGGATCCGGCAGGTGGTCGACGGGCTGCTGGAGAACGCGCTGCGGGTCGTACCCCCGGGGGCAACGGTGGTGCTCGCGGCCCGGCCGGCCGGCCCGGACCCGGCTGCCGGCGGGGTGTTGGAGGTCCGCGACGGCGGACCCGGCTTCACCGACGACGACCTGGCCGTGGCTTTCGAGCGGGGCGCGCTGCACCAGCGCTACCGGGGGGTCCGCAAGGTGGGCAGCGGGTTGGGGCTGGCGCTGGCCGCCGGGCTGGTCCGCCGGCTGGGCGGGGAGATCGTCGCCGGCCACGCGCCGGAGGGCGGCGCGGCGTTCACCGTCCGGCTGCCCGCCGATCCTTACCCGACCCGAACATCGGCCTGATGCTGCGCTCGTCGGCGTGGGGAAGGCTGAGGGCTCCACGAACGAGAGGGAGAGTCATGGCACGTTGGGGATTCGCCGCCGCCACCACGTCGCTGTTCGCGGCGGTCGCGCTCGGCGTCAGCGGCTGCGGCGCGGCCGAGGTGGCCAGCCAGCCCGCTCGGGACGCCGCCGTCGAGGTCGCCGCGGCGATGGGCGTCGAAGGCCAGGCGCTGGCCGCGATGGGCTTCGACGCCACCGACCTGGACGTCCAGGCCGTCGCCGCGCCGGCCACGCCCGGTGGGTCCGCCACCCCGGGCGCCTCCCCCAGCGCGGGGGAGAAGGCCCGGCAGAAGCGCGGCGAGGAGTGGCGCAAGCGCCACCAGGCCCGGGTGCTGCTGCGCAGGAACACCCTGCACGGCGAGGCGGTGGTGCAGACTAAGGACGGCGGTACGCGGACCGTCGCCGTGCAGCGCGGTGCGGTGACCGCCGTCGACGGCGACTCGATGACCGTGAAGTCCACCGACGGGTTCACCATGACCTGGACCCTCGGCGACGACCTGCGGGTGGTCGAGCGGCGCGCGACCGTGCAGCCCAGCGAGGTCAAGGTCGGCACGACGCTCGGCGTGGCCGGGGCGAAGGACGGCGACCGGAACGTGGCCCGCCTGATCCTCATCCCCCGCACGAAGTGAAAGGAGGGGCCCCTTGTTAACGCCCAGGCGTTAACAAGGGGCCCCTCCTTTCACTTCAGTAGACGCGCGAGCCGATGAAGTCGTCGTGGCCGTAGCCGACCGGGTTGGCGAAGCTACGGGACTCGTACGACCACTGCTGTCGGGTGCTGGTGGAGCAGGCCGCCAGCCGCAGCCGGGGGCTGCCCAGCCACGGGTTGTCGAACGCCACGCAGAGACTGCCCGCGCCGGCCGGCTTGAGCTGGTTGCCGGCGAAGACGAACTGCTGGGCGGCGCTGCCGTTGCAGTCGTAGATGTTGACCGCGGTGCCGGCGGTCATCGACCCGCCCGCGACGTCCAGGCAGCGGTCGTGGGAGAGCTCCGAGTGCAGCGACCTGCGGTTCGGGTCGTACCAGAAGCCCTGGTTGCGGCCGCCGTGGCAGCCGTACGACTGCTGGGCGGTGCCGTTGCGCGAGTCGTACCCCCTGCCGTCGACGCAGGTGCCGGTGGCCAGGTTGCGCAACTGCTTGAACTCCAGCAGCCCCGGGTAGAGCACGCCGCCGCCGGTGCTGGCCGGGTCAACGCAACTGGCCCGGTCCTGCCCGGAGTTCCAGAACTGGGTGATGCACTGGGCGAACATGCCGTGCCCGCGGGCGTTGGGGTGGAACGACTGCCGGGCGGCGTTCTCGTCCCAGATGCCCAGCTCGATGTAGAGGCCGCGGACCGAGGTGTTGTCGGTGCACACCTCGTGGCCGTGGAAGAGTCGGCTGGCGTCCAGGTAGCGGGTGCCGGTCTCGGTGGCGGCGGCGCGCAGCGCCGACTCGAACATCGGCACGGCCTTGTTCCGGGCGAACGCGGCGTCGGCCAGGTAGAGCAGGCAGCCGCCGGCGTACCAGCCGGGGAAGTTCGGGTTGTCCTCCACGTCCGGGCTGCCCGGGCTGGGGTACGACATGAGCACCAGCTCGTAGTCGGAGCGCAGGTAGCCGGCGTTGGTCATGGTCTGCCGGATGTCGGTGAGCGCGTCGACCACCGCCCGGCGGCTGCCGTCGGTGCGGATGGTCCACTGGTCGGTGTAGCGCGGGTAGCAGGGGCCGGTGAAGAGGACCCGGCTGATCGCGCAGTCGGTGGCGACCGGGCCGAACTGGATGGTGCCGTCCCCGTTCGCGCCGACCACCACCCAGATCAGCTTCACGTGCGTGTTGCGCGCCTTGATCCCCAGGTAGTCGCCCTGGTTCAGCTCGTTGTGCTGGGTGGGGCCGCCGGCGATCAGGTTCCACGGGGTGGCGCCCGAGCAGGCCAGGTTGTACTGCGCGTCGGAGGGGATGTCGGTGCGGAACACCGCCTGGTCGTACGAGCGGTCGCACCAGTTGCCGTTCTGGTGGGTGCCGGGGACGTAGTTGCCGACCCCCTCGCCGGAGATCTCGCTGTCGCCCATGGTGATCAGCGCGGTGCGGCGTTGCTCCAGCGGTCGGATGGCCGGAGCGCCGTAGAGGGCCGTGGCCTCGGCGGCCCGGATCGCCTCCAGGTTGGCGGCGAGCGGTTGGACGGCGGGCCGGTCCGCGGCGGTCGCGGGGGCGGCCGGTCCGGCGAGCATCGGCAGGACGAGAGCGGCGGCGACGGCGACGGCGAGATTCCGTCGTCGGGTCGCGCGTTCGCGCCTGGCGGGGGTAGCAGGCATCGACGCACTCCTTTCGACTCGATCGCAGCACGTCGATCGAGTTACCAGACGGTAACGTGCCGATCAACGGATGTGAATGAGTCTCGCCATCCTTGCGCGGAGTGCAGAACCGCCCGGATCGGACGATCCGGGCGGCACGGTCGGCGGTCGCGGCCGACGACGGTCAGCGGCCGGGCGGCAGCGCGTAGCCGACGTAGCCGCGGAACTCCAGCCGCCAGCCGGCCGGGACCAGCTTGGCGCAGGCCGACCTGCCGCCGGTGCAGACGATCGCGTCCACCGAGGACGGGTCGGCCGGCGGTCGCTCGGGCAGCACCGACTGCAACGCCACCAGCTCCGGCGGGCTGCCGTCGGGCCGCCGCAGCAGCAGCCACCACGGGTACTCCCAGTTGTCGTTCTGCTCGACCAGCCCGATCCGGCGGGCGCCGCTGTCGCGTACCGCCGTGGCCGCCCACTGGAACTCCTCGGCCCACTGCGGGCGGCGCAGGAACCGGGTGTCCCAGTCCGAGGTGGTGAAGACCGAGCCGGATCCGACCAGTCGACGGGGGAAGCCGTACGAGAGCGCCAGCACCCCGGCCAGCGCCGAGGTGGCGAGTACGGCGACCGCGACCAGTGCGGCTATCGAGCGCCGCCCACCCGCGCCGGCCGGCGGGGCGGCCGGCGTGTGGGCGCGGTGCCGGAACAGCGCGTCCAGCCAGAGCCCGGCCAGCGGGACGGCGAGGACCAGGACGTAGAGGAGTAGCCGGTTGCCCCACGGCTGCCACTTGATCATGGCGGTGTGCAGCGCCACCGTGGCCAGCACCACCACGGCGTACCCGCGCAGCGCCCCGACCTGCTCGGGGTCGATCCGACGCGGCCGGGCCAGCGCGACGACCGCGCCGATCAGCGCCAACGACCCGGCCAGCGGGAACGCCACCCGGTCCTCGTCCGGATACCAGGCGGGCACCGGGAACACCTCCCGGCCGAAGGTGATGGCCCGGTCCTGCGGGTCGACCCCGATGGCGTCGGCGCCGCCGATGATCGCCTCCGCGCCGGCCCGGCGCAGCGGCGCCAGCGGGGTGTCGAACGCGGTGTGCCCGATGCGCAGCGCGTTGACCAGGATCGAGGGCGGGTCGTGCCGCTCCATCGGGATCGACTCGCGCAGCCGGGGCGGCCCCAGCGGATGCCCGAACTCGGCGGTCACCCGGGCCAGGAACGGCCCGACCACCACGGCCGCCACCAGCAGGATCAGCACCGAACCGCCGACCGTGCGGGCCAGCCCGCCGGTACGCCGGGCGCCGGCTCCGGTCCACGCCGACCGCAGCTGGGCGATCCCCCAGAGCAGCAGCAGCGGGCCGACCGCGATCAGACCGCTGGTCTTGGTCACCGCGGTCAGGCCGGTGGCGGCCCCCAGGCCGAGCAGGGTGCCCCAGCCGGTACGCCGACGCAGCCCGTCGAGCACCAGCGTGGCCGCGCACGCCACCCAGGCCGCGCAGACCAGGTCGGTCTGGGTGCTGGTCGCCTGGAGCACCACCATCGGGGTGCTGGCCAGCACGATCGCGGTGAGCAGTTGAGCCCGTCGCCCACCGCCGAGCTGCGCGGTGATCCGGGCGGCCACCAGCAGGCAGCCCACGCCGGCCGCCCACTGCACCAGGTTGTGCAGCCGGTCGCCGCCGGTGAGCAGCCGCAGGTGCAGCAGCAGATACTCCGCGCCGGGCGGAATCGTCACCTGCCGGTGGATGGCGGTCGCCCAGAAGTCGAGGTCGCCCTGCGCCACCCAGTGCTCCACCTTGGGCAGGTGGTACGTCTGCGAGTCGAAGTTGTTCGGCTCGGCGAGCAGCGCGACGAGCAGTTCCAGCAGCACCAGCCCGCCGACCGTGCCGGCGAGCAGCCGCTCGCCCCGGCTCGCCGTCCGCCAGAAGGCGGCCAGCGGGGCGGCGCGTCCGTACCGCGGCCGGTGCGTATCCGTGGCACCGCTCGCCGGACCGGATGGGAGGGTGGCCGCCGGGCCGGCGCCGGCCTCGCCGACGCCCGCGCCGACCAGCGTTCTGGTTCGTGGTTCGGTGGCCGGGGCGCCACGCTGGACGGTGTCCCGGCTGCGGCGCCACCCGACGACTGCCGCGGCGGCCACCAGGAAGAGCAGCCAGGCGGCGACGAACGCCGGCCGGGTCAGCGCGTGCAGCGCGCCGAGCACTTCGACGACGAGTACCGCGTACGCCCCGGTGAGCAGGGCCGCGCGCACGACGGCGAGTCGCAGCGGCGCCACCGCGGCCGACTCGGCCGGCCTGGTGGCAACGGTGAGCAGGAGCACCGCGGCGGCGGGCGCCACCGCGAGCGGGAAGTCGGCAGCCGACATGGCCGGAAGTAAACACCATCCGACTGCGCCCGCCACGCCGGATGCCGACGGTGCTGGCCTCCGCCGTGCTGACCAGCCAGGCTAGGCTAGGCCCGACATATCGTCGCCACCGTGGAGATTCCCGTGAAGCTCTCGATCCTCATGCCGGTCTACAACGAGGAAGAACGCATCGCGGATGCCCTCAAGCAGGCATTGGCGGTCGACTACCCGTGCGAGATCGAGCTGGTGGTGGTCGACGACGGCAGCCGGGACGGCACCGGTGAGGTCCTCGGTCGGGCCGACGACGCACGGCTGCGGGTCATCACGCACCAGCGCAACGCCGGCAAGGGCGCGGCCATCAAGACGGCGGTGGACAACGCCGAGGGCGACTACATGGTCATCCTCGACGCCGACCTCGAGTACGACCCGCAGGACATCCCGAAGCTCCTCGACCCGGTGCTGGACGGCCGGGCCACGGTGGTCTACGGCAATCGCACCTTCGGCAGCCACAGCGCGTACAGCTTCTGGTACGTGATGGGCAACAAGGGCGTCACGATGGCGGCGAACGTGCTGTTCAACTCCTACATCGGCGACCTGGAGACCTGCTTCAAGCTCATGCCGGTGGCGCTCTACCGGTCGCTGGACGTGCGCTCCCGCGGCTTCGGCATGGAGGCCGAGGTGACCGGCAAGCTGCTGCGCCGCCGGATCCGGCCGTACGAGGTGCCGATCAGCTACCGGGCGCGTGGCCGCGAAGAGGGCAAGAAGATCACCTGGAAGGACGGCGTCGAGGCGATCTGGATCCTCGGCCGGGAGCGCGCCCGCCGCCGTCCCACCGCCTCAAACCCGCGCTGACTCCAGGAACGCGCTGATCGACCGCCGCAGACCGACGGCGTCCAGGCCGTGCCACCGGGCATGGTCCGCCGGGTCGCCGTACCGGCGTAGGTCGGTCCGGCCCACCCCAAGGGCCAGCAGCCGGTGCGGCACGTCCGCCAGGGCGCGGCCGACGGCCGCGCTCGACGTGCCCGCGAGGTACGGCTCGACCAGCACCACCTTGTTCGTGGCGAGCGTCCGCAGTCCCGCCGCGTCGAACGGTCGCGGCGTGTGCGTGTACGCGACCGTCACGTCCAGCCCCTCGGTCGCCGCCAGCGTCGCGTCGAGCATCGGTCCGACCGCCACCACGAGCGGCGCCCCCGGCCCACCGTGCCGCAGCATCCGCAGCCGCCGCGCGTCGGGGTACGCCCGCGCGTTGCGTTGCTCGCTCAGCCGCAGGTAGACCGGGTCGTCGGTGCCGACGGCAGCGCGCAGCAGCGGGGCCACCTCGTCCGGGTGACCGGGCACCCGCACCGTCCAGCCGTCGCCGAGCGTGTCGAAGAGCGCCACGTCCCCCGGCGACTGGTGGGTCCGGCCCTCCCGCGAGCCGTCGTACGACGCGCCGATGCTGACCAGCACCGCGCCGACGCCCTGGTGGTCCAGGTCCAGCTTGATCTGCTCGTACGCCCGGTCCACCAGGAACGTCGCGTACGAGTGCACGATGGGGCGCAGCCCGGTCAGGGCGAGCCCGCCGGCCACCCCGATCATCAACTGCTCCCGGATGCCGACGTTGAGCACCCGGTCGGGGTGTCGACGGCCGGCCGGGGCGAACTGGCTGGCCGAGATGTCGGCCAGCACGAGGGCGGTACGCGGCTGCTCCTCGAGCAGCGCGGTGGTGGTGTCGATGAACGCGGTCCGCATGACGGTCATCCCTTGCTCTCGACGCGGGCGATGACGACGTGCGGCCGGTCGGGCCGGTGCCCGGTCAGCGCCGCGTGCAGGGCGGTGTGGTCCCGGCCGTCGACCGTGTCGGCGGTCCAGCCGTCGACGGTGAACCGGCTGGCGATGCCGCCCGGCCAGCCGTGGGTGGCCGAGGAGTTGTCGACCACGATCGCGGTGAGATTCGCCAGCCCGGTGGCGCCGGCGTACGCGATCGCCTCGTGGTTGGCGCCCTCGTCGAGTTCGGCGTCGCCGAGCAGCACGTACACCCGGGGCTTGAGCAGCCCCTGGGCCCGCAGCCCGAGCGCGGTGCCGACGCCCAGCCCGAGGCCGTGGCCGAGCGAGCCGGAGCCGATCTCCACGCCGGGGATCAGCGTCCGGTCCGGGTGGTGGCCGAGCCGGCTCTCCGGTCCGGCCAGGTCGTCGAGCCAGGAGTCCGGGATGAAGCCGTGCGCGGCGAGTACCGCGTAGTAGGCGACGGGCCCGTGTCCCTTGGAGAGCAGGAAGCGGTCCCGTTCCGGATCGTCGACGGTGTCGGGGCTGATCCGCAGCACCCGGTCGTAGAGCACCTGGAGCACGTCGATGGTGGAGTGCGCGCTGGGCGCGTGTTTCTCGTCGCCGGTCAGCCGGCGGATCAGGGGTCGGAGTCGGGCGTGGGTGTCGGTGGTGAGTGTCGTGGCCATGCCGATAGCCTGTGACTTGAAGTGCGCTTCAACTCAAGGACCGGGTGATGCAGGACTCACTGACCATCGGCGAGCTGTCCGTCCGCTCGGGCGTGGCGCCCTCGGCGCTGCGCTACTACGAGCGGCTGGGCCTCATCCGCGCCGAGCGGACCGGCGGCAACCAGCGCCGGTACGCCCGCGCCGAGCTGCGCCGGGTGGCCTTCATCCGGATCTCCCAGCAGGTCGGCGTCTCGCTCGAGGAGATCCGCGAGGCGCTGGCCTCGTTGCCAGGCGGCCGGACCCCCAGCCCGCAGGACTGGGCCCGGCTCTCCGCCACCTGGCGCAGCCGGTTGGACGAGAAGATCCGCCTGCTCACCAAGCTCCGCGACGACCTCGACGGCTGCATCGGCTGTGGCTGCCTGTCCCTGCAGCGCTGCACCCTGTACAACCCGGAGGACACCCTCGCCGGCGAGGGGCCGGGCGCCCGCCTGGTGCTCCCCCGCGCGGCGGGAGACCCGGCACCCGCCTGACGCCCACCGCCCGGTACTCGGCGTCACCCGGTCGTGAGCAGCACCTTGCCGACGTGGTCGTTCGACTCGACCAGCTCGTGCGCCGCCGCCGCGTCGGCCAGCGGCAGCCGCCGGTCCACGATCGGCCGGATCCGGCCCGCCTCCACCAGCGGCCAGACCTCGTCCCGGACCCCGCGGACGATCGCCGCCTTGTCGGCCAGCGGCCGGGCCCGCAGGTTGGTCGCCGCCACCGTGGCCCGCTTGGTCAGCAGCGCGCCGAGATCCAGCTCGGCCTTGCGGCCACCCTGCATCCCGATCACCACCAGCCGGCCGCCGGTGGCCAACGCGGTCACGTTCCGGCTCAGGTAGGACGCGCCCATGATGTCGAGGATGACATCCGCGCCGTGGCCGTCGGTGAGCCGCCGGACCTCCTCGACGAAATCCTGCTCGCGGTAGTCGATCGCGTGCGCCGCACCCAGCTCGCGCAACCGTGCGTGCTTGGCCGACCGGGCGGTCGCCAGCACCGTGGCGCCGAGGGCCACCCCGAGCTGTACGGCGAACGTGCCGATCCCGCTGCCCCCGCCGTGCACGAGCAGCGTCTCGCCGGAGCGCAGGCCGGCGAGCCGGACCACGTTCGACCAGACCGTGCAGGCCACCTCCGGCAGCGCCGCGGCGTCGACGAGGTCGACGCCGGCGGGCACCGGCAGCAACTGCCCGGCCGGTACGGCCACCCGCTCGGCGTACCCACCGCCGGCCAGCAGCGCGCACACCTCCTGCCCGACCCGCCACCCGGTCACCTCAGCGCCGACCGCGCTGATCACCCCGGAGCACTCCAACCCGAGGTACGCCGGCGCGCCCGGAGGCGGCGGATAGTGCCCCTGCCGTTGCAACAGGTCGGCGCGGTTGACGGCGGTGGCCCGTACGTCCACGACCACCTCGCCCGGGCCGGGTTCCGGGTCGGGCACCTCGGCCCACACCAGCGCGTCGGGCCCACCGGGGTCGGGAATGGTGATCGCTCGCATGGGCTCAGTCTTACCCGATCCCGGGTCGGGCCGCAGGCGCACCCGGTTCCCGCGCTCGCCACTGTGGACGGATAGGGCCCGGACAGGCACGCCCCGGGTGGGACGCCGGCCCGCCCGTCGAATGGTCGTGGCAGACTAGGCACGGCCGCGCACCCCCGGGTGGCGGCCCAGGAGGGTTCGCCTAGTGGCCGATGGCGCTGGTCTTGAAAACCGGTAAGGCAGCGATGTCTTCGTGGGTTCGAATCCCACACCCTCCGCCGACGAACGGCTGCGACGCCGGACCCGCGGCGCGGCGGTGAACTGCGCTGCTCCAGCGGGCGGCGCGGCCCGGGTCGAGCGGGTCGAACGGCGTTCGTCGGCGCGGGTCGTCAGGGCTGCGCCGAGCCCGGCGGCTCGTCTTCCCGGCGGTGCTCCCGGATCTTCTCCAACGTTGCCCTCCGACAAACGATAGCCACCCAGCCGCATCCGGCCGAGGGTGGCACTTCCGGTCGTCGGGTGGGCCGGGACGGGGTATGAAGGGCGCAGCAAGTTTCGCGCACTTTCGGAAGGACCGTCCCGATGACCCTGGAACGACCGATCGCCCCGGATCCGTACGAGCTGCTGCCCACGGTGCCCTCATTCACCCTGACCAGCGACGACGTGCAGAACGGCGAGCCGATGGACACCCGGCACGCGCACGGCAGCACCGGTGGCGAGAACGTCTCCCCGCAACTGGCCTGGTCGGACTTCCCCGCCGAGACGAAGAGCTTCGCGGTGACCTGCTACGACCCGGACGCGCCCACCGGCAGCGGCTTCTGGCACTGGGTCCTGGTGAACGTACCGGCCGGGGTCACCCAGCTGCCCACGGGTGCCGGCGGCGCGGCGGGCACCGACCTCGGCGGGGCGTTCTCGGTCCGCAACGACTACGGCGACCAGGGGTACGGCGGTGCGGCGCCGCCGCCCGGCGACCGGCCGCACCGGTACGTCTTCGCGGTGCACGCCCTGGACGTCGACCGCCTGGACCTCACGCCGGACGCCAGCCCCGCCTACGTCGGCTTCAACCTGACGTTCCACACCCTGGCCCGCGCCGTCATCCGCCCCACCTACCAGATCAAGGACTGACGCCCGGTCTCCGCGGTCTCGCACCCACGCTGCGGCGGACGGTGCGAGACCGCGGTCGGGTCAGGAGGGTACGCGGGCCACCGCGAAGACCGACTGGCCGAACGGCGGGCGCAGGCGCTGCTCGACTGCCTTGGTGGCGGGGAGCACGACGCTGTCGTACACGCTGACCATCGGGCCCTCCTTCGGCATCAGCCGGAAGACCTTGGTGGCCATGAAGTAGCCGAGGAGGCCCAGCGCGTTGGCGTAGTGGATCTTCTCCACGGTGAGGCCGGCCTCGGTCATCGCCGCCGCGAGCGTCTTCTTCGTATAGCGGCGCACGTGCCCGGTGGCGATGTCCGCCGGGCTCATGGCGAACTGGAACGCCGGCACGATGATCACCACGGCGCCGCCGGGGCGGACCAGGTCGCGCATGCTGCGGAGCGCGCCCACGTGGTCCTCGATGTGCTCCAGCACGTTGTACGAGACCGCGGCGCTGTGGTCGCCGCGCTCGTTGTGGGGCAGCAGCATCTGCCGGACCTCGATGGTCGGCCGGTCGGCGAGCCGCTCCTTGAGCAGCACCAGACGGTCCGGGTCGGCCTCGGTGGCGGTGATCCGGGGGAGCCGCTCCGACCATTCCAGCGCGTAGTCGCCGAGACCGCTGCCAATCTCGATCGGATCGTCACCGAGGTACGGCACTGCCAGCTCCACGAACCAGCGGCGATGGTTGACGGCGGTCGCCAGCCCTTCGAGCACCTCGGACTGGACGCGCTGATCCCCAGTGATGTCTGCCATGCGTCGATTCCTCACGGTAAGAACTCGACCCGTGCCTTGGACCGACAATGTGAATCATCCGCGTGGGAAGCAGAAGAATCGGGTAGCGGGATGGCGGAATTGCGGTCGGGGGTGGGCACGGGATCGGCGGTCGGCGAACCCGGCACATAGTACGGCAGTACCCCGAAACATGTCACGGCAGTGCCATACCCTGACTACCCTTCGAATTGTCATGACTACTCCTGAAACGGACCCGCCCGGCGCCGGCCCGCCCTCCGTGGCGCCGTTGGGCGAGCCCGGTCCGCCCCCGCGGCGGGGAGGGTTGGTCGATGTGGCTGCCGTGCTGAGCTTCGTGGTGCTCGGCTTCTGGGTCACCGGGCGGCTGTGGCTGACTCCCGGCAGTGGCGTGCGGGACAACCCCTCGGATCAGTCGCAGTTCGAGTGGATGATGGCGCATGGTGCGCGGGTCGTCACCCAGTTCGCCTATCCATTCGGCTCGGACCGGATGAACGTGCCGGACAGCGTCAACCTGATGGCGAATACGTCCGTATTATCCATTTCCTTGCCAATGACGCCGGTCACCGTGCTGCTCGGTCCGCGTGCGGCATTCCTGCTGTTCCTCACCGGCGGGATGATCGCCACCGCCGTCGCCTGGTACCTGCTGCTCTCCCGGGTGCTGATCGGTGCCAGAGGGCCGGCCTGGCTCGGTGCCGGCTTCTCCGCGTTCGCGCCGGCGATGGTGTCGCACGCCAATGCGCACCCGAACATCGTGTCGCAGTTCGTCGTACCCCTGATCATCTGGCGGACCCTGCGGCTGGGCCGGCCGGGCCGGTGGCTGCTCGACGGAGTGCTCCTCGCCCTGGTGATCGTCTGGCAGGCCTTCCTCAACCTGGAGATCCTGCTGATGACCGCGATCGGCCTCGGCGTGGTGATCGCGGCGCTCGCCCTCGCCCGCCCGGAGGTGCGGGCCCGGGCCCGGCCCTTCCTCGCCGGCCTGGCCGTCGCCGCCGGGGTCGCCGCGCTGCTGCTGGCGTACCCCCTCTACGTGCAGTTCTTCGGCCCCGGCGCGTACGCGGGGCTGTCCCGGCTGATCCGTGGCTACTCCAGCGACTTCGCCTCGTTCGTCGCGTACTCCCGCGAGTCGCTGGCCGGTAGCCCGCGGACGGCGGCGAAGCTGGCCATCAACCCGACCGAGGAGAACAGCTTCTTCGGCTGGCCACTGCTGGTGCTGGTGGCCGCCCTGGTCTGGTGGCTGCGACGGTCGGTCGTGGTGCTCGTGCTGGCCGGGCTCGGGCTGCTCTTCGCGGTGCTCTCGCTGGGCCGGGAGATCCGCTTCGCCGGGCGCGAGACCGGGGTGCCCGGTCCCTGGGCGGCGCTGGAGAACCTGCCGATCCTGCACTCCGTGGTGCCGACCCGGTGGGCGTTGGCGATCACCCCGATCGTCGGGCTGCTGCTCGCCTACGGCGCCGAGCAGGCCCGTACGCTCGTCCGCAGCCACCCGGCCGCCCGCGGGCCGATCCGACTCGCCACCGCGACCGCGCTCACCATGGCGCTGCTGCCGATCCTGCCCACCCCGCTGCAGGTGGACCGCCGCGACCCGGTCCCCGCGTTCGTCACCTCCGGAGCGTGGCGTCCCTATGTCGCCGGGGGGCGCAGTGTGGTGACCCTGCCGTTGCCGGACACCAACTACGCCGAGCCGCTGCGCTGGTCCGCGGCGACGCGGCTGGACATGCCGCTGGCCCGCGGCTACTTCCTCGGCCCGGACACCCGGCCGGGCGAGGGGCGGATCGCCCTGTTCACCGCCCCTCCGCGGCCCACCAGCAGCTTCTTCGCCACCATCCGGCGCACCGGCGCGGTGCCGCCGATCACTCCGCAGGACCGGGTGGCGGCGGTCGACGACATGCGCTTCTGGCGGGCCGGCGTGGTGATCCTCGGGCCGCACGAGTACGAGGTGGCGCTGCGCCGGGGAATGACCGAACTGACCGGGATCAGGCCGGTCTTCACCGGCGGGGTCTGGGTGTGGGACGTCCGGTCGCTGACCGACTGAGCCGGGTCGGGCTAGCGGACGCAGCAGCCCTGGCAGACCTTCGGGCTGGGCAGGGTGAAGGCGAGACAGCAGGTGCGGCGCTGCACGGTCGGCTCGCCGGTCGGCCCGGGCGCCAGCTCCACCAGGTCGCGCAGGTTCAGTGCGCCGAGCAGGGTGTCGATGGTCTGCACCGTCGAGCCGGGCAGCCCGTCGGCGGCACGCAGGATGCCGTTCGCTATGCCGGAGGCGACCGAGCCGAGCAGCGTACGGGTGCCGATCCGGACCTCCGCCTGGATCGCCGCGATCAGCGGGGCCAGGTGGGCGTCGAGCAGCGAGCCGCGCAGCGCGGCCAGCAGCTCCGCCTCACCGGCCACGACCCGCACCTCGGGGTGGCCGGAGAGCGCCAGCGGGTCGCTGGGCAGCACGGCGACGCCGGTCGTACGGCGCAGGCCCAGGGTGAGCAGCGGGCGGTGGTCCTCGAAGTGGATCAGCACGTCGGCCGGGTCGAGCAGCGGCACCCGCCGGGCCGAGGCCCAGCCGAGGACCACGGGCAGGGACGTCCAGTAGCTGTACGACTTCCAGGCCAGCGCCGCGCAGGCGTGCGGGGTGCCGCCCCAGCGCCGGGTGGCCGCGTGCAGCAGTTCGGGCAGCCGGGTGCCGTCGATCAGGGTGGTGGCGGGCGCCCAGCCGAACTCGTCGGTGACCAGCAGCCCCGGCGCGAGGCCGGGCAGGTCGTCGGTGCCGAACATCGCCCGCAGCGCCGCGGTGACCGGCGCGAGCGGCGTGGGGGCCACGTCGTGCCTCGGCATCACCGCTGTCACCTGCGTCATCCCCCGTCCGCGTGACCGAGGAGAGTGCCTCGGCGGACGACCGCTGCCGTCCTGAGCTAAGGCTAGCCTAAGCACACCCGTGGGTCTAAGGGAAGCCTCACCTCGGTCGGATCGGGAGGCGTGGGTCACTCCCCCCGGCGGGAGTCCGGCTCCGCGCCCCGGCGTACTACCCGACCCTGGCCCCGGAAAACGCCGGCGCAGGATTGACAACCGTCGGTTGATTGTCAAGTGGTGT
This sequence comes from Micromonospora sp. GCM10011542, assembly GCF_042650685.1. Classification (NCBI taxonomy): domain Bacteria; kingdom Bacillati; phylum Actinomycetota; class Actinomycetes; order Micromonosporales; family Micromonosporaceae; genus Micromonospora; species Micromonospora sp. GCM10011542. Next base: position 164,889 of record NZ_JBHSBO010000032.1, read on the forward strand.
GTCGGCAAGGTGGCAGACGCGTGTGCGCCCGAGCACGGAACGTGAAACTGATACTCCCGGCCACGAGGAAGCCGATGACGACCTCCCCCCTCGAACGGGCTGCCGACTCCTTCGCGGCCGAACTCGCCCGCCACCGGACGGGGCGAGGGCTGTCCAAGAAGCAACTGGCCGCCCTGATGGGGTTCGACCCGTCCTACGTCAGCCACGTGGAAGGGCGCCGGCACCGCCCGACCGAGGACTTCGCCCGCCGCGCCGAGGCCGTGCTCGAGGCCAGCGGCGCGATCTGGCAGCGCTTCCGGGAGTACGACGAGCTGCGGCACGCCCGCACCGGCCATGCGCAGCGCGAGCCGCAACTGCCCGGCCAGTAGCTGCCGCCCGGCACCGGCCTGGTGGTCGAACGGGAACTCGCCACGCTGATCCACACCGACGAGGCCTACCGGTGCGTGATCCGCCGCGAGCTCTACAACGCCGGCACCGAGCCGGTCACCCGCTACCTCGTCCGGGTCGCCGTGGACCGCTATCCGAACGACCCCGGCCGCTCCAACCGGCACCACCGGGAACACCCGCTCACCTTCGCCGAGCTGCAACTACGCGCTCATCGCCATGACGGCGGCGGTGAGCCGGAGGCGATGCACTGGCGGGCCAAGCACGACCGGGACGCGTTCAAGGAGATCTGGCTGCTCTTCGAAAACGGCGAACGGCGCTTCCCGCTCTACCCCGGCGACCGGGCCACGCTGGAGTACGCGTACTGCGTCGGGCGGGAGAAGTGGGGCCCCTGGTTCCAGCGGGCCGTCCGGCTGCCCACCCGGCAGATGTCCGTACGCCTGGACATGCCGGCGGCGCTCGACCCGCAGGTCTGGGGCGTGGAGACCTCGCTCTCGGCGGAGGAGGGACCGCTGCGGACGGCGCCGCAGCGGCGTGACGAGGGTGACCGGGCGATCTTCGAGTGGCAGACCGACGATCCGCCGCTGAACGCCCGCTACCGGATGCAGTGGCGGTTCCGCGCCCGCCCGGAGACCGACCCACCGTCCGGAGGCAACCGGCTGCGGCCCAGCGAGCGGATGCGCGGGATCGGCATCGTGCAGCGCGGTGCCGACCTGCTGCGCCAGCCCGGCCGACCGTTCGACCTGCCCGCGGAGGCACAGGCGGCCCGGGACGTGGTCGACCGGCTCACCGCCACCCTGGTCCGGCTGGACGAGCTGCACCCGTTCAGCAAGGGCGTCGGCATCGCCGCCCCACAGCTCGGCATCGGCCGGTCGGCGGCCGTGGTTCGGCCCCCCGATCGGGCGGCCGAGCCGGTGGTGCTGCTCAACCCCCGGGTGGTCGACGCCGCCCCGGACGCCGACGAGCAGTACGAGGGGTGCCTCTCCTTCTTCGACCATCGCGGCCTGGTCCCCCGGCCACTGCGCCTGGACGTCGAACACGCCCAGTGGGACGGCAGCCGGATCATCACCTCGTTCGAGTTCGGCATGGCCCGGCTGGTCGCACACGAGATCGACCACCTGGAGGGGCGGCTCTACGTCGACCGGATGGCGCCCGGGGTGCCGCTGGTCCCGGTCGAGGAGTACCGGGAGACCGGCAACCCCTGGCGGTACTAGTGCCGACGCGGGGACCGGGGCGCGTGCCCCAGGGGGCAGGGGCACGCGCCCCGGCATGGAGGGAGGAACGCTCTAGAGATCACCGAAGGTGTCGTAGCGGATGTGCGGCGGCGGCACCTCGTCCGCTGCCAGCACCCGCAGCGTCGACCGGACCATCCGGGCCGAACCGGAGACGTAGCAGTCGTGCGTGGTCCACGGGCCGTACCGGGCCACCACGTCGGGGATGTCGCCCTGCTCGCCCTCGAAGTCCGGTTCGTCGCTGCAGGCCGCGGTGACCGACAGCCACGGGTGCGCCGCGACCAACTCCCGCAGACCGGCCAGGCCGTACAGGTCGGCCGACCGGCGGGCGCCGTAGAAGACGTGCACCCAGCGGGTCCGGTTGTAGCTGGCCAACTCCTCCACCAGCGCCTTGACCGGCGCCAGCCCCACCCCGCCGGCCACGCAGAGGATGTCCCGCTCCGAGGCGCGGTCCAGGGTCATCGACCCCATCGGCGCGGCCAACCGGAGCAGGTCACCCGGCTTCACCCGGCGGACCAGCGCACCGGAGACCCACCCCGCCCCGGGCGTACGCACGTGGAACTCCAGCACGTTGTCGTCGTTCGGGGCGTTCGCCACCGAGTACGTCCGCCACACCCGCGGGTGGTGGCGGGGCACCTCCAGGCTCACGTACTGCCCGGCCCGCCAGGGCAGCGGATGCTGCAACGCCCGGCAGGTCAGCACGGCGGTGTCCGGCCCGTACCGCTCGTGGGTCAGCACCTCCGCGTGCCAGAACGGCGGGTTCTCATCCGCCGCCGCGCCGGCCAGCATCGTCGTCGAGATGGCCGCGTACGCGTCGCGCCACGCCTGGTCGTACTCCAGGTTCCAGCTGTCCCCGGCGACGGTGCGCAGCGCGTCCAGCAGCGCCACGCCCATCGTCGCGTAGTGCTCCTCGTCGACGTGGTACTTGCGGTGGTCCCGCCCGAGCGCGCGGAGGAACTCGTCGAAGCTCTCCGGGTCGCCGACGGTGTGGATCGCCGTGATGATCGCTTCCAGCAGGCGGTCGCCCTGACCGGTCATCTGCACCGGGAAGAGCTGCCGCAGGGCGGGATCGAGCAGGAACAGCCGGGCGTAGAAGTGACCGGTCAGCCGGTCACGGTCCTCCTCGACGAGAGTCCAGCTCTCCTTCAGCAGCCGCGCGACGTTGTCCACGGACACGCTCCTTCTCCTGACGGCGGATCGGGTGCCCATAGAATCTCCACGCAACGTGTCGACCGGTCGCACAGAATGTGCGACCGGTTCACGCCGCCGCTCGGCGGTGCCGTCGGGGCCGCCGGTCGGGCACAGTGGTGCGGTGACCCTTGAGCTGACCCGCCCGGTGTCGCGCCGGCTGCTGGGGACCGAGACGCTGCTGGTCCTCGGCCTCTCCCTCGGCCAGTCCGCGGTCTACGCGGTCGTCTCGATCATCGCGAAGCTGACCGCCGACGGTCCGCTCTCCAAGCAGACCGCCTCGCTGAACACCTCGGCGTCGGCCCGACCCTGGCTGGACCTGACGTACCAACTGCTCGGCATCGTCTTCGCGCTGCTACCGGTGCTGCTCGCCGTACACCTGCTCAGCCGCGACCCCGGCGACCCGGCGCGGACCCTCGGCCTGGACGCCCGGCGACCCGGCCAGGACCTCGCCCGGGGCGCCGGCCTGGCCGCGCTGATCGGCCTGCCCGGCCTGGCGCTGTTCTGGGCGGCGGCCCACCTCGGCATCAACGCCACCCTGGTGCCGGCCGCCCTGCCGGACGTCTGGTGGACCGTCCCCGTGCTGATCCTCGCCGCCGCGCAGAACGCCGTGCTGGAGGAGGTGATCGTGGTCGGCTACCTGGTCACCCGGCTGCGTCAGCTCCAGTGGCGACTCGCCGCGATCATCGCGGCCAGCGCCCTGCTCCGCGGCTCCTACCACCTCTACCAGGGCTTCGGCGCGTTCCTCGGCAACGCCGTGATGGGCGTGATCTTCATCCTCTTCTACCTGCGCACCCGGCGGGTGCTGCCGCTGATCATCGCGCACACCCTGCTCGACGTGGTCGCCTTCGTCGGCTACGCCCTGCTGCCCAGGGACTGGTTCGACTGGCTCTGACCCTGCTCGCCCACGCTCGCTGACCGGCCGCGGGCCGGCCGGTAGGCCGTCGTCGCCCGGGCGGCGAGCCGGTCGGTGGCCGCCGCGTCGCCGAGCGCCGCCGCGAGCACCGCCGCGCCCGGCAGCAGCCGCGACGCCAATCGCAGCGCCAGCCACCCGCCGGCCTGCGCGGTGGGCGGCGCCGCCAGCCGCCACGACGCCTCCGCCACCCGGGACCAGGGATCCTCGCCGGGCGCCGCCGCCGCCCGCGCCGCAGCCAACGCGGCACGCGCACTCGCCGCATCCGGATGCACCTGGGTGAGCACCAGCAACTCCACGGCCCGATCGGGGTGCGCCGGATCCCGGCCGTACGTCGCCGCCAGGTGCAGCACCAGGTTCGCCTGCGTCCAGAGCACCAAGACCAGCTCGGCCAGCGGCGCGAAGAGTCCCGCCACCGCCGCCGCTGCCCCGTCCACGCCCGCCGAGCGGACGAAGCGCCGGGTGGCCAGCCGCGCCAGCCCGTCCGCCGGAGCGTCCGGGTACCGGTTCCGCAGCCGCTCGACCCAGTCGCCGGCGTCCGGCCCGAGCGCCCGCACCGCGGCCAGCGCCAGCAACTCCGGCGCGAAGCCCGGGTGGTCGAGCAGCCGTGCGGTCACCGCCCGCAGGTCCGATTCCGGCGTACGCGCCACGGCCGCCGGGTCGACCGGCTCGGCCGTGCGTTCGGGTGCGGGTACGGCCTTCTTCGGCGCGGCGCTCTTCCGCGCGCTCGGCGCTCGCCTGGCCGGGGTCGCCGCTCGGGCGGCCGAAGCGGTGCCGGCAGACGGTGGGCCGCTGGCGGTCGGCTCATCGGGGGTCGTGCCCGAGGGGTGGCGGCAGCCTTCCGGGCGGCGGCCTTCCTGGTGGTGGCTGTCTCGGAGGTGGCCGCCTCGGTGTTGGCCGTCCTGGAGCTGCCGGTCCTGGAGCTGCCGGTCGTGGCGGTCGCGGTCTTGGTGGTCGCCTCGCTCGCCGGAGTGGCCGGGCGCGCCGGGGTAAGTTCCCGCGCGGGAGTGGCCTCGCGTGCTGGCGCGTCCTGCGCCTTGGTGGCTTTCCGCGCCGGGGTGGTCCGGCTCGCCCGGACCTTCGGGGGCGGCGCGGTCTGCTCGATTCCGTCTCCGGCTGTCTTCCCCGCTGGCGTGGAGGGCCGCTCCGGGTCGCCGTGCTGGCCGACTGGCACGTCCGTCGGAGCGGCCGAGCTGACCGGGCCGGTCGGTTCGGCGTGGCCGGGCCGGCCGGTCCTGGCGGTCGCCTCGGTGTGTGCCGTGCCACGTCGGCTCGGATCCGTCTGCCGAGGCAGCGGCCGGTCCGGGTCCGGTGGCTGGAAGAGCACCGCCGGGGCGGCCTTGACCCGCCGTGGTCGCTGACCACTCGGGGTCCCCTGGGCCGGGTGGTCCGCTGTCGTCCGGTCGGTCGGTGCCGCCGGTCCTCCGGCTGGCTCTCCGGCTGGCTCTCCGGCTGGCGGAGGCGGGACCGGTGGGGTGAAGGTCGCCTTGGGGGAGCGTCGGCGCGCTCCGTCAGCAGGCTCTCGGCGGGTCGACTCGCTGGGCGGCTGCTCCTGCATATCGATGGAGCGTAGTCCCGATCACTCCCGCGCACAGCGGGGAAACACGGAGTTGGCCGGCCGAGGGGGAAGTCGCTTTGCTCCCGGTGGGTGGCGACCTGTATCCTCGGGCGCGGTGGTCTGCGGGCCACCAGGGAGACTTCGCCTAGTCTGGTCTATGGCGCCGCACTGCTAATGCGGTTGGGGTCTTAAAGCCCCTCCCGGGTTCGAATCCCGGAGTCTCCGCGCGAAAGCCGGGTGTGTACACTGGCTGAGCACGAGCGCCCGTAGCTCAACGGATAGAGCATCTGACTACGGATCAGAAGGTTAGGGGTTCGAGTCCCTTCGGGCGCACACAGTTGAACAGCAAGAACGCACAGGGCCGGTCGCTTGCGACCGGCCCTGACAGCAACCGGTGACAGCAACGTCATTCCTCGGGCTCCTCATCCAGCAGGCCGCCCAGCTGATCCAGGGCCGCCCGCTTGTCGTCCAAACTCACATGCCCGTAGATCGTCATGGTCATTTCCAACGTGCTGTGTCCCACGATGTCCATCACCGTCCGGGGCGGCACGCCCAGAGCAAGCAGCACCGAGACGCAGCCGTGCCGCAGGTCATGCAGCCGGATCGCCGGCAGCCCAGCCGCCGAGCACTCGGCCTGCACCAGACGAGTGCAGTTGCGCGGATCCAGCGGGGTGCCGATGGGTGTGGTGAACACGTAGCCCAGGCTCGGCCACTTCGCCCCGAGCGCCAGGCGTTCCGCTTCCTGGCCCTGCTGATGGTCCCGCAGCGCCCGCACGACCATCGCCGGCAGCGGCACCGCCCGGGTCGACCGCTGCGTCTTCGTCGGGAAGGTCGCCAACTGCCCCTCGACGCGGTGCAAGCTGCGCCGCACCCGCAGGACGCCCACCTCCAGGTTCACGTCCTCCCACCGCAGGCCCAGCACCTCACTACGCCGAAGACCGAGCACCGCGAACACCACGAACAGCGCGTGCAGCCGGTGACCCCGCGTCGAGTTGAGCAGCGTCCGAACCTGCTGAACCGTCAACGGCTCCCGCTCCTGCTTGACCGGCCGAGGTGCCCGAACCAGCTTCGCCACGTTGCGCGGGATGATCTCCTCCCGCATGGCGTCTTCCAGCGCCGCCCGCAGCACCGCGTGTGCCAACTGCGCCGTCCGCTCTCCCACTCCGTCACCCGCGAGCGCAGCGAGGAACTGCCGAACGTCACGGGCGCCCAGCTGGCCCAGACGCTTTCGCCCGAGCTTTGGCACGAGGTGCTTGGCGATCAAGTCGCGGTACGACCGGGCGGTGTTCGGACGGACCCGAGGGGCCGCTACCTGCTCCATCCACTCTTCGAGGTACCGGGCCACCGTCAGGCCGGCAGGAGCCAGGGGTGCGCCCCCCTGAACCTGCTTGCGCATCTCGACAAGCTTCGTCTCGACCTCCTCGGGCGAGCGCCCGTAAACGTAGCGACGCGACTCCCCGCCGCCAGGCTTGGGCACGAAGTATGCCGCCGTCCACCGGCCGTCCTTGCGCAGGTAGATCGAGCCCTCACCGTTACCACGCTTGGACCGCCGCGGCTTTCGTTCCGCGGGCGGCTGCTCCCCAACGCTTTCTGAGCGTGGCATCAGTCGTCCTCCCCGGCTTCCAACCGCGCCACGTACTCGCGCAGAGCAGTTGCCGAAATCCGGCGCGAGCCGCCGGCCTTGACCGACCGCAACTGCCCGGAGCGGATCAGGTCGAAGACCTTGGACCGCCCGATGTTCAGCACCCGAGCCACCTGCTCCGGCCGAAGCAACAGCGGCGGCAGGTCATCCGCCGGCAGCTCCCACAGCCGCGCCGGCACCGGCCGCACGTCGGAGACAGTCACCGTCGTTCCTCCTTGTCGTCAACGTCGAGCAGAGTTGCCGAAACACCGGGCGGTGGCTGATTGCGTCTGGCGGCGTCGAGTTGGACGCGCCATTGGATGCGTTCGGAAATGGCGCGCAGCACCCGATGCCCGAGCGGGGCAACGTCGGGATCGGTCGGCCGAGCGAGTTCCCAGGCGTGGCGTTGCTCGCCGCCGGCCGGGGCGGTCTCGGCGTCGGTGGTGACGCCGAGCAGGGCCTTGACCCAGTCACGGCGGTCGGCCCGGTGGTCGGCGAGGGTCTTGCCGGACCACTGGCGGGAGATGAGGACGCGGCGCCCACCGATGCCGAGGGTTTCCCGCTTGTGGACCTTGTTCTTGCAGTTGCCCGGCCGCAACCTGGGGCGTGCCTTCTTCGGTTGGATGCCGTAGAGCAGCCAGTTGGCGCACCGCTCCGAACAGGGCGTATGCCGCAGCTCCAACCACAGGCGTTCCAGGTGTGCCCGCTGCCGGCCGGTGGTCACCTGGTGGCAGTCGGCGGCCTGCTTGGTGAGGTACTTGGTGATGTAGCCGACGCACCGGTCCGCGTCCTTGCTGCCGGCGAGCACACCCTTGGCGTCGACCTGCACACCGAAGCGGACGACGTGCACAGGTTGGGCGTCGGGGTCGGCGTCGACCAGGTCCAGGGCTTCATCCCACGACGGCAGCAGCCGCCCAGTGTCGGGGTCGGCGTAGCCTGCGGCGTCTGCGTCCCACTGCGGTGCCTGGCCCGGTTCGTAGACCCGCTGATCGACCGAGGGCCACCACACCTGGTGGTAGGTGGCGGCGGCGACCTGGCGCACCAGCGCCCGGGGGATGGTGCCCCGGATGGCGAAGTGCGCGTGCGGGGCCAGCCGGCGCTGCGGCTCCACCGCTCCGGCGTACTGGACGTTCCAGCCGACCGCCCGGCGCAGGTTCTGCCAGAACCGATCCAGCAGCCGCGGGAAGTGCACCGCATCCCAGGCCGCCCGCCGGTAGTCGTAGGCGTCCGGGTCGACCGGCGTCCCGTCGGAGTGCACGCGGCCGTAGGAGCCGAGGGTGAGGGTCAGGAACATCGACGGACGGAACACCTGCCCGCCGTGACCCTCGAAGGTCCGTCCCACGGTCCGGTTCTCCACCGGCAGCCGGGGTAGGTCCGGGGCATCCTGTCGCCGTTTGGTCGAGCGGACCCGGCGCTTGCCGTCGCCGTCGTCCTGGTCCTCGCTGCCGTGCGGCGGGGCAGGCCGGCCGCGCAGTCCTTCGGTGGTGATCTGGCCTTCCAGTTCGGCGATCGCTTCGTCGAGGTCGGCGACCTGGTCCCACTGGGAGGCGCGGGCGGCTTCGTCGCGGGCGAATTCCAGGTGGGCGCGGGCGACGATCAGGCCGCGTTGCGCGTCGGTGGCCGGCGCGGGTCCGGGGTCGGGTTCGTCGTCGCGGTGCCAGCCCTCGCGGATCTGCTGCTGCCGCAGCTTCCGTGCCCGCTTCGCGCAGGCGGGGCACTTGGCTTCCTGCGTGGCGCCGCACGGCATGTCGATGACCTCGGTGCGGCCGGAGTCGAGGTCGGTGCGGCGCAGCGAGACGGGTCGGGTACAGACGCCGTAGTCAGCGGCCAGGTCTTTGACCACGTCGACGGAGCGGGGCATGAGCATCCTGGCGGCCCGGGAGCCCGACCTCGGCTCCACCACGGGGTCGGGGGCGAGGCCGGGCAGCGTCGGGGTAGTCGTCATCGGCCCACCTCCGCAACGGCGGCGGTCAGGTCGCGGACCCGCAGGGCGGGGCGTGGGTCGGCGGTGGCGTGGTCGTCGCGCAGCGGGTCGAACGCCACGACGCCGGCCCGGGTGGTCTTGGCCCGGTACATGGCCGCGTCGGCGTCGGCCAGGGCGGCGGCGAGGCCGGACGGGCTGGCGGGGGCGAGGCCGATACTCGCGGTCACCGACACCGACACGCCGGACGGCAGCCGGACGGGGGCGGCGATGGCGGTGGCGAGGTGGCGGGCGGCCGTGGCCGGATTCGGGTCGAGGAGCAGGGCGGCGAACTCGTCCCCGCCGAGCCGGGCCGCGACGCCGTGGACCGAGCGCAGCCGGGCGGCGACGGCGGTGAGGACCAGGTCCCCGGCGGCGTGGCCGTGGGTGTCGTTGACCGGCTTGAAGCCGTCCAGGTCGACTACCACGACCCACGGCCGCAGCGGGGCGAGCTGGGTCCACGCGTCGCCCAGGCCGGCGCGGTTGGCGAGGCCGGTCAACCCGTCGCGGAGGGTGGCGCGTTGCAGGGCAGTCAGTTCGTAGCGGGCGACATAGAGCCGGTACTGATCCCAGCAGAACAGGGCGAAACCGGCGACGAGGAACAGGCCGGAGAGCAGGTGGTCGGTCATCGGGTCACCTCTCCGATCAGCGGGACGCCGTTGCGGCGGACGAAGGCGGTCGGCGACACCGGCACGACCGGAGCCGGGGCGACCGGGGCGGGACGGGTCGGCTCGACCGGGACCAGGGCGACCGGTTCCGGCGTGGCGGTGGGCGGAGTCGGCTCGACCGCAGGAGCGGGCGGCGTGACCGCTCGGGCGGGCGGAGCCACGGCCGGCGGAGCAGGTGCCGCAGCCGGGGCGGGTTCGTCGGCCGGCACGGGAGCCGGCGCGGTGGTGAGGACGAGCTTGGACAGGCCCATGAAGGCCAGTGCCGGGACTGCGGACAGCAGCCACCCGGACAGGCCCGGTTTGGCCACGGCGAGTTGAGCGGCGAGTGAGAGGGCGACGGCGGCGACGAGCAGGAACATCGGGTACCGGATCGAGTGACCGGCTCGGCGTCGGCGGCGGATGGTGAGCAGGGCGGCGACGGGGACGAGTTCGGAGATGACGGCGTTGGCCCAGCCGAACCACTCGCCCGTGCCGGCCGGCGAGTTGTCGAGGGTCCAGTCCTTGACGTGGGTGAACGACGCGGCGCCCGCGAAGCCGGCGACGAGCAGGAGGATGACGATGAGGACCAGGCCCTCGATGCGGTCGGCGCTGGTGGCGGTGGGGTGGGGTTTCATGCGGCACCGTCCAGGATCTCGCCGTCGATGACGCGCAGGCGGCCGTAGGTCTGGGCCATGTCGCGGATCTCGTCATCGGTCAGGTAGGAGAACCGGACCCGCATCGGTGTCGGGTCCCCGTCGATGACCACGAACCCGACACCGGGCAGGGACTGCGGGATGCGGTCGCACAACGCCCCGCGGTCGCGCATCCCTTCACCGAGCACCAGGTCGACCTGAGCGGCTTCCGCGAGCCGGAGCCCGATGCGGGTCGGGAACAGGTCCCGGAACGGCAGGACTTCCTTGCGCGGGTCCTGGATGGCGGCGACGACGTGGACGCCGACCGCCCGGCCCTGCGACAGCAGGATCGAGAGCGCGGCCTTGATGCGGTCCTTGAGTTGCCGGTCGGTGAGGTAGGCGGTCAGGTTGGCCAGTTCATCGATGACCAGGACGATCAGCGGCTCGTCCGGGGTTGGGGTGTGTTGGCGGGTGCGGCCGTAGAGCTTGCCGGCGCGGTCCTTGGCGACGGTGGCGGCTTCCTCGATCAGCTCACACATCGCGGCGTAGTCCTTGCGGGCGAAGCGGGTGAACATCGGCGCACCCATGCCGAGTTCCATGCCGCCTTTCGGGTCCAGGCCCCAAATCTGCACGAGCCCGGAGGTGACCCCGGCGGCGAGGGAGCGGACCACGGACCAGATGACCGAGCCCTTGCCCGACCCGGTGGCGCCCACGACGAGGACCTGTGTGCCGAACAGGCGCAGCTCGTAGCCGTCGCCGTCCTCGCGCTTGCCCACCGGCAGAGCGGTGAACTCGGGAACCGCCGGCACCGGCAGCGGTCGGACGAGCTTGGCGAGGGGGTCACCGCGGAACAGGTGCAGCAACACCACATCCGGGCGTGGACCGGGTGCGGCCTTGACCTGCCGGACGCCGAACGTGTGGGCGAGGCGTTCGGCCACCTTGGCGAAGTCGTCGGGGATCTGCCCGGTCACCATCCGCACGACCACCACGTCGACACCGCCGCCGCAGCGCACCCGACGCAGCACCGGTAGGACGGTGTGCCCGTCGAAGGAGACGGCGAGCTTGGCGGTCACCATCGCCGCCATCCACTTGCGGCGGTAGAGCATCCGGCGGTAGCAGGACAGGACCGGCCACCACCCGAACCGCAGGAACGACGGCCGGTGCCCGAACGCCCAGCCGGCGGCGGAGGAGGCGACCAGGGCGACGAAACCGACCGGACCGGCCCAGCCGAACCGTCCGTAGAGCCAGGCGAAGAACACCGCTGGGACGGTGACGTACCAGAACCGCACCGCCACGAAGACCAGCCGGGCCAGTGCCTTGAGCGTCCACCAGGTCAGAGCCACCCACATCGGGATGCGGATGAACGGGGTCCGCACGTTGATCGGAGCCGAGTCGATCCGGTCACCCCGGATCACGTTGACCAGCGGCACGGCTCAGCCCTCCCCAGCAGCAGCGGCGAACAGGGCGGCCTGCCCCGGCGTACCGGGACGACGACGCACCACCCGACGACGCGCCGGCATCCGAGCCGGCAGCAACGCGGCCAGGTCCACCGGCCCGGACTCCGGGGCGGGGACGCGGCGGGTCATGGTCGGCAGCCACCGGCCACGACCGAGCACCGCCCGCAGGTCGACGCGATCGGCCACGTGCGGGGCGATCAGGTCCGGGTCGAGGTGGCGCAGCTTCACCACCGTCCGGGCCAGAGCGGCAGCGGCGGCGGAGATCTCCACCAGCGCAGCCACCCGGACGGCATCGGCGGGGACGGTGGTGTAGACCTCGCGGGCGGCCCGGATACCAGGGCCAGCGAGACGCATCACCGTGCGGCGGTGAGTGCGACGGGCGGCGGCGGGGCGCGGGTTCCCGACGATGCGGGCAGCGTCAGCTAGCGTGGGCATCAGCCCAACTCCTTTCAGGGAGATGAGGGTCAGGCGCGGGGCGGGAGTTGTCTTGGCGGGCGAGTCCCGCCCCGCGCGTCCAGATCTGGTCAGGCCGCCTGCTTCACAACGGCGGGTTCGGTCATGGCCCCGGCGCGGATCGACCACGCCTGCCGCGCCCTGCACTTCCCCGAGCCCTTGCACCGCTGCGAATCCACGTACGGGGTGAGGGTCACGTCGGAGAACTGCACCGCCGGCGGATAGCCGGGGATCTTCGACGCCGGCGGCACCGGCTGCACCGGAGCGGCGATCTTCACCTTGACTTCCTTCGTGCCACCGAACTTCCCGGCCTCCGGGTCCAGGTCCAGGACCTTGACCACCCACAGCCGCTCGCCCGTGTCCTTGTCGCGCGCCTGGTCATCGCCCTGGCCGCGCTTGTCGAAGTCCGTCACCGGCTCCACACCCAGGCACAGCGCACCCTGCGGAAACACGTACTCGAACGGAACCGGAACCTTGATCGTGTTCGGGACAGCCATTGCCCTACCTCCAGCTCTGCCCGCCGGCACTCCACCGGCCTCGGGATGCGACTTGGCTAGCCAAATCGCGTAGGACTCAAGCTAGGCCAGCCTGGCTAGCCAGGTCAAGAGTTTGGACGCTGATTGGTCTAGCTTGGCTAGTCAGCAGCTACCCTGACCTGCATGACCAGCGAGCTGGAAAACCTGGCCGGGCTGGACCCGGACGACCCCAGGCCCCCGTCGCAGCAGATCGCCAACGTTCTGCGAGCTGCGATTCGTACCCGCAAGTTCGAGCCAGGCGAGCGACTGCCGTCGCAGAACGACCTAGCCGAGCGCTACAACGTTGCCCGAGAGACGGTCAAGACGGCGCTGCGCATCCTGCGTGACGAGCGCCTGATCGTCACCCGTCAGGGCAGCGGCGCATTCGTTCGCGCACAAACCGAGCGTCCGGTGGGACTGCGGCCCCATGTCGAGGCGGCCTTCGAACGCGCCCACGTCACGATCGAATTCGCCGGCTTCTCCGGTGAGACCCTCCACGGAGTGCTGACCGAGCCGCTCGACAAGATCCGTGCCGGGCTACTCACGCCAGAGTCCGTTACCGTTCGCATCCTGCTGCCAGACACGGGAGAGCCCATGGCCCTGCCGTGCCTGGCTGAGACGCAGGCCGACGATCCCGGCGTGCGCGAGCGCGCCGAGCGGATCACCCG